>JAITHE010000013.1 GCA_031280125.1 Treponema sp.
AGCGGGTTTCAGCCGCAGGCTTTAGATTGCTTTAGCAAAAGGTCATTTTAGGAGGCTTTAGCCTCAATGCGGCTTTCAGCCGCTAATGAAACCCGCCGCCTTTAGGCGGTGGGCGTTTATTGCCCAAAGGGACAAAGATGATGTATGCCGAGCCATTCAGCGCCTGCGGACGCGGTTCTGATCTGAACTGGGATGGCATAGCAAAACAGGCGGGTTTCGGTCATGAGGACGAAACGATTATCCGGCGTGGAACGACTTTCAAGGCGATCAAAGTTGAAAAGAAAGGCAGCCGTATCTGCTTTGACCTTGAGGTCGTTTCCCAAATTACCGGAGGATGATTGGATGAGCGATAAAAGACTCCGCTGGGAAAGCGGGATGATGGGAGGAAAACCCCGGAATCCCGAATCAAAACCTGATACCGTATATTTTGACGGAGCGGAATGTGAACACTACGAGAAGGCCGTATGAACAAAGCCCCGGCAGACCTAAAAACACCGGTAGCTTCCCTGCTTCTCGGCCTTGCCGCAGGCGATGCGCCCGGCGTCCCCTGGGAATTCCGGCCTCGCGGCAGCTTTCACGGTGAGGGAATGTCCGGTTACGGAACCCATAACCATCCGCCCGGAACCTGGCCGGACGATACTTCCCTCACTTTGTGCCTGGCCGATTCACTTTCTCGCGGATTTTCCCCGGAGGATATAGCCCAAAACTTTATTAGATGGCGGGACGAAGCCGCGTTCACCGCCCGCGGCGCGGTGTTTGACATCGGCATATCCACCGCGAAGGCCATAAGCTGCCTCAAGTCCGGCGCTGCCCCGGAACAAGCGGGATGCGCCGGGGTAAACGAAAACGGCAACGGCAGCCTTATGCGGATAGCCCCGCTGGTGTTCTACCTGAACGGCAAGCCGGATGAGGAACGCTTTCATCTCACCAAAACCGTCTCGGCCATTACCCGCGATCATCCCTGGTCTGCGGCCGCTTGTTTCATTTACCTGGAGTACCTGCGAAAACCGGCCTCCGGCACGGATAAATCCGCCGCATACACGGAACTTCGGAGGGATTTTCAGGAGGGCAGCCCGCGCATCAGCCGGGATACGCTGGACAAGTTCTCCCG
The DNA here is from genome assembly GCA_031280125.1 of Treponema sp. Taxonomy (GTDB): domain Bacteria; phylum Spirochaetota; class Spirochaetia; order Treponematales; family Breznakiellaceae; genus JAITHE01. The sequence continues at coordinate 1,112 of JAITHE010000013.1, forward strand.
GATTCTGCGGACGGACATCAGCGCCCTGCCGGAATCCGACATCAAGAGCGGCGGCTTTGTCATTGATACTCAGGAAGCCGCCCTCTGGCGCTTCCTGACTGCGGAAAACTGCCGGACTGCGGTACTCAAGGCCGTCAATCTGGGGGATGACACCGATACCGCGGCGGCGGTAACCGGTGCTCTGGCCGGGCTTGCCTATGGAGTTGAGGGGATTCCCCCGGACTGGCTGGACGCTTTGGCCGCTGCCGGGGACATCCGCCGCCTTGCCGGGGCGATGGCTGGGACTCTCGCGGCATGAAATACGAAACCGATTGCGCATTACACAATACGCAAACCCTTTACAAACCGGCCTCCCGGTAAATCACACTAAATACCACAAAATCCCGCCTATTCTCCGGTATTTTCAAATCTATTCTCCGCTACATTCACAATGAAGACCCCCTGGCGCCGAAGGCGGGGCATCCGAAAAAGAGGCCGCCTCCCCTATAGGGTGTCCGGGGAATCCAGCAGGGCGGGAAGCCGCATGGAAGTTTCCAGATAGCCCATGCGGCGCTTTTTAACGGAGATGTCCATCATGGCTACCCCGGACTCTTTTTCAACCCGGAAACCCCGTATGGAAACCGGATCCTGGGCGGAAAGCCCTGCCTCGTCGGCAATGGAACCCCGGATAACTTTTTTGATCAGGAAGGATGAAGAAAAACCACTTCCCGCGGCGGGAGTCAGGATCATGCCAAAGAGGGGGGCGGCCATCCGTTCCTTGCTGTCCCTGGCCGCTGCCTCCGCCAGGGGTACGTCGGGCCGGGGAACTGTCATGATCACGCGTTTTTCGGACGTCCCCGTTTCGGGATCCGAGAGTTCCAGGGCCACTAGTTCCCCGGGGCTGTTGGAAAACAGCCGGTCCTGGAGGGCGGGGATAAGGGCCCCCTGGGACACGGAGATCCTCTCTCCATTAAGGGATTCGATCATCATCCCTTCCTTAAAATGCTGTTCCCAGGCGGGGGTAAAGGGAGCCACATAGATGATCTCCGCCCGGGGAGACGAAGAAGGTCCTGCTTCGGCAATGGTAAGGCCCAGCCAGGGCCGTTCCGCCCGGCCCCCTTTGATCATGGCGGGCAGGGCCGCCGCGAGCCGTTCCGCCGGGACAGCAAAATTCAGGCCCTGGTACTGTTCCACCCCGGCAAAGACAATTCCCACCAGACGGCCCTCCCGGTCTACCACAGGCCCGCCGGAGTTGCCGTGGTTTACCGCCGCGTCAATTTGGATCACATCGCCCATCTGGAGAAAACGCCTGCCCAGGGCAGAAACGATTCCCTGGGTAACGGTTTTTTCCAGCCCGCCGGGGGATCCGATGGCATAGACCGTATCCCCCGGACGGGGAATTACCCGGTCCACCACGGGGAATACATAGTCCGGTTTGTATTCCGCCTTGATCAACGCCAGATCCATGGCCTTATCCCAGCCGATAACCTTGGCGCGAATCCGGGGACTGGAGGAATCCCCCAAACGGATGTACATGCGTGAGTAACCTTCGTATTTGGGATCCACTTCGCTGACCACCACATGGTAGTTGGTGATAAGCAGTCCCGAAGAATCGACAAAAAAAGCCGATCCCAGAACCCTGTCGGGATAGGCCCTGCCCCGATCCGTGCGGATGCCCCGGTCCACCATCACCGTGGCCACCCCCTTGATCATGTCGCTGACGGAATCTTTTCCTTCCCCATAGTCCCGCAGTTCCCGGGGAACCAGCGCCGGGGCGCCTCCGGTTCTGCCCGCTTGCAGGGCGCCGTCGGCGGCGGCCAAAAAAAATGCCGCGGTCCGCCGCTGCCTCTGGCTGACTGCCCGCTCCAGAAAGGGAAGTATGTCCGAAAGGGCCAGCGGCTTCATTTCATGGGAGCGGACTGCGGAAAGAAAGGCCGTAAAGTTATCCCCCCCTTCTAGGGCGGCCCTTGCCTCGGAGAGAATTATCTCCGGTTCCGCCCCGGTATTTTCCACAGGGATCCCCAGAACATCCAGAGACCGGGCCAGGGAAACCGCATCGTCCCAGCGTTTTTCCTTCAAGGCCAGGGCCTGGGCGGCTTTCATGCTTTCCACCGCCTGGCTTTCCAGCGCCGTAAGGTACTCTCCGGTTTCGCCGTTATGGTCCGCCACGGAAAGGTTCTCCCCGCCGTAGAGGACTCTGTATACGGCGATAAGATGCAGGGCCCGGACCGGATCTTCTTCCACATATTTTTCAATATCCCCCAGGCGGTATTCACTGGTTGATCTGGGGGGGGTAAGTTTTTCTTCCGCCGTGGCGCAGGAAACAAGAAACGCCAGGACCGCGCCTGCAGCAAAAAACAGGGACCCGGCCCATCCTGCTTTTTTTATACCCCAATTGATCATTGGTATCCTTCGGTTTCCCGGACGCCGTCCCGGTCAAGGTCCCAGAATTTTTTCAGCATCCCGTCGTTCTGGAGGGTTTCGGCGTATTCATAAACGCCGTCTCCATCCCAGTCGCTTTCGGAAGAGAGCAGCCGCCATGCCTCGGCGGGATCGTAACGCCGGATAGTTTCCATCCTGCCGTCCAAATCAAGATCCAGCCTCTGAACAAGGGGCCGTCCGCCGCGGAACTCCGTTTCCGCAACCTTCCTACCCTCCAAATATACTGCGGATCCCGCAGGGATGCCAGCGCTGAGTTCTATCCGTTCCAGGGCGCCCCTGAATTCCGCGCTGGGCTTTTCAACAGCCACCGCAAAAGAAAGAAGACTCCGCTGGGTTAAGAACGGCAGGGGATCCTCCCGGAGGGGATAACCGGGTCCTTCCGGCGCCAAAGAAACAAAATGAAAGGGCGTATAAAAGTAATCCAGCGGACGGGGAATATAGCGGGATTCCTCCAGTTCAGCGTAAAGCACCGCTGGATACCGCTCCCAGCGGATCAGAACCCGCAGGCGTTTGCCGCCGTTCAAGGGCAGAACAGGTTCTTCCCCGGAGGAAAAACCTGCAATCAGCACCTCCGCCCATTCGGGCAGGCCGGCGGAAAACCCGGCGGTCAGTTCTTCAACGCCGTCCTGATCCGCATCGCAGCGGTATTCCTGGATCATCCCCTCCCGGTACAGCGTCCGGGCCTCAACAATGCCGTCATGATCCGCATCTTCCGTTATAACACCGGAAAAGCGCGAAAGGTTTCGTCCCAGGCGGGCCCGTTCGTCGCCGGTCCTTAAAAGACCCAATATCGAGGAGGCAAGTTCCCGGCTCAGCGTCCGGCGATCCTCCGAAGGGCTGTTCGTTCCGCCGGACCCTTCGCCGCGGAAGGAAAAAAGTTCCTCCACCGCCTGGAGGCCGCTTATAAGCCCCAGGTCCAACGCCGCCGGAAGAGATGCGGGGTTGGGCGGATTCACCGCCGCCCGGTAGGAGGCCGTATACCGGCGGGCCGTTTCACGGTCCTCAATAAAGGGGACCGCCATGTAGGCCAGTTCCTGGTCGGCGGCGATCAAAACGGGAAGACGGCGGATCGCTAACCCGGTCAGGGGGCGGATACCGGGTCCCGCATCCTGCCGGGAAGCATAATCAAAGAGAAGCCGGACCGGAGCGGTCTCCCGGGGAAAGCGATCCATGGTTAAGGCCATGGATCGCAGAAATTCCGCCCCCCAGCCGTTTCTGGATTCGGCAAGGCCCTTCAAAGCACAAAGCCGGCGGTACTGGACATCGTACTCTTCGGGATTGCAATACCGGAGGCTTTCCAGGGCTGTTTCAAAGAAACGCAGTTCGGTAAGGATCTTTGCTTCCAGAAGGCGGACAAATTCCGGGCCGGCCTTCTTTCCCCCGGGGAGGCTCAAACCTTCCCAGCGGGCCGTTTCCAGCGCCCAGCGGCAGGATTCCAGCACGGCAAACCGCGGACGTCCCTGGAGATCCCGAAGTACCGCCAAAAAACAGGAAAGGTCGGAGGATGCTGAAGCATAATCCGCACCCCGTTCCAGGGCCGCCAGGGCTTCGGCGGGTCTTCCCTCATTAAATTCCTTCCTTGCCCATTCCAGATACCGGCGGGCAACGGCGGCATCCCCGGAAGCGGAAAACAGATCCGCCGGAACAGCGGGCTGAACCGGGCCGTTCTGGGCGGCCAGAGAAACAAGCGGACAAAAAAGCACAAAAAGAAAAACCCTTTTCGTCAATGCCTTACGTTTCTCCCGCCAGTCATTATCCGGTCTTTACCTCTTCCCTGGCGGGAAGATTCAACAGGGACCGCAGTTCCTCATCGGTGAGGGTTTCCCGAGAAAGGAGGGCGTCGGCAAGTTTTTCCAGCTCCGCCTTGTGGCTTTCCAGGACGGTCTGGGCAGTCCCAGAGGCCCGTTGAAGAATGTGCTTAACCGCCGCATCGATGCGCCGGGCGGTCTCTTCAGAATAGTCCTTGTGCCGGGCAATTTCCTTGCCCAAAAAGATGGGCTCGTCCTCCTGCCCATAGGTTACAGGCCCCAGATCCTCCGACATACCCCATTCACAAACCATGCGCCGGGCCATATCGGTGGCCTGCTCCAGGTCCTGCTTTGTTCCGGTGGTGGTTTCGTTGTAAAAGATTCTTTCCGCCGTCCAGCCGCCGTAGCAGATCACAATACGGTCTTCGATCCAGCCTCTGGTACGGCTGTAACTGTCCTCTTCCGGCAGGGACATGGCCATACCCAGGGCCCGCCCATGGGGAACAATTGTTACCTTGTGGAGGGGGTCTGCGTTTTTAAGGAAATAATGGAGCAGGGCGTGTCCCGCCTCGTGGATTGCTGTCATGCGCCGTTCCCTGCTGCTGACCACCAGAGTTTTCCGGGCTACCCCCATAAGCACCTTGTCCCGGGCCTCTTCCATGTCGTCCATCTCCACCACCGTCCTGTCTTTCCGGGCAGCGAAGAGGGCCGCTTCGTTGATAAGGTTGGCTATCTCTGCCCCGCTCATGCCGGGGGTAGCCCTGGCTATCCGGACCAGATCGATGTTTTTGGCGAGGGGGATCTTCGCCGCATGGATGCCGAGGATCGCCTCCCGTTCCTTTATATCCGGCATGGCCACTACCACCTGGCGGTCAAAGCGGCCCGGCCGGAGCAGGGCCGGATCCAGCACGTCGGGTCTGTTGGTGGCCGCTAGGATAATCACCCCATCCTTGGAATCGAAACCGTCCATCTCTACTAAAAGCTGGTTTAGGGTCTGCTCCCGTTCATCGTGGCCGCCGCCGTAACCCGCCCCCCGGGTCCGGCCCACTGCGTCCAGCTCGTCGATAAAGACAATGCAGGGGGCGTTGCGCCGGCCCTGATCGAAGAGATCCCGGACCCGGCTGGCGCCTACGCCGACAAACATCTCCACAAAATCCGAACCGGACATGTGAAAAAAATTCACCCCTGCTTCGCCGGCCACAGCCTTGGCCATAAGGGTCTTTCCTGTACCGGGCATCCCCACCAGAAGCACTCCCTTGGGAATCCGGGCGCCCATTTTGGTAAATTTCTGGGGGTTTTTAAGAAAAGACACCACCTCCTGAAGCTCGTACTTGGCATCCACCTGGCCCGCCACATCGGCAAAGGTTACCTTTTTTCCTTCGTTATGGTAACGTTTGGCCCGGCTCTTGCCGAACTGAAAGGTCCGGGAACCGGCGCCCTGCATGTTCCGCATCATAAACCAGAGAAAACCAATGATCAGTATCCAGGGGATAATCTCCAGCATGATCCGCCAGGGGGAAAGGCCCGCCACCGCGCCCGAGACCATGATCTGCCTGGAAATGAGGGTGGGAACCAAGGACGGATCGTTATAGGGGATGAGCGTCTTAAACCGGACCGCTTCACCGCTCTGGCCCCGGCGGACCCCATCGATCACATTGTTGTCGTAGATCTTTACCGCGGTAATTTCGTTTTGTTCCAGGTACTGAAGAAAATCCGAATAAGCTACTTCCTGGACGGCGGGTCCTTCGTTCCGCAAAAAATAGGCGATAAAGAGCCCCGCCATGATAAGAAAAAAAAGCAGGGCAAAATGATTGGGGCCGCCGCCGGATAAAAATGGCCTTGGGGGTCTGTTCGGTTTTTTGTTTTCATTCTGATTCAAAAGCATCCAACCCTCCGGTATGCTCCGTCCGTTTCAGCCGGGACTGTGGACCGTAAAAGAGGCCGCCCCTGTATCAGGATTATCCCCTCCGTCCGCGGTTCCCCGCCGGTGGATCAGTCCGGCGGACCCCAAAACCGCCGCCAGACCCCGGCGGTCTTCGGCAATAATTGCACCCGGCGAAACTTCCCCCGGCCCCGAAGATCGCAGAACCAGGGGGTATTCGGCAGAGAACTCCCCTGGAGCGGACTCCCCGCGGCGGCCGGGATCAAGGGCTTCCACGGTAAGCCCTTTCAGCTTATAAACTCCGGCCCTTTTAATCAACACCGAAAAACCCTGCTCAAAGGCTTTTCCGGTTTTTGCGGGAAGCACCCGGATAGAAAAGGGACCCCCTTCAATCCTCACCTTCCCCAAATCACAGGTCCCCGTTTTACCCAGGATAAAAGACCGCAGGACTTCCCGCCGGGGATTTTTTCCCGGAAAGGAAGATCCGGAAAAACGGTCCAGCGCGGCAAACAGAGCCTCTTCCCGGATGATTTCCGGCTGAGAAAAAAAAAGTTTTTGGGAAACCTCCAGAGCGGAAAATCCGGAAGCCTGGGCCGCCCTGGAACGGCGGATTCTCCGAGGGGACATTGACCCCCTGTCCATGGGGGATCCTCCTTGCCCGGGGATTTCCTCCCAGGGAAGACGCAGCGCCGCTTCGTCCGCAAGAAAAGCCGCGGTCATACCCTGGGTTTCTCCCAGCCTCCGTACCGGTTCCCGCCAGCCGGGAAAACATTCATCCAGCAGGGGAATAAGCCGCCCCCGGATTCTGTTTCTAAGAAAACCCTCATCACTGTTGGAGGGATCGGTCCGGTAGGCCAGATTCCGGGCCTCCAGGTAGGCCAGTACGTCGGCCCGGCCCAGGGAAAGGAGGGGCCGCAGAACGGGTACATCCACACCAACGGAGCTTGCCGCCGGGGCGCCGGCACCCAGAAAGCCAGCGCCGCCCCAGGAGACCCGCCTGCCCTGGAGGGCCCCAAGCCCCGCGGGCCCCGCCCCCCGGAGAAAAGCCATGAGGATTGTTTCCAGAAGATCATCCCTGGTATGAGCGGTAAGAACGGCCCGGGCGCCGGTCCTGCGAGCTTCTTCCCCCAGGGCGGTATAACGGAAATACCGGGCGGCCCCTTCAAGACCTGTACCGTTTTCCCGGGCAAAAGCCTTAACTGTACCGGGGGGAATGGTTTTAACGGTCAGTGGGATTCCGATGGAGGCGCAGAACGCCTCCGCCGCTTCGGCATCGGCGGCACATTCGGCGCTACTCCGGATCCCGTGGTTTACATGGAGAGCCCGAAGTATAAAGCCTTTTCCCGGGCCGGATCTTTCCCTGATTGCCGCCAGGGCCGCAGCCAAGGCGGTGGAATCGGCGCCCCCTGATAAGGCTACTAACAACAGGGGCATACCTGGGGGGCACGCCGCTCCGCATTGCCCATCCACACGCTCACCGGTTCGCGTACAGTCCCCGGCGCCCCCTGATAAGGCTGCCAACAACAGGGGCATACCTGGGGGGCACGCCGCTCCGCATTGCTCCGAAAAGAGGGCGGCAAGTACGGCGGATTCAAAGCCGGAGGGTTTCATCTTACCAGATATGTATCCCCATCGCCGGTCCGGACCAGGGAATTACTTTTCGGCTTTCTTTTCGCCCGCGGCGGGGGCGGCGCCTGCGGGAGCTTCGGCAGCGGCTTCTTCGGCGGCGGGGGCGGCCTCGGCTTTAGCAAACTTCACCAGAGCCACCACCTGATCAGGGTTGGAAATCAACTTTACCCCCGCACCCAGGGCCAGATCCCGGACATGGATCGCTTGGTTCGCCTTGAGGGCGGCAATGTCCACATCAAGCCGCTCGGGAAGATCCCGGGGCAGACATTCCACCTCGATGTCGTGGAGGGGAGTTTCCAGAATGCCCCCTTCCCGGACACCGATGGGATTCCCATGGATGTGGAGGGATACCCTGGCCCGGAGAAGCGTATTCCCCTCGATTTCATAAAAATCAACATGCAGGATGTTTCCGCTGGTAATATCCCGCTGGGTATCCTTGACAAAGGCTTCGTGGACCTGGCCGTCTACATCCACCTTGACGATGGTACTTTCCGAAACCCCCTTGATACTGTTCGTAAAATCCCTGGCGTCCAGATCTATGGAAAGGGCAGCCCCCTTACGGCCATACATTACCGCGGGAATCCGGCCCGCCTGCCGGAGTCTTTTGGCTTCGCCGGACCCTTTACTCTGCCTGTTCCGGGCTGAAAATAAAACCTGACTCATTATGGATCTCCTCGCCGCATATTCAAATTGATGCCGGAGCAGTAACCCCGTCATCCTGCTTCGCTGGGACGACAGGGTTCGAACCTGTGCATGCCGGAGCCAAAACCCGGTGGCTTACCACTTGCCTACGTCCCAAAGGCTCCAAAAAGGCCGGACACACCGGCCCTCCATAGAGCCTCCAGTATAGCGAAAAACGGGACCTTGAGCAAGAGCGCCCGGGGACTTCCTGCCCGGTCCGCCGTATTCACTGTTATTTCCCGCAGCTTTCCTAGATTTCCACCGACATATCGTCCTGGACATTACCCGAATCGTACTTTTCCAGGATCTTCTGCTGCAATTCCCCTCGAAACGAAGGATTTATCGGATGGGCCACATCCTTGTACTCCCCAACCCGGGTTTTCCGGCTGGGCATGGCTATAAAAACTCCGCTCTTACCCTCGATTATCTTAACATTATGGACCACAAAACAGTCATCAAAGGTAACCGTTACATAAGCTTTTAGTTTTCCTTCCCCTGATACTTTACGAACGCGAATATCGGTAACTTTCATGGCGCTCTCCTTATGGACCAAGACTAATCTTAATTGTAATACTAGTCCTCCCTGCACGCAAGAAAAAACGTAACATGGAATGTATAGGGGGTTCCTTCCAGCTTTTTTTTCGCCGCCGCCGCCGTTTCGGGGCCGGTAAAAATTCCAAAACAGGCCGATCCCGATCCGGAAAGGCCGGTAAAAGCTGCTCCGGCGTTTTTCAGGGCCTCCAATATCAGAGCATAGCCCTCTTTTTCCCTTGCACCACCGCGGCTCAAAAATAGATCCAGAAAGTCGTTGCGGAAATTCCATTTTTCGGGGGGGGGCCACCGGCCTTCCAGGAGCGGACAGCCGGCAAGACCGGGGACGGGGCGTTTCCGGCTTTTATCCAAAAGATCGTAGGCGGCGGCGGTATTGCTGGCAAAACCGGGAAAAGCCAGCAATATCCCCAGGGATGGCGGCGGCGGCAGAAACCGGATCCGTTCCCCCCGTCCGGCAACCCAGGCGGCGGTACTTCCGGCGCCGGGCAGCGCCTCGGAGCTTCCCGCGGCGGTAAAAAAAGGAACGTCGCTGCCCAGTTCCGCCGCCAGATCCAGCAATTCTGCCCTGGACAGGAACCCTCCGGAGGAAACCCCGCCGTTTCCGGCAAGGGCGGCGGCTTGCCCGGCCCTGGGAGGAGCAAAGGCTTCGGATCCTGACCGGGCGGCCAGATCATTCAGGGTTAACAGGGCTGAAGCGGCATTGGAGGATCCGCCGCCGAGGCCCGAGCCGGGGGGAATTCGCTTGATCAGGGTAATGTCCAGACCGGCGGCATAACCTGTTTTCCGGCGGAAAGCTTCCACCGCCCGGTACACCAGGTTTTCTTCTGCCGGGATGGTCCCACAATTCCACCCCCGGGAAATTAACTCCCGCAAAGGGCCGGCATAGTCCAGCGCAAGCAGGGTCTTTCCCCGTTCTGCCGGAGCAAAAGTTAGCGTATCGGCGTATTCCAGGAGGACAAACACGCTTTCCAGATCGTGAAAGCCCCCGGAGCCCCTCGAGCCGATACATAAATGCAGGTTAAGCTTGCCCGGAGCCGGGACTTGTCGAATCATGGCTCATTTTTTATTATTTTTTGTACCGAATCAAGTCAGAGGCTTGACAGAATATAAATTCCTCCCTTATGTTCAGAGGAAAGACTATATAATGGAGACTGCCATGGAGGATCTTGTATTAATACCCTGGGACTATACGATACATCCCGAATACCCCCCCTTCCCTTTTGTCTTGAGCGGCGGCGAAGGGGAAGGGGATCTCGATGAAGAAGATGATTTTGACGACATGGACGATGATTTTGGGGATGATTTTGACGATGATGATTACGACGATGACGACGATGATGATTTTGAGGATGAAGAAGACGACTACGATTATGAAGAGGACGTGGATTACGACGATTTTGACGAATAAAATTGTCCGGGAACTTTAGTTTCCGAACGGCGTCCGCTGAAAACAGTAAAATGCGGAGCCGCACGGGATTTGTCCGATAACCGGCCGGGTTATCGGACATGCCCAACGGTTAGGGATAAATCCGTTTAGCCCCGTTCCATAGCTCTTCCAATTCATAGAATTCCCTGGCTTGGGCGTTCATCAGGTGGATAAGAGCTGTCCCCATATCAAGCAGGCTCCAGCTGCTTTCGGCTTCGCTTTTTCTGGGCCCCCTGGGCAGGGCCAGTCCCTGTTCGCCCGCGTACTCCCTAAGGTGCCGCAGAAGCCCCTGGAGGTGGACGCTGCTGGTAACCGTGGCGATGATAAAAAAGTCGGTCCAGCTGTGGAGTTCCCGCAGATCCAGGGCGGTTACCGCTCCTCCTTTATGATCCTCCAAAAGGCGGCATATCTCTTCCACATGCCTAATTTCCGGCAACGACCCGTCCATTGAAATCCTTTCCGATTATTAGGGTAAAATCGGCCCTATATTTGACATTCTGTATATCCAGTCCGGCGGAATCCTCCCCAGGGATCCGTGATTCAAAGCGGATGTTTTTACAGCGGATTATCTCTGCAAAGACATTTGCCGCGTCCTCCAGTCCTGTCCGGTCGATGATCTCCGTCTTCTCGTGGTCGTTCCGCCCGGCATTGTCCGCGGCAATAACCTCATAGCGGAAACCCCGGATAAGTTCGGCGGTCCGGGAAGCCAAGCCTGTGGTGGTAGTACCGTTCAAAATTTCCACGGTAAAGACCCGTTCCACCAGGGTGCCCTGGGTTTTCTGGACCAGGCTCCGCTGGGCCTGGCGGACCACATCCTTGATAACCGTACCGTCGTAGTAGGGAAAAAGCAGCCGCTGTCCCGAGCTTTCCCGGTAGTTTCCCGCTACCCCCTGAATGCCCAGACGGTCAACGTCCAGGGCGGCGAGGGCCTCAAAAATCCGCCGCCGGGCAGGGCGGTTCATGTCGCTCTTCAACAGGGGGTAAAAATACCGGACAACGGAGGGATCCTTAAAGAGATGATTCTTTTCCCCCAGGGCCTTCAAAAAGCCCTGAAAAAATCGCTGCCGCCGTATAACCGCCTCGCCAGGGTCTTCCTCGGGAATTTCGTATTTTATGTACTGAACCGCCTTGTCCCCGTCCAGCCTGGTATTTCCGTAGGGGAAAAGGATATTTTCCTCCCCGTATATCTCCACCGCCGAGGGAATAAAGATCTCCACCCCCTCGATGACATCAACGATTCTGGCAAGCCTTTCCTTTTCAAACACCACCGTATAGTTTATGGTCAGATCCAGAAGGCCCTCTATCTCCGTTCTGTAGGCCCCTATGTTCTTTCGGTCATAAACCGAATCGATCCGGTCCACCCTGTCTGCGGTTTTAAGGATAAGCCCCACATCGCCGGGAACGGAAATGGCCGCCGCCCGGTTATTTCTGGGGGAGTACATCAGCACATAGGAACCCAGGGGCTTTTCATCCCCCTCCAAAATAAAAAGCAGGCTGATCGCCTCTTCCCCCGCCATGGCCTCTTCCACCGGGTCTGAATGGAGTACGTTCAGGGAAAAAACGATCCCCCCTCCCAGAAGCAGCAGGATGACGAGGAGCAGAAGAATACTGGGATCGGCCTTGAAATCAAAGCCTTTTTTCATGGTTCACTCCCTGCCGGCCCCCGGCCGGCGTTTTCCAGCAGTTCCAGGGTTTCTTCCGCCGGCTCCAGTCCCGCTTCCCGCAGGTACGCAACGCTGTTTTCCACCACAGCCTGCAGCAGTTCCTCCGCCCTGGCAGAACCGTATGCCAGTTCCCGGAGCCGGGGAGGAACGCCGGACCGGGAAAACTCCAGCTTATCGGCGATGAACACCGCCTGGGCCAGTTTCCCCATCCCCGCTTTTCCCGCTGTATGAACCGAAACAGCCTCCAGCACTTCCCCATTATGTATGCCGAAGCGTTCCCATAGCAATACCGCCGCCGCCCTGCCGTGGAGCAGAGAAGGCTTTTTTCGTTCCAGCCTTGAAAGTTCCCCCCGCCGGGGATCCCGGCGGGCCAGGGCCCGCAGTTCCTCCGCATCCATGGACTTGGCCATATCATGGGCAGTACCGGCCAGGTATGCCGCATCCCCGTCCAGCCCCCAGCGCAGGGCTAAATCCCGGGCCATAAGGGCCGTATTCCGGGAATGAAGAAAACGGGCGGGGGAAAGGTTCCCCCTTACGGTATCTTCCACCCGGGCCGTTAGATCCGCGGTTATGCCTTTTTCCCGGGGGCCGTTTTTTCCATCCCCATAAAGACCCCGGTCTTCAATGATCCGGCGGGCGCCCTGGGGAACCAGGTAACGCCATGCCTCCCCCCGGCCTATCCGCTCCCGGACCATAGCCGAAGAAAGCTCCATGACTTCATTATCCAGCCTCCTGTGGGGATATGGAAAAGACCCTTCCGGGGTGTCCATGCGGCGGGCCAGGATCAAATCCGCCTTCCGGGCGATTTCACCGGCCCGCCGCCACCCGGAAAAATTCGCCGCCAGATCATCCCCTAGGATCAGGGCCGGCTTTTCCCCGGGGCGGTAACGGCGGACAATTTCTTCCAGGGTGTCGATGGTATAGGATACCCCCCCCCGGCGCAGTTCCAGGTCGTCCACGCCGATCCGGGGATCCGCGGGGATGGAGGCCAGGATCATGTCAAGCCGGTCCGCGGCGGAAACCCCCGCCGGGCATATCTCCGTGTCCCGCGCCGTTTCCCCGACGAGGGCTTCCTCATCCCCCTCCGGGGGATGACGCTTGAAGGGAGAAATACCTGCGGGGATCAGGAGGAGCCGGTCAAAACCAAAAACCGTCAAGGCCGAATCGGCCAGATAAAGGTGTCCGTTGTGGATAGGGTTAAAGCTTCCCCCCAGAAGAGCAAGCCTCACCCCCGCCCTCCGCCGGAGTCCCCCGTGGAAACAGCTTCCGGGGCGGCAGCCGCGGGGCCTGGAGTACACAGAACCCCCAGCTCTGCGGCCAGCTCCTGAAGGCCCTCGCCGGAAAAGGCTGAAATACCCAGAACCTTCTCGCCGGGATGCTTTTCCCTGAGCCTTTCCAGCGCCTCGCCGGTTCCTTCAAGGTCCAGTTTAGAACCGCAGAGGATCCTCTTTTTTTTCATCAAGTCCGGAGAAAAATGTTCCAGTTCTCCCCGGAGTATATCAAAGGCGTTGAGGCAGAGGGGATCGGAAAGATCCATCAGAAAAACCAAAACCACAGTCCTGGCAATGTGCTTAAGAAAACGGATCCCCAGGCCGGCTCCCTGGGAAGCCCCTTCGATAAGCCCCGGAATATCGGCGATAACCAGGTCCCGGCTGTCCCGAAAATCTCCGGAATACCCCAGATTCAGAACCCCCAGGTTGGGAATTTTTGTGGTAAAGGGATAGGGGGCGACCCTGGGGCGGGCATTGGTACAACGGTTCAGCAGAGATGATTTTCCCGCGTTGGGGAAACCCACCAATCCCACATCAGCCATGATCTGCAGCTCCGCCTTGAGGCGGCGGTACTCTCCGGGCTTTCCCGGCAGGGCCTTCCGGGGGGCCTGGTTTACCGAAGACTTGAAGTGTACGTTACCCCAGCCGCCGTTTCCTCCCTTGAGGAATACAAAGCTCCCTTCTTCCCGCCCAAAGTCCCGAATCAGCTCGTCCGTCCCGGGGTCCTTAAGGATCGTTCCCGGAGGCAGGGAGATAAGCACATCCGCCCCGTCCCGGCCGTTCCGTTCCCGGCCTTCCCCATCCCGGCCGTTTTCCGCCCGGAAGCTGTGCGTATACCGCAGATGAGCCAAGGTACGGAGATTCCTGCGGATCACAAAGATCACGTCCCCGCCCCTGCCCCCGTCTCCGCCGGAAGGTCCGCCCCGGGGAACAAATTTTTCCCTTCGAAAGGCGGCGCAGCCGTTGCCGCCTCTACCGGAGGCTACCTCGATCAGGGCTTCATCGGCGAATTTTTGCACGCCTTGAAAATAACAGAAAACCGGAGGAAAAGCAAATAGACATCCCCAGCGGCAGGGGCGGACTAAAGTCTGCCCTCTGTACCGGATTCCCAGAACTATTCGGCGCCGGGCAGCACTTCTGCCAGTTTCCGGCCCCGGCGCCGGGAAAAGGAAACGGTTCCCTCCGTAAGGGCAAAGAGCGTATAATCGCCGCCGCAGCCCACATTGGCGCCGGGGTGAATTTTCGTACCCCGCTGACGGACGATAACGGTTCCGGCCTTGACCCTGGTTCCGCCGAAGGTTTTAACCCCAAGGTACTGGGGGTTCGAGTCCCGTCCGTTTTTTGCTCCGCTCCCGCCTCTTTTCCGCGCCATATCAGTCCCTCCGTTCCATCAAAATCGTTACGCCGCAGTTTTGGGGATATTCCCCGGCTACCGATTCCAGACCGTTTAGCAAAAACGCCCCGGTGGCGGCTAAAAATTCCCTGCCCCCTCCGGTTAGGGCTTCGGTTTCCAGGCTAAAACTTCCCCGTTCACCAGGCCCGCCCCGGACGCTGATCCCCTCCCTTCCGGAAAGGGTCATCAAAGCGGTTTTGGCCAATACCGAAACAGCGGAACATACAATATCGCTCCCCCGTTTTCCCGCCCCCGCGTGACCCCGGATCTCGCAGGTCTTCAAAAGCCCTGCCCCGTCCAGTACCGCCTTTATGGTAATCATGGGGCGTTAGGCCGGAAGCCTGTACCCCGGCGGCACATTACCCGATGTCCTCTATCTTGATAATTGAATACCATTGGCGGTGTCCCTGTTTGCGGCGGTAATCCTTCTTGGGCTTATACTTGAAAACGATGATCTTCCGGGCCTTTTCATGGCGCTCTACCACGGCGCTTACCCTGGCTCCGGACACATAGGGGGTCCCCACGGTTACATCGTTTTCGCCGCTGGAAAGGAGCAAAACCGAGTCAATATCCACCTTCGTGCCCGGCTCGGCATCGATCCGGTCAACCTTGAGCAGGGATCCCTTTTCGGCCCTGTACTGTTTACCCTTGAATTCAACTAAAGCATACATCGAACATTCCTTAATTAGCGGAAATTAAAGCCCGGAGCCGGTTCCGCCTGGGTTTATCCTGCCACCTCAGAGAATCGAACTCTAGACACAAGGATTTTCAGTCCTTTGCTCTACCAACTGAGCTAAGGTGGCTTATGGGTATATATACCCGGAAAGAAAAAAAATGTCAAGCCCTGCCCAGGGCTCCGCATGTACATTGGCCATACCGGCTCCTGGTTTCCGCCGCAGCCTGCGGGCTGCCGTATCATCCAAAGTTTCCCTGCCGCACAGTAACGCCGTCAGTGGATAGAGCCTAACCGTATCTTTACCCCCGGTCTACCATGGCGATATAGAGTTTCGTCTCCCCCAGGCTTAAACCCAGCCGCTCGGCTATTAAATCCGGGGAAAAACCGGCCCGGTAGAGTTCGGCGATCCGGTCCTTGAGGGGGGACGGTTTGGGAACCAGCGGTTCCGGGGAAACCCTGATCCGGGGCTGTCCGGTTTGCGCCCGGTAAGCGGAATCCGCCGCCGTTTCCTTTACCTCCAGCCCTTTCAAAAGGGGCCGCGGGGGCTCCCTGGTCTCCGCCCCGGATAAATCCGGAAATACCCCCGGGGAAGATGCGCCAGCCCGGCCTTCCGGTTTTCCGGCCTTGCGGGCCGGCGTTTTCCGGCGGGACCGGGGGGTATTCACCGCTTCCACCGGATCGGGAGGGCCGGATACGGCCTCTGGACCGGCGATCCCCCGGCCCAGGGCGGTAAAAACCTCCGCCTCCCCCTTTCGCCGTTCCAGTTCGCGGCTAAAGATGCCAATCTTTTGTTCCACCCCGGCGGTAAGTTCCCTGAGAACACCGATCTTTTCTTCCAGAAGCAGCAGACTCTGCTCGGTCTTTTCATCAATATCCGCTTCAAGCTGGCGGACCTCTTCCTGCAACAGGGTCAGAATATGGCTGGGGTTTGTCCTCCGCCGGACAAGTCCTCTGAGATAAAACAGGGCAAAAAACCACAGGATCAGGACCAGGGCCAGGCCGGCAAAAAACCAGTTCATAACAATCCCTTCATCCCCAAATCCCTAAAAAGAAATATCTATATTTTTTCCCAGAGCGGGATCACGGATAACCTCCTCCGGCGGAGGAGTCTCTTTTCCGGCTTCTTCTTTCCGGCGGCCGCCGCTTTCATGTCCCGGTCCGCCGCCGTTTCTGTTCCGGACCCCCTCGGCTCCTTCCCCCGCATCCTGGGCTTCATTAACAGACCGGATTCGCTCATCGGTCTTCTGTTGTATCTGGGCCTGCTGGATGGACTGCTGGATCGCCGTCCCGGTCCGCTGGGCCGCTTCCTGCTTGCCTACCTTGTCAACCTGGGTAAAAAGGGTCTGAAGATCAATTGGTGATATAGCCATCGGGTCCCTGCGCCGCTTCTTCAGCGGGCTCCTCATATTTGACCGCCCGGATCAAGCCTTTTTCAAAAACAAAGGTTACCGCCTTGTATTCATTGCGTACACTTTCCATAGCGTCCCGGATCAGGATCTTTACCCCAGGATACACTTTAGCGGAGGCGGAAACCTTGCCGCGGATTTCGATGCTGTTGTGGAGGGACTCTATTTGTTCAATTTCTTCTGTATACTTCTGTAGTCCCCCGGTCAGCTCATCCCGCTTGTCCATGAGTTCACCCAGATACGCTTCCTTGTCTTCCGGCAGGCTCATGCGCTGTTTTTTTATGTTGATCAGGGTCTGAATGTTAAGTTTGACCTCCTCAAGCTGTTTTTCCACCCCATCCCTCTGCTGTTCCAATTGCTCCATCCGTTCTTTGCTTTTTGGATCAAAACCCACTTCACAGATCGTTTCGGTGCCGCTGGTAGGGCTCCCTATGCTTTGGGCGTTGATCTCTTCCAAAGACCTTAAACGGCCCCCCACAATAGCAGCCCGCTTGCCCTTACAGATGATCCGTTTGGCGGCGTCTACCCGGGAATTAATGATCCCGTCGGAAACCACCACCATATTCCCCGACTCTACCTGGGCGTTTTCAATAAACCGCGCCCAGATGGAACGGCCCGACCGGATAAGACAGCCGCTTCTCCCAGTAATACCCTGATGGACGATGATGTCCCCTTCGGCGTCCAGTTCGGCTTTTTCCACCGTACCGTTGATCTCGATATTGCCCGCAGCCTTGACTGAATAGCCATCTTCCACATTGCCGGTGATAATCACCGTTCCCAGGAATATGATGTTTCCGGTTTTAATGTTAACGTTGCCCTGCACGGTATACACCGGTTCAACGTTGATACTGCCCCCCGCGAGGATCACCTGGCCGCTTATGTCGGCTATGATAGTGGCGCCGTCATCGTCCACATGCACGTTTTTCCCCAGGGGCAGAGCAATGTCCCTGCCGTCCTTGGCAGGAATTACCCTGCCGGTAACGGTACAACCCGCGGTCCCGGCTTCAGCGGGCATCTTGACCGCCAGGGGCTGGCTTTCCACCACATTTTGAATAATATTAAGATCCTTAAAATCAACCTTGCCGTTGACTCCTTCCTTGACTTTTACCTTGGTCTGATCGGTTTCAAAGTTATACTGGATATAGGAATCCCTGCCGTCCTGGGGCTTGGATCCGGAGGCGACCTGCACAGATCTTTTGTAAACGGGCTTGTCGGCAAATTCGGCCAGGAATGTTTCGTCGATGCCGTGAACAACCTTGTTGCTTCGCAGGAAGGAAAGGTAGGTTTCCAGGGGAATATCGCAGCCGCCGTTGCCTGGAGGGCTTACGATGATCGACGCATGCATTTCATCGGCAGCAATATCAACGTTTACCGTGGAGCTGGCAGCAGAATGGTGGGTAAAATCACCGATCCGTACGTAGATCCCCGCCTCTTCCTTAATAACGGCCGCCACCATTTCCATATTGTAGTCTGTTACTCCCCGGGAAATAAGAAGCTGGGTTACCGTGGCGGCATGCACCTTCCGCCCCCGGCCCGCGGGAGGAACCACCTTGAGGTAGGCCCCGTCAAGCAGGAGCTGGAGATAGGCTTCGCCGTCCTTGGTAACCACCGTTTTAACGGTTTCGGCGCTTTCGGCGGCGGCCTCTTCCTTTTCTTCTTCAATGGTCTCCGCGGTTACCCGCTGGTATGCCTTGATCTTCCAGTTCTTTGCCCCCGTACCCATAAATCCGGCGGAACCCCTGAAGAGCACTTCATATTCAAGGCGCCTTACCGAAAGGTTCAGCAGAGCCGCCGCTTCCGCCACAGCCGCCTCCAGGGTAGCCCCTTCGGCTTCTACGGTATGTATCGCCCTGTCCCGCTCCAAACGCTCCTTCATTGCATGTTGAAGCTGGACAAAATCAACCATGGGCTATACAATGCCTTTGCGGATATTGGTCAGCCTGGATCGCAGCCGGAGTATGGCCTTGGTATGGAGCTGGGAGACCCGGGATTCGGTAACCTCCAGAACCTGCCCTATCTCTTTAAGGGTAAGATCCTCGTAGTAATACAGGACCAGTATCTTTTTTTCTTTTTCGGGAAGATCGTTTATGGCCTCCACAATAACCCTGCGGATCTCTTCTTTTTCCACGATCACATCGGGATTCAGGCTTGAGGGGGATTCAAGACTGTCGACGATGGACACTTTGTCGCTTTCATCCCCGGAAAACCAGACGTCGTTCAGGGAAAGAACCGAAGTACTGGAAATTCTCTGCATGGTTTTGAGAAATTCCCCCTCGTTCATGCCCAGAGCCCGGGCTATTTCCTGATCCGTGGCGGTCCGCCCCAGCTGGGCTTCCAGGGATCCGATGGCCTCTTCCACCTCCCGGGTTTTCTGCCTTACCGAGCGGGGCACCCAGTCTATGGAACGCAGCTCGTCAAAGATCGCCCCCCGAATCCGGGTAACGGCATAGGTTTTAAATTTAACGTTTTTATCGGGATCGAATTTATCAATGGCGTCCAGCAGGCCAAATACGCCGAACCCTACCAGGTCGTCGAATTCCACATTATGGGGCATGCCCACCGCTACCTTGCCGGCCACATACTTCACCAGGGGAGCGTACTGCTTGATGAAGGCTTCCCGTATTTCCGGGTCCCTCTGCCTGCGGTAACGGATCCAGAGTTCTTCTTCTGTCTTTTCTTCCAGGGGCTTATCGGATCCCCAGAAAGTCTTCCCCATAGCTATCCTTGTTCATCCCTTTTCAAAACTGTCTGTATGGCCTGGGCCAGTTCCTTTGGGTTAAAATCCTCCACCATGGCGGGGGGCTTTGAAGCATTCAAAGGCCGCCGGGGTCCAGAGCCCCCAACGCTGACGGACATCGCATCCATACTTCCCCCGGAAGAAGCCGGGGACCCGTCCATGGCGGGAAGCGCCCCTCCCCCCAGAGAAGCCGCCGTGTGCTTTTCCGAAAAGAGGCCGGTTCCAGGCCTGCCGGCGGAACTTTCCGGAACGACCGGGAAACCCCTGTTTCCATTATACCCCGCATCTTCCTTCTGGTCCAGTGGGAACCTCCGGGAAGAGGGAGACCTGCCGGTTATATCATCCACCCTTTCAGAGTTGTCCATGGGAACAGCCCCTGTCAGAGGGCCGCTTTCCACGCTTATGTTGACATGGGAACCCGGCTCGGCAAGATCCAAATCATCCCTGGGGGCGCTTAAAAGTTCCGGGGCAAAGCGGTTTAAAACCCAGAAAATAAGGCAAAAAAGCCCGAAAAAGAGTGCCCCGAAGATCCCCGCCCGGATCAGGGCGGTTAAGCCGCTTCCGCTCACAAGGCCCAGAAGAAGGGAAAGTACAAAGGCCGCGCCCCCGGCGGCTCCGGAGACCTTGAAATTGGGCAAGCTATTCCCCCTTGAACATCCGCTTAAGCATATTTCCAAAACCGCCGTTTTCCCTGACTTCGGTTTTGTCCATCCTGCTTACAAGGTGTTGAAGGCACAGGGAGGCCCGGCATTTGGGATCCACCACCATAAAGGGACGCTGTTTTAGAACCGCCTGGGATACGACGGCGTCATCGTAGATAAAACCCAGGTATTCCAGCTTGAGGTTAAGGAACTGGCTGGTGATATTGATCATCCGGTCCGCTATTTTGGCTCCTTCGGCGGCGCTTTTTACCCGGTTTACCACTAGTTTAAGGCCCATGTTGATGCTGCTGATCTCCGTAGCGATAATCTTGATAATCCCGTAGGCGTCGGTAATGGCCGTAGGCTCCGGGGTGGTAATGATCATCGAATCATCCGCGGCGGCCACAAAGTCCAGCACATTGCTGGAAACCCCCGCGGAGGTGTCGATGATAACGATATCTGCTGCGGAAAGGGTACCCAGTTCTTCAATAAAATACTGCCGTTCACTTTCGGTAAGGTTGGCAATTTTGGAAAAACCTGAAGCCCCCGCCACGATGGCAATTCCATATTCGGTTTCCACCATAATTTCCTTCATGGTTTTCTGCTTGCGGATCACATGGTACAGGTTGAATTTGGGGATCATGTTCAGCATCACATTAACATTGGCCAGCCCCAAATCCGCGTCCATAACCACCACTTTCCTTCCCGTTCTGGCGTAGGCCAGGGCCAAGTTGACCGACACATTGGTTTTTCCTACCCCCCCCTTGCCGGAAGTAACGGTGATGATCCTGGTTTTTTTGCCCTCCTTGCCCTTGGAAGGTTTTTCGTAGGTATTGTTTTTCTGCCGCATCATCTCACGTAGTTTTTCCGCCTGATCTTCCATTTGTTATGCTCCTGTATTTTCCTTAAAATAACCGGTAAGAAAACTACGATCCACCGCAAAACCTTCAAGGTTGACGAGGAACCGGATCACCGAGGCCCTCTCTATGTCCGATGGCACCGTCTGCCCGGTGGTAATAAAGGAAACGCTCTTCCGCTCCTCCGCCAGGGCGCTTATTACATTGCCGGTTCTGCCCGTTTCATCCATTTTGGTAATGATCACCGCCTTGTATTTGAAGGGTTCAAATTGTTTAAGGATTTCCCGGATGTCGGTAGACTTGGTGGCCGCCGAAAGGCAGAGGTGAACCTCCGATCTGGCGGGACAGGCGTCGAGAATAGCCTTCATTTCCCCAAGCTCCCCGTAATTACGGGGGCTCTTGCCGATGGTATCCACCAGGACAAAGTCCACATCCTGCCGGTAAAGGGCCAGAACCTGTTTGAGGCCGTCGTAATTTTCCACGGTGCTTACGGGAATCTCCATTATCTCCCCGTATTTTTCAATCTGCTGCCTGCCCCCGATACGGTAATTGTCTAGAGTTACAAGCCGTACCGAACGCTGCCACCTTCCTTCGGATCGTTCCCCGTAAAGGGCGGCAAGCTTTGCGATGGTGGTGGTTTTTCCCACCCCCGTAGGCCCCACCAGGATGGTAACCCGGGCTCTTTTTTTCGTTTCCTGGAGGGGATCGCTTTCCCGGTACACCAGGATCTGTTCGCCAACCCACTGAACTACCCGTTTCTGCACTTCCTCATACTCGTTCAGATCCTTCAGGGGGAATTCCCCGCGAATTCTATCAAGGATCGTCTTTATAAAAGAAGGGGAAAAATCATTGGCCGCAAGATCTTCTTCCAGTCTGGTCAGGGAAGGATGGTCCTCTCCTTCCCGGGACGCCGGGACGCCAATCCGGGCCTCCACCTTTTCGCTTAAACCCCGGACCATGCCTCCCAGACTGCCTATTTCCTTGAGGACCGCCTGGATGGCCGGATCCGGCATGGTTCTGCCCGCCGCGGCCAGAACCTGCCGTTTGCGGGTTTCCATATCATCGGAGGGGGAAGGGGCCGTATAGCCGTAGATTCCGGTCATCTCCACTTCCTCATGGCTGCCCAGGCCCAAAAAGCCCCCCCTTCTAACGGTCTTTTCCAGCATCACCTTGGCGTCCTTTCCATAGAGGGCCCGGATCTTTTCCATACACTCGCTGTGGGTTCGGGCCTGTTCGGTAAAATAGGGCATCCTTTCTCCTTTACGCCGCGGTTTCTGTTTTTATTTCGCCCACCGCTTCCACGGTAATTTCGCTGACGATCTCCGGAACCGAAAGTACCGCCAGTTCAGGCAGTTCCCGGAAGGTGGAAGATTTGACCAAAAACCGGGCCGCCTCGGAACAGAGGATTACCGGAAGCCAGCCCTGTTCCTGAACCGCCGCGGCGGCCCTGGACAGAGCTTTAATCCAGAGGCTCTGGGCCGGCGGATCCAGGGCCGATATGACCCCCGAGGCGGTTTCTACCTTGCTGTCGATGATCTTCTGTTCCAAAGCGGGATCCAGGGTCAAAACCCGCAGCACCTTGTCATCATCCGCATACTGGAGGCAGAGCTGCCGTCCCAGAGCCTGCCGGGCCTTTTCCGTAAGGAACTGAACGTCCCTGGTGGCCGGACTGTAATCCGCCAGGGCCTCCAGGATCGCCGTCATGTTCCGGATAGAGACCTGTTCCTTGAGGAGGTGCTGAATCACCTTTTGGATTTCTCCCAGGGAAAGATGTTTCTGGGCCTCCTCCACCACCGCGGGATAATCCTTTTTAAGGGCTTCCAAAATCCCCTGGGTTTCCTGACGGCCCAGGATCTCCGCCGCATGGCGCTTGATGATCTCCGTCAAATGGGTGGCAATGATCGACGGCGGATCCACCACGGTATAGCCCGCCCGTTCTGCTTCATC
Organism: Treponema sp.; assembly: GCA_031280125.1. Taxonomy (GTDB): domain Bacteria; phylum Spirochaetota; class Spirochaetia; order Treponematales; family Breznakiellaceae; genus JAITHE01. The sequence goes on from JAITHE010000013.1 coordinate 24,043, forward strand.
CCGATTGCCGGCACCGACCCACAGGGCTGGAAGCCCAAAGGCGGGATCCCTGGTTTTTTCACCGGGGATCTCTTCCTTGACGCCGCCGGGGTTTATGCAAAGGTAATAGCCCATCCGTATTTTGCCCCGGCCCACATCGACTCCCTTTATTTTGAGGCAGTATTCGCTGGGTTCAAGCCGCATGTTGTCGATGATCCTGATCCGGGGAATAACCAGGCCCAGATCCAGGGCGGACTCCCGGCGGATCCGCTGAACCCGCTCCAAAAGCTCCGCCCCCTTGTCCCGGTCCACCAGGGGGATAAGGCCGTAACCCAGCTCCAGAGACAGGGGATCCAGGGGCACCACCGGGGACATTTCCGCCTCTTCCCGGGGTTTGGCGGCCTCGGCGCTTTTGTTCATGGCCTCTTCAAAATCCTGCCGCTTCTTTCTGCCCAGCCGGAAAGCCAAAACGCCCAGGAGAAAGGCCATGGGGATAAGCACGTACCATGGAAATCCCGGAAGCAGGGAAAAGCCCAAAAGTACAAAAGCGCCGATCCAGTAGATCCGGGCATCCCGGGAAAACTGTTTGGTTACGTCCTCACCGAAGGTTCCCTCCGACACGGAACGGGTTACAATAATGCCCGTGGCGGTGGACACCAGGAGGGCGGGAAACTGGGACAGAAGTCCGTCTCCTATAGAAAAGGTAATGTAGGTGCCCACGGCAGTGGAGACGGCTTCTCCATGCAGTACGGCGCCAATGATAATTCCCCCCACGATATTAACCGCGGTAATAAGGATACCCACTTTGACGTTGCCGGAGATAAATTTGCTGGAGCCGTCCATGGCGCCGTAAAAATCTACTTCCCTCTGGAGATCGTTCTTCCGGGCAATAGATTCTTCTTCGGTGATGGCGCCGGAGTTGTACTCCGCCTCGATGGCCATTTGCTTTCCCGGCAGGGCATCCAGGGTAAAGCGGGCGGCCACTTCGGCGATCCGGGTGGCCCCTTTGGTGATCACCACCGCCTGGACAGCGATGATGACGATAAAGATTACAAAACCCACCACCAGTCCTTCGGTCCCGCCGGAACCGACCACAAAAGAAGAAAAGGCCCGGACCATTCTGCCGTTAAAACCCGCCCCCTGGGTCAGGATCAGCCGGGTGGAGGAAACATTCAGGGCTAGGCTGAAAACCGTGGACACCAGCAGTACCGTGGGAAAGGAAGAAAAGTCCGTGGCCTTTTTGGTATACAGTACGATTAGGAGAATCAGCAGGGCAAGGATCAGGTTCATCGCCATCAGGGCGTCCAGCAGTACCGTGGGCAGGGGAATTACCAGCATGATCACCACCGCCACCACCGATACGGCGATGGCAAGATCGCTGCGGCTGCCTAAAAGACCGGCGGAACCGGTAAAGGTTTTTGCGTCAGCCATGGAGGTTCCCCATCACTAGGCCCTCATTCCTTCGGCCCGGCGGCGCTGTTCATTAAGAAGCCGTACATGGGCCAGGATCTGGGCTATGGCCTGGTAGTACATCACGGGAACGTTTTCTCCCACCTCCACCTCCCTGTAGAGGGCCCGGGCCAGGGGTTTATTCTCCACCAAGGGCACCTCGTTCTCCCGGGCAATGTTCCTGATCTTGAAGGCCATTTCATCGGCCCCCTTGGCACTCAACAGGGGGGCCGGCATCGTATCCTCGTCGTATTCCAGTGCTACAGCAAAGTGGGTGGGGTTGGTGATCACCACATCCGCCTTGGCCACATTGACCGCCATGTTTCGGCCCATGAATTCCCGCATCCGCCGCTGGATCCGGGCCTTTATGTGGGGATCCCCTTCGTACATTTTTCGTTCTTCCTTGACCTCTTCCCGGGTCATTTTGAGGGATTCCCGGTGCTGCCAGCGCTGGAAGAGCATATCCGGAATAGCCAAAAGCAGCAACAGCAGGGCTGAAATGATGAGGAGCCGGGCGGCCATGCCCGCCACAGTGGTCAGACCCAGCCAGATCCCCGCAGTCTGCAGATTAACCAGCTGCCTGATGCGGCTGCGGATCAGCATAAAGGCCACAACGCCGATGATCCCCATTTTAATGATCGACTTGGCAAAGTTAAAAAGCCCTTCCATAGAAAAAAGGGTCCGCTGAAAATACCGGCCAAAACGGGGCACGATCCTGGAAAAATCGGGGACCAAGGGTTTGGTGGTAAAGAGGGGGCCCACCTGTACCATATTGGAAAATACCGCCGCCGCCAGCGCCGCCGCCGCAACCGGCAGGGCCAGCCGGGCAAGGTAGGAAAAAAAGACCCCCGCCACAATCCGGTCCCGGACCGGATCCAGTTCGTTGATTCGGAGAAAGAAAAACCGGAGCATCTCCACGCAGGTCCGCAGAATATACCGGGCAAGAAACAAAATGGCCAGCGCCGGAAAAAGCAGCCCCAGGGCGGCGATAAGCTCCTGGCTTTTGGCCACCCTGCCTTCTTCCCGGGCCTTGCGGATCTTGTAGTCGGTGGGGTCTTCGGTACGGCCTTCGTCCTCGGCGGCAAACCATTGCAGATCCATGGCCAGGATCGTGGATCCTCCATACGGCGCCTCCCTTTTTGGCGCCAGCGGAGGCAAAGGGCGTACAAAAAGGAGGGCGCTCAAAAATTCCGGCGCTCCCTGGAGCGGCTTCATGGTTAATCTATTCATAGACCGTCTCCGGCGATGCGTCGGCCAATCTGAATGTACAGGCTTTCCAGGGAGTCAAAGCCCGAATTCACCACCCTGCCAAAGGCTTCCACCATGAAGGGCATGGTGGTAAAGATCAGCAAAAAAGCCACGGTTATGGAGATGGGGAAGCCCTCCGTAAGAATATTGATCTGGGGAGCAGCCTTGGAGATAAGCCCCGTGGAAAGGGAGGTCAAAAAGAGGGTCCCCAAAATAGGCAGGGAAATCACCATGGCATCCAAAAAAAGCCGGGAAAGGCCGGCCAGGAGCATCCCCAGCGTTGTTTCCCTGCCCGCGGTCAGGGAAACAACGCTGATTGTCTGGACAGAGCGCCAGAATCCCCCCAAAAAGAGGCCGCTAAAACCGTCAAGGGCAAGGAATACCAGCATGGCCACCAGGTTAAGGTACTGCCCCATGAGGGGGTTTTCTATCTGTGAAAGGGGATCAAAGGTTTCGGAAGCGCCGAACCCCATTTGCAGGGAAAAGAACTGGCCCGCGGTGGAAAAGGCGGAAAAGATCAGGGTAACAAAAAAACCCGTGATAACCCCGATCAGGGCCTCTCCCGCCAGGAGGAACAAAAAAGCCAGAGAAAAAACTTCCACCCCCTGGGCATCCATGGCTTGGGCGGAAGGAAAGGCCGCATAAGCGGCAAATCCCGCCAGGGCTACCCGGGCAATCTGGGGATTGGCCTCGGACGAAAGAAGGGGGGCCGTTTCTATCAGGGCCAGAGCCCTGGCAGCCAGCAGAAGAAAAAGGGGCGCCGAATCCAGTATTTCCCTAATCAATCGCCTTCTCCTTATTAACGCGCCATGTCCGGTATCATCCGGAACAGCCGCACCGTATAATCCCCTAGGGAAGAAAACATCCACCCCCCCAGAAAACCTAGAACCAGGAGGATGGCGATTACCTTGGGCACAAAGGTAAGGGTCTGCTCCTGGATGGAGGTGGTGGCCTGCAGGACAGCGATCACCAGGCCCACCACCAGGGCGGTTATAAGCATGGGGGATGCCAAAAAGATCACCTCCAGGATGCCTTCCTGGAGCAGAAATGTTACTTCACCCAGGCTCATCTATCCTCCTACAAAAACGAACGAACCAATTGGTTTGTCAAAAGCCCCCAGCCGTCCACCAGGATAAAGAGGATCAGCTTAAAGGGCATGGAAATCATCACCGGAGGCAGCATGATCATGCCCATGGACATAAGGGCGCTGGCTACCACCATATCGATCACAATAAAGGGAATAAAGAGCAGAATCCCTATCTTAAAGGCCACGGTAAGCTCGCTTAAAATAAAGGCCGGGATAAGCACATAGGTGGGCACATCCGCCAGGGAATTGGGCTGGTCCAGGCCCCGCATGGCCATAAATAGCCTGATATTGCCCCTGCCCGAAGCGCCCTGCATCTGGCGGTACATAAAAATCCGCAGGGGCCCTTCGGCCTCCCGGTAGGCCTGCTCCACGTTGAGGTTTCCCTCTGCCAGGGGCCGGAAGGAATTCCGGTATATTAAATCCAAAGTGGGCCACATGATAAAAAGGGTAAGAAACAGGCTTATCCCCAGAATCACCTGGTTGGGAGGCACCTGCTGCAGGGAAAGGGCCCGCTTAACAAAATCCAGTACAATGGAAATTCGGAGGAAGCTGGTCATAAGGATGATGATGCTCGGAGCCAGGGAAAGGACGGTGATGAGCAGCAAAAGCTGGAGAGAAAAAGCCACTTCCCGGTTATTTGCCGGATTCCGGACAGTTAGATCGATAAAGGGGATAATTCCCCCTTCGGAAAAGCGGGGGATTGCCGCGGTTCCCCGTTCCGCGCTTATCCCGCTCAGGGAGCCGCCTTGGCCCGGGGTTTCTTCCTGGGCCTGGGCCGGCGGCGCACACAAAAAGAAGAGGACCAGAGGGGCATATAAAATATTCCGTACCGGGAGGCGCTTCATCTAAAACCTCTTGAACCGTTCCCGCCGCTGCCGCATGTTTTCCAGGCGGCTCTGCTCTGAAGGCGGCATGGGCCCGGAAAGCTTTTTAAGCAGGGCCTGAAACGAAGAGAAGGGACTTAAACCAGCGGTTTCTGCGCTCTTTCGGGATGCTTCCAACTCCATGACGTCCACCGCTTCCTGATCGGCAATATCCGCGATGTGCCGAACCCCCCCCTCGCCGGATCCGACAAGCCAGGCTTTCCTGCCCACGGAAACCACATGAAGATAACGGCCATTTCCCAGATGGCTGGAGGCAAGAATCCTAAGGTGGGGATTCTGTTCCGCCTGGGGCTTCCCCAGACGGCGCAGAAAAAACACCGCCAGATAAACAGCCGCCGCCACCAGGGCAAGGACCAGGACCATCCTGAAGATTGCGAAGGCCGGCGAAGGACCCCTGCCGGAAGAGAGAGCGCCGTCATCCAGGGGAAAGAGGGCTTCCTCCTCGGACCGGGAAGCAGCCCTCCCTAGAGGGGTATCCCCGGAAGACGCGCCGGGACCGGTGGAAGAGGCCGCTTCCGTTTCCGCGGAAACGGAGGGATCCCCGGAGGCTCCGGCCTGGGAAAAAATGATGTATGGAACCAGTACAGCCAGCAGGGCCGTTATAAAAAAGCGCTTCAGTTTTCCCCTCCCAAGTTAAACTGATACTACAAACTATGCGTAAAGACGCCGCTTAGATGCTTTCTCCCATACGCTCCATGGGCGATACAATTTCCGTAACCCGGACGCCGAAGTTTTCGTCAATAACCACAACTTCCCCCTTGGCAATCAGTTTGTGGTTTACCAGAATATCCACCGGCTCGCCGGCCAGCTTGTCCAGCTCAATAATCGTTCCCTCGCCCATACCAAGGATTTCCTTGATAAGCTTTCTGGTCCGGCCCAATTCAACGGTCATCTCCATGAAAACGTCCATGATTAGACCGATATTTCCCTGTTCCTGGGCCGTGGGCTGAGGCATAAGGCTGGGGAATTGCACCGACTGAACATTGGCGGACATAGGCATCATGCCGCCCATACCCATACCAGGCATGCCCCCCATGCCGGGCATAGCCGCCATACCCATCCCTGGCATACCCATGCCAGGCATTGCCCCCATACCGGGCATGCCCATGCCGCCGCCCATGCCCGCGCCGGGGGTGGGCCCCGGATCGGCGCTTTTCCCGGTCAATGCCTGGGCAATATCCGCAGATACCGCGGGGCCGAAGACCTCCCATAACCGGTGATCCTGGCCGTCTCCCAGGGCAAGCTGGTAGGCGGCACACATAAAGGTTCCCCCCGGCAGAGCCGCCACGGCCTTGGGCACGTTGGCTGCTTCGGGGGACACGGAAGCAATCGACTTATTCCCGGTCTTGTCTGTAAGGGCGGTGATCTGGGAACCCACCAGCTGGGAGATCACTTCCCCCAGAACCGACATGGCCATGTCGTCCAGTTCGATATTTTCTTCCTTGTTCATTAGGGCCGCCACAGCCTTGGCGGTATCTTCGGGAAAAAGAAAACTGTGCTCACCGGGAAAGCCGGAATTAAAATCGGCCTTGACCGAAGTTACCATGTCTGGAAGCTGCTGCAGCAGATCCTCCCTGGAAACGGCTGTTACCGTGGGGCCTTTGAAACTTACATCCCGGCCTGTCATCATAGACAGGTTAGAAGACTGGGCGTCCACCGTACCGGAAAGAAAAGCCTGGATAGCTTTTCGCTCATCTTCGGATCCCGGAGCCGCCATTGCCGCCGCCGGAGCGGATGAACCAGGGGACGAAGGATCCACGCCTGCCAACAGGGCGTCTATTTCATCCTGAGAAAGAGCGCCGTCACTCATTACAATTCCTCCCCTTCTGACGCAAGTTCTTCAAACTCTTCCTGTTCAAGCTCCGCGATCTTTTTAACAACCTGGACGGCCATTTTTTTACCAATCACGCCGGGCCGGCACAGAAACTTTGTTTTATTTCCGATGTTAAGGGCAAAGGGCTCGCCCACCTGCACATTGTAAAGCCTTACCACATCACCGGACCTCAAGGAAAGCACATCCCGGACGGGAACATCTATTTTTCCAATCTCGGCTACTACATTAACATCGACTGTTGAAAGCTTTTCCTTTAATACCGCCAGATTTTCCGTGGTGGTGGTCCGCCGGGCCGATGAATACCAGAACTGTACCGACAGCTTGTTCACTATCGGCTCAATCGTCAGATAGGGTATGCAGA
>JAITHE010000055.1 GCA_031280125.1 Treponema sp.
CCAATTCCTCAAAAAGCCTTCGGCTTTTCTGCGGGATTTCCGCTTCTATCCCTTGCGCGGGACGGGGGCTCCGCCCCCGAACCCCCGCTGGGAGGCCGAAAGGCCCCCCAGACCCCCCATAAAAAATTTATATGCGCTGGCCCTGCGCCCCGCCCTTGTCTTGCCGGAACAGGGAAACTTTGGTACACTGAAGGCCGTTCAAAAATGGCAATTATTGGAACGGCTGCCTTAGACATTCGCGGTTTTGCGGGCCCCAGTCCGGAGAACCGCGGGAGGCCGCCGTAAAACAACCGGTAACGCGGCTTCTTCTGCGGTAAAACGCCGGTCTTGCGCCCGGTTTATCATAAATTAAGGAAAAGAGGACCCTATGGCATCAATCCATACTCCCGGAAAACGGATTGCCGAACTGTGTAAGACCTTTGGCATTAACCGGGAAACCCTGGCGGAGCGGAGCGGCCTCCCGGCGGCGCTGATTCAAACTATTGAAGAAGAGGGGCATATCCCGGACCTGGCCCCGCTGATCCGGATTTCACGGGCCTTGGGGGTCCGGCTGGGAACCCTCCTGGATGATCATGAGGAACTGGGGCCGGTGATCACCCGTTCCGGCGAGGCGGCGGCGGCCCCCCGCTTTATAACCGGGCTTCCAGAGCCGGCGGCCGCTTCCACCGGACCGGCGGAAGCGGCCCATCAGGGGCTTCACTTCAAGACCCTGGCGGCGGACAAGGGGGGGCGGCACATGGAGCCTTTTATCGTGGACATCGAGGCGGACGCGGTGCAGGAGAAATCCTTCCATGAGGGGGAGGAGTTCATCTATGTCCTTGCGGGTTCCCTCTCGCTGGAATACGGCACCGCCTCCCACCTGCTCCAGGCCGGGGACTCGGTATACTACGACTCCATTGTGCCCCACCGGGTGCTTTCGGCAAACGCCGAACCGGCGCGTATTTTGGCGGTTATCTATACGCCGGTCTAGGGGGAACCCATGGCCTTTTTTGAGACAACCCTGGGGCAGCTGCTCCGGGAAAAGGCCCGGTCCCAGCCGGACCATGACTTCATCGTGTACGCGGACCGGAACCTCCGGTTTACCTATGGGGAATTTGACCGCCGGGTAGATGAATTGGCCAAGGGGCTTCTGGCCATTGGGCTTAAGAAGGGGGACCATGTGGGGCTCTGGGCCACCAATGTGCCGGATTGGAACACCCTGCTCTTTGCCACGGCCCGGGCGGGCATGATCTTTGTAACGGTCAACACGGGGTACAAGCTCCACGAGCTGGAATATCTGATGCAACAATCGGACCTCAAGTGCCTCTTTATCATAGACGGGTTCCGGGATTCGGACTATGTCTCCATGGTGTATGAACTGGTCCCGGAACTCAAACGCTGCCCGCGGGGCTATTTGCGATCCGAAAAATTCCCCCATCTGGCAAGCGTGGTCTATGTGGGGCAGCAGAAGCACCGGGGTATGTACAACATTGCCGAACTGCTGGTACTGGGGAAACATACCGCGGACGGGGAACTCCTCGCCATCGAAGCCTCCTGCGATACCAACGAGGTGGTGAACATGCAGTACACCTCTGGAACCACCGGCTTTCCCAAGGGGGTCATGCTCACCCACCGGAACATCCTCAATAACGGCTTCGGCATCGGGGAGAACCAGCGTTTTACCGAAAAGGACATGGTGTGCCTGCCGGTTCCCCTGTTCCACTGCTTCGGCCTGGTCCTGGGGATGATGGCGGTTATCACCCATGGGGCCGCGGCGGCTGTGCTGGAATGGTTTGACCCCCTTTTGGTACTGGCCACCATTCAAAAGGAGCGGTGTACCGCGGTCTACGGGGTTCCCACCATGTTTATCGCGGAGCTTAACCATCCCATGTTCAAGCTCTTCGACCTCACCAGCCTGCGCACGGGGATTATGGCGGGTTCCCCCTGCCCCATCGAGGCCATGCGCCAGGTAATCAGCCTTATGCACATGACCGAGGTAACGATCTGTTACGGCCTTACCGAATCATCTCCGGTGATGACCCAGACCCGGTACGACGATCCCTTGGAGGTAAAGGTGGAAACCGTGGGCCGCGCCCTGCCCGGGGTGGAAGTAACCATACGAAACCCGGAAACCGGGGAGGAATGCCCCGGCGGGGTACACGGGGAGTTCTGCTGCCGGGGCTACAACACCATGAAGGGCTACTACAAGATGCCCGAAGAGACCGCCCAATGTATCGATAAAAACGGGTGGCTCCATTCCGGGGACCTGGGGGTCAAGGATGAGCGGGGGAATTTCCGGGTTACCGGGCGCATCAAGGACATGATCATCCGGGGCGGGGAGAACGTGTATCCCAAGGAGATCGAAGACTTCCTCTATACCATGCCGGGGATCAAGGACGTGCAGGTTGTGGGCATCGCCAGCCAAAAGTACGGCGAAGAGGTGGGGGCCTTTATTATCCTCCACGGCAATACGGCCATAACCGGAGAGGACGTGCGGGATTACTGTCGGGGGCGGATCAGCCGTTTCAAAACACCCAAGTATATCTTCTTTGTTGACGCCTTTCCCCTGACTTCTAGCGGCAAGATACAGAAGTACCTGCTCCGGGAAATGGGCGCAAAAAAAGTCCAAGAACTGGGCATAGGAACCTAACGCCCTAGGGAAACACTGATTAAATCCAATCGAGGATTTAATCAGTGTATCTTACCCGCATTTGCGTAATGAAATGAGCAAATGCAGAGGGTAACGCTGATTAGCGTCAAGTTAATCAG
>JAITHE010000088.1 GCA_031280125.1 Treponema sp.
TACTCCGGGGAATACCAGTAAGGAGTACGGGGCGCATCCTGTGGGGACTAAAGCTGCCAACGGGGCGGGTTTATATGACATGAGCGGGAACGTGTGGGAATGGTGCTGGGACTGGTATAATGGTACGGTGAGCACCACTGCGGTAACGGATCCGGTATGGGCGGGGGATCCTGCGGGACCCGCTTCGGGTACGGTCCGTGTGGTACGGGGCGGCAGTTGGGTCAGCAGTGCGGACGTCTGAGCGGTCTCGATTCGGGGCAGCAGCACCCCGAATCTCAGGATCAACTATCTGGGGTTCCGGGTGGTTGCGCCATAAAACGCGCCGCGTTTTATGGCGTTGGAGTTTTGTCCCTTCCCGTCCGGTTATGCGGCATGGCGTAGTCCAGAGAGGGACAAAACTCCAAAGCATTTGTTGGGGAGGCCGCCGCCTTGACAAGCGGCGGGGCGGGGTCTACCATTATGCTATGAAGGGCTTTGTTTTTATCCGCCTGATTGCCGTGTTCACGGTTCTTTTGGTGTGCCTTATTGGGATAAGTCTGGGTTTATCCATCGCCATAACGGGAAATATTGAAAACGAAGAAAACTACCGGTCCCTGACTCCCGCCCTTCCCACCAGGATCTTCGATGTTTCCGGTGAACTGATTACCGAGTTTTCCGCCGATGAAAAGCGGGAACTTATTACCCTGAACGAACTGCCCCGGCACCTGATTCTGGCAACCCTGGCCCGGGAGGATCCCGATTTTTACAACCACCGGGGTTTTAGCCTCCGGGCCATCGCCCGGGCGGCCTTTGGACAGTTTACCGGTCGGTCCTTAGGGGGGGGCTCCACCATTACCCAGCAGGTGGCGGGGACTCTGTATACGGACCGCCGGGAAAAGACCATCCGCCGTAAAATCGTTGAACTGTGGTGGGCCCTCCAGATGGAACGGCGCTATACCAAGAACGAGATCCTGGAAATTTACCTTAACTATATGATCATGGGGCCGGGGGTCTACGGCGTGGAGACGGCCAGCAAGTATTTCTTCGGCCACAGTGCCCGGGATCTTTCTCTGGCGGAAGCCGCGGTACTGGTGGTCCAGCTTTCAAGTCCCACCCGTTACAATCCTATCCAAAACCCCAACGAGGCCATGGACCGGCAAAAGGCAGTGCTGGATAAAATGGTGGAACTGGGCTATGCCGCCAGGGAAGAAGCGGACGCTTCCTTTGAACAGTACCGTTCTTCCTTTGATTATACCCGGATCGGGGTTTCTTCCTATTTTTCCAGGGAGGACAAAGCCCCCTGGTTCAGCGAGTATGTGCGCCGGGAACTGGATAAGCTCATGTATGGCGAGATGGACTATTACCGGGACGGCTATACCGTACAGACCACGCTGGATCTCCGTTTTCAGGAACTGGCCGATTCGGAAATGGCCGGGGGTATTGACAGGGCCAACACCCTGTACAAAAGCAGTTCCGGCTACAGTACCCGGCGGGCGGAGCAGGTGTATGTGCCCCTGGCCAATATGCTTACCCTGGCTTTTAATCTGGAGGATATCTACGCCGTTACGGAACACCAGGACGAGATAAAGGCGGTTAACAAGTACAGCAAGCAGCTTAATCCTACGGTGGACATGCTGTCGCTGATCTTTGACATACCGGAAATACGGCCCGCTGCCGCCGAGGCGTACCAGCGGCTTAAATCTGTTATAGAAGAAAGCGTGGTCGAGGGCGCCTTGGTGGTGCTGGAAAACGATACGGGCCGGATCAAGGCCATCGTAGGGGGCTCCCGGTACAACGCGGCCAATCAGCTTATCCGGGCTACCCAGGCCAAGGTAATGCCCGGCAGCGCCTTTAAGCCCCTGTACTATTCGGCGGCCATCGATTCCCGGGAATTCACCATGTCCACCCTCATCTACGACGCCCCGATGATGTTCCACGCCGCCACCGGAGAACCCTATGTGCCGAACAACTACCAGGGCACCTGGCGGGGTCCGGTGCTGCTCTACGAAGCCCTGGGACTTTCCCTTAATATTCCTGCGCTGAAAATACTGGATGGTATTGGGTTTGATGCGGCCATTGACCGGTCGGCGGCCTTGTTGGGGATCACCGATCCGGAAGAAAAAAGCCGTACCTTCCCCAGGGTATACCCCATGGGGCTGGGGATCATCGCCGTTTCCCCCCTTTCCATGGCCAGGGCCTTCGCGGTTTTTGCCAACCAGGGCAGGGCGGTTACCCCCTTTGCGATAATCAGCGTGGAAGACCGGAACGGGGCAATCATCATTGACCATGAAGGGGAAGTGCGGCTTAACGAAGAGAAAATGGGCCGGGACACCCAGGTAATTTCGCCGCAAAACGCCTATATGATGACCCGGCTCTGCGCCAAAGTAATAGAGATGGGTACGCTGGCTTCAGGGAGCGGTTACGGAACCAAGCTCAACGTCAAGGACGACAAGGGGGTTGTCTACCGGATCCCCGCCGGAGGCAAGACCGGTACAACCCAGAACTGGTCCGATGCCTGGGCTGTGGGCTTTACCCCCTATTATACCATTGCCATTTGGTTTGGCTTTGACAAGGGGGGGAATTCCCTGGGGATGAACGTCTCCGGGGCGTCCCTGGCCGGTCCCATCTGGGGTAATTTGATGCAGGAGTACAACCAGGGCCTGCCCCGGAGGGATTTTCCCCGGCCCGCGGGGATTGTGGATGCCACCGTCTGCCGGAGTTCGGGGCTGCTTAGAAACGCGGCCTGTCCTCCGGGCATAACGTTAAGTTTTCTTGCGGGAACGGTTCCGGAAGCTTCCTGTGATCAGCATGGCGTAACCATAGATTCCCTGCCGGCGGGACTGCGTAACCTGCGGCTCCCCGGAAACAGCCTGGGCCCGTCCCTTCAAATGCCCTCCCTGCCGCCGGAATTGCAGTACCTTTTTAATGATGATTCGGGACTGGAAGCCCTGCCGCAGAACTTTGATCCCTTGGTGGATTAGGCGTTTGTAACAATAAGGGGCGCACCGCTTTGTATTGCCTGGTACGCCGCCGGAAAACATGCTGCCCGGAAGAAGACTCGAACTTCCATGCCGGTGAAGGCACTGGTACCTGAAACCAGCGTGTCTACCAATTCCACCATCCGGGCCAGGGTTTATTTATACTACCCTTTGTTTTTATAATCAAGTCCCCGTAGACGGGTCCGCGGTAATTTGCGGAATGGGGCGAATCCCCGGACGGCGGACCTCCCGGAAGGCTAAAGAGGATGCGGCGGCGGTTCCTTAACACGTCTTCGGAGCCCATGATAAAATAGCCGGGAGGAGCAGGCAATGAAGAAAATCCCCGTGGGCATTTTGGGGGCCACCGGCATGGTGGGCCAGATGTATGTGAGCCTCCTTTCGGATCATCCCTGGTTCCAGGTACGCTACGCCGCGGCTTCTCCCCGGAGCGCCGGAAAAACCTACCGGGAGGCCGTGGCGGGCCGCTGGCGCCTTTCGGCATCCGCTTCGCACCAGGGCCGCTGGGGGGACGGCGTGGGGGACCTCGTGGTAGAAGACGCCAACGACGCTGGCCGGGCGGTGGATGCCCGCCAGAGGGGGCGCTGCGCCTTTGTGTTTTCCGCCCTGGAGATGGGCAAGGAAGAAATACAAAAACTTGAGGAAGCCTATGCCGCCTCAGGTGTCCCCGTGGTGTCCAACGCCTCGGCCCACCGCTGGACCGCCGATGTGCCCATGCTTATCGCCGAGGTAAACCCCCATCATACGGAGATCATCCCCGCCCAGCAAAAAGCCAGGGGCTGGAAATCCGGCTTTATCGCGGTTAAGCCCAACTGCTCCATTCAAAGTTACACCACCCCCCTTTGGGCCCTCATGCGGGCAGGCTTCGAGGTCAAGCGGCTTCTGGTCAGCACCATGCAGGCCGTGTCCGGGGCGGGGTACCCCGGAGTTCCCGGCTGGGACCTTATCGACAACCTTGTGCCCTACATCGGCGGCGAAGAAGAAAAGTCCGAAGGGGAACCGCTTAAAATTTTTGGCGAAATTAAAGACGGGGCCATTGTCAACGCCGCCGCCCCCGTCATCAGCGCCCACTGCAGCCGGGTGCCCGTCAGCGACGGCCACACCGCCTGTGTCAGCGTGGAGTTTGGCGGGCACAAGCCTTCGGTGGATGAGGTAACAAAAATCTGGCGGGCCTTCCGGGCCCTGCCCCAGGAAGCGGGTTTTCCCCTGGCCCCCCCGGAACCCATCGTTGTCCGGGAAGAAGCGGACCGCCCCCAGCCCCGGAAAGACCGGGACGCCGGACGGGGCATGGCCGTTACCGTGGGACGGATCCGCCCCTGCCCGGTTTTCGACCTGCGCTTTACGGGACTTTCCCACAACACGATCCGGGGCGCCGCCGGGGGAGGGATCCTCAACGCCGAACTCTTAAAACACCAGGGCTATCTGGGATAGACTTTTGACACGGCGTAGCAAAGGAAGAGCCATGAACGAAAAAACCTTTCCCCTTTCCCGGACGGAGCTGGAAGAACTAACCAAAACCTGGCCCACCCCCTTCTACCTTTACGATGAGGAAGGGATACGCCAAAACGCCCGGTCGATCCTGCGGGCCTTTGGAGGCTTTCCCGGTTTTAAGGAACACTTTGCCGTCAAGGCCCTGCCCAATCCGTACATCCTCAAGATTTTGGCGGATGAAGGTTTTGGGGCGGACTGCTCCAGCGGGCCCGAACTCTTTTTGGCGGAGGCCGCCGGGATCCGGGGGGAAGACATCATGTTCACCTCCAACGAAACCCCCGCCGCCGAATACCGCCGGGCCAAAGAACTGGGAGCGGTGATCAACCTGGACGACGAAACCCACATCGCCTTTCTCGAAAA
>JAITHE010000101.1 GCA_031280125.1 Treponema sp.
CCCCCCCTTTTATCGCGGTCCAGCGCGCGCCTCCTTCCGTGAGCCCCCCGGGGTTCGTGGGCCCGGCGGCCCACCGCCGCCCGGCAAAGAAAACCCCCGACTCTTTGAGTTTAATCCACTGGTCTACCGCATAATCGGCAATGGCCTCGTAGTCCGCTGCGGCCCAGACGGGTTTGGTCATGTAGTCCTCCATAAGTTTAAGACCCACCACGTCGCCGGACCAGGAAGCGGGGGCGCCGTGGTAGGGGGCAGCGATGATGTCCCCGGTCTTCATGTACTCGATAATTGAATTCCCCAGGGAATTGGGTACCGTGGTAACCGCAGGATCGGCGTTGTAGGGGATAAAGGCAAAGTCCTCCACCAGGAATTTCTGGCCCGCCGGAGAAGTGTTAAGCCACACCAGGAAATCATAGGCCATCTTTTTTTCATCCTCCGCGGCCAGGGCGTTTACCGCATAGTAGTTGGGCACAAAAACCGGAATGGACCGGTTAAGTTTTTCCACCGTCATCCCGTCGGTCCGGGTAATATCGGCGGCCTTGAAGGGCATCTTTACCGGGAGGAATTCAAGCCGCTCCGCCATTCCCTTGTTAACATTGGCGATGTTGCCGTAGGCCCAGTTTCCCTGCTTGAAGAACACCGCCTTACTGTCGGCAAAGATCTGGACGGTTTGATCGTAGCCGTAGTTGGCGGAGGATACAAAATCCTGCCCCCGCTGGGCAGGACCGTTTTTGCCTGCCAGGTGGCCGGTTTTGAGATCCAGGGCCTGGGCATAGTCCACAAAGGCGTTCCGGGCGGCCCGGACCTTGCCGTCATCGGCGGTAAAGGCGTCGTTGGAAGAACTAAAGGCGGCGTTCATCGCCACATTGACAAAGTGATCCCCGTAGGTCCACTTTTCCGCCCCCATGACAGCAAAGACCCCGGTCAGGTTTGCCGCCGGACCGGATTTAGCGGAAACCAGGCTGTAGTCCTTGCCGGAAAGAACCACGCCGGCTGCGGAGGGTGATTTAATCCAGCCGTCCAGGGCCAAAACAAGGGCGGCCCATTCGTCGTAACTGGCGGTTTTGATGTCTCCCAGGACCGCATCCACACTGTCCGCGCCAAAGAGGGCGCCGATCATCTGGCGGTCTATGATATAGCCGTAACCTTCCACATTGTAGGGAACCCCGTAACTCGTGGTCCCGTCGGTGGTGAGCCGCAGGGAAGGGGCGATGTTCCGCGCCAGGGCGGCAAAACCGCTGTCCTCAACCTTGCTCAGATCCTGCACAAAACTCCCATCCCGCCATTCGATAAGCTCCTTGATCCCCTGGATAGAAAAAATCGTGGGTTTGTTTTTTGTATTCATTTCCGAGCGGAGGGTTTCCGCATGATCCTGACCGGAACCGATGGAAAAAGCCTTGACCCGTACCCCGGTCTCGGCGGTATAGGCCCTGCACATGGCCTCAAACTGGGCGGCATTTTCGCCCTTGGAATTGTAAATGTAGATGTCGTAGCCCTTATCCGGCGCCTTACAGCCAAAGGCTGTCAGGGACGCCAAAACCGCCGATACCAGAAAAAACCGTTTCATACCGCACTCCTTAAAATGTTTTTGTTACCATCAAGTTTAACACACGCCGGAGAAATTACAAGGGAATTGTCCGGAAACCCCGCATTTCCAGACAATTTCCGGTAAAACAGCGAATGACAGGGTACCTGGAGGAAGCGGAAGGCAGCCGGAGGGTTATCTCCCAGGTTCAAGATATTTTTTGCGCGGCATGCTATACTGGGACAATGAAATACCATGGAGTGATCTTTGATCTGAACGGAATCCTCGGGGACACGGTGGATGATCCGGCTGGAAACATCAACGGGGCCCCGGCAGAAGAAGGATGCGCTCCGGTCCCCGCCGGGGCCGGGCGGATCACCGGCAGCCCCGGAGAATTGCCGGAACTGCCATGACCGTGGACGATCCCGGGGTAAAAAAAAATATGGAAGAATTGTGCCGGGTACTGGCCGCCACCGGGGACAGGGAACTGCTGGAACATTTTTTTAACTGCCTTTTAACCCCCGCGGAAACGGCGGACATCGCCTCCCGCTGGGCCCTGGTCAAAGCCCTGCGGGAAGGCGTACCCCAGCGGGAAATCGCCAGGGAATTGGGGCTTTCCCTCTGCAAAATCACCCGGGGCTCCCGGGAACTGAAAAAACCAGAATCCGCCTTTCGGCGGATCCTCACTGTCTTAGACAACCTTGACCCGGAAGGAAGACCGGAACAGCGCCCTCCGGGCCCGTTCCACCCAGACCGAGGCAATCGCCAGGATGATCCTGGGCAGGGCGGCCCAGAACCAGGGAACCCCCAGACTTACAAATAAAAGTGTGTCCTCAATCTGGGAATGACTTATTGCGGCGTGGTGGTTAAACAGATCCGCCTCAGTCCTGGACAGGGCGCCGTCTTTTATTTCCCCCATCAGGATCCCCGCCCCGTAGGAAAGGCCCACGGTATTGGCGATGATCCACACGTAGGCGGTATTGGCGGGGAGGCCGAAAACCCTGATCAGGGGAGCGGCGGTGCGGCCCAGCTTTTTCATCAGGCCGAATTCCTCCAGCAGCCGCTGGAGGTACATCACCCCAAAGACAATAAAAAAAATGTGCAGGACAAGAAAAATCGACCTGCCGAACCAGGAGCCCAGTCCGGCAAGGAGCAGATCCGCTTTGATCCCCAAAACCGGGGGTATGCCCGGTGCAATTCCGGCGGCGGGGGAAGCCGCCCCGGCGGGAACGATAAAGTGCAGGATCCATCCGGCAAGAAAAGAATTAAAAAGCCGGATCAGTACTATTTTACGGAGGCTGGAACCGGTTTTTTTCATCACCAGACATTCCACAAAAAAGCTGTGGGCAATAAGGCACATGGAAGCAAGGATGATCATCTGCTTTCCCGACAGGGAAAGGGTTTTAATTACCGCAATGGCGGAATAGATGTTCATAAAAATTGCGCTGAGGCAGGCCAGGGCCGCCTCGCCGGGGAGGCCCACAAATTGCATCGCCGGATTCATATATTTCGCCACATAGTACAGGATTCCCGCATGTTCCAGGACCATCACCGCAAAGGAAACGGGCAGCATGATGACGAGGAGAAACCGGATAATCGACAGAGCGGGGAGGACATTGTCCCTGGCACATTTAAGAAAACGCAGCCACAAGGGAAGAAGTCCGGGCATCTTATCCGCCATGCCGCGCCCCCCGCCGGTTCCGGTTATCGTTGATCAGGGAACCCGCCACAAGAAGTTCCCGTTCCCGGACGGTTAGTTCCGGCGCGGCCAGGGTAAAAACGCCGGCGCCCTTCACCACCGGAGGGCCTTCCCCGGAGGGCCGGAGGATCCGTGCCTCCACATTCCGTTTTTCACCCCGGATGAGGGTCCGCACGTCCGGTACAAAAACATAGTCGCCGTTTTGGAAAGGCGGTTTTCCTTCTATAATAAACGGAATGATCCCCCAATTGATAAGGTTGCTCCGGTATCGCCTGGTGGCATATTCCCCGGCAAAATTCGCCCCGCCCCCCAGGACCCGCTGACAACTGGCCGCCTGTTCCCGGGCGCTGCCGTCTCCGGGCTTGACCGCGAAAATCGCCGAAGCGGTCTGGACCGTCTCTGCCGGTTCTCCCAGCGCCTCAAGGACCGCCCGCAGTTCCGCCGCGGCGCCATCCGCCCCGCCGTTGGACCCTCGTTCCGGTTCAGCCGGCGCTCCGGGCGCGGCCTCCGCGGGGGCCGCCTCCTTTCGGAGGGCTGCCGCGGCGGCGCGAAGCGCCTTGGCCTTTCCCACATAGGCGGGATCCCTGCGGGAAAGGGTAAATTCCGCCAGGGCCAGGGGATTGGACCTGTAGGAAGAGGTTTCCCCCGAAGGGATCAGCTCATCGGTGGTGGTTACCGGATCGGTGATGAACGACACCACCTTAAGCAGGAGGTTTTCTCCCAACCCTTCCATCCCGGGCCAGGGGGTAATGTTGGGGCCCAGGATAAGCTCTCCCTTGCCGGGTCTGCCCAGGCCGTTATAGACCCGGGCCCGGTAGGGCTCTCCGTCAAAGCGGTAGGGGCAGCCCTGGAATACACCCCCGCCCCCTGGACCGGCTTCAAGGCCCTCCGCGGAACTGAGGATCCCGCCGTTTCGGGCCGTGGCGGCAACACTCCGGGCGTCCATCAGGGCCACCGAGGCGATCTGTCCCTCCCTTGGCCGGGATCCTTCCCGGCTGGGAAAATTCCGGGTGGTGTGGCGGACCGAAAGGCCCCTGTGGGCCGGCACATCCCCGGCGCCGAAACAGGGACCGCAGAAGGCGGTTTTAATCACCGCTCCGGAGGCGGCCAGGGAAGCCAGGGCGCCGTTCCGGGCAAGCTCCAGGTAGACCGGCTGACTTCCCGGATAAACGGACAGGCTGAACCCGGCGGACGCGCCGGAAGGGCAGTCCCGGGGTTGATCAAACCGGACATCTTGACTGTTTCGACCGGACCGGCCTGCTCCGCCGCCAAGGATTTCCGCGGCGGCCATGATATTGTCAAAGGTCCCCCCGGCGCATCCGGCGATGATCCCCTGATCCACCCGGATCCGGCCCTGGGAATCGATTTTCTCCATGAGGCCCGGATCCACGGAAGATCCGAAGATTTCCCTCGCTTCCTCCACCACCCGGCGGAGGGGATCCCTGGGATTGGCCAAAAGCTCTTCCAGTTCATAGACGTTGCCGGGATGAAAGGGCAGGGCGATCATGGGCCGGACCTTGTCTAGGGCGATTTTAACCAGACCGTCATACCAGGCCCATTCGGCGGGCCGCAGTTCCCGGTAATCCGCCCCCCGGCCATGAAGGGTCAGCCAGGCGCGGACCGCCTCTCCGGTTTCCCAGATCGAGGACCAGCAGGCGGTTTCGGTGGTCATCACATCAATGCCGTGGCGGTATTCCATGGGGAGAGCATCGATCCCGGGACCCACAAATTCCAGCACGGCGTTTTTGGCAAAGCCGTTCCGGAAAACAGCCCCAATAAGGGCCAGGGCTACGTCCATGGGACCCGTGGACGGCTGGGGCGATCCTTCCAGATATACCGCGATCACCCTGGGATAGGCGGCGTCGTAACTTTGGGAAAGGAGCTGTTTCACCAGCTCGCCCCCCCCCTCCCCCACCGCCAGGGTTCCCAGGGCCCCGTAACGGGTATGGCTGTCGCTTCCCAGGATCATCCTGCCGCCCCCAGCCCAGGTTTCCCGCATATAGGAGTGGATCACCGCCAGATGGGGAGGCACATAGATGCCGCCGTACTTCCGGGCCGCGGACAGGCCAAAGACATGATCGTCTTCGTTGATCGTTCCCCCCACGGCGCACAGGGAATTATGGCAGTTGGTAAGGATATAGGGCACCGGAAAAGCCTCCAAACCGCTCATTGCGGCGGTCTGAATGATCCCCACATAGGTAATGTCGTGGGACGCCAGGGCGTCAAAACGCAGATGAAGGTCCGATCCCGGTTCCAGGCTTTCCCCCAGATGGTGGGCGGCTAAAATACCGTGGGTGATAGTTCCCCGGCGGGCCTGCCCGCAATCCGGCGCGGCTTTCCATCCCTTCCCCGCTCCGCCAAAACCCGGCGCTTCGGGAGCCGCCACATCCCGGCCCTTATGGAGAAATACCCCCCGGTCCGTCAATTCCACAGCATTACAGGACATAGACGAATAGTGTACACCCGACGGGGGACAAGGTAAACCGTCCGGGCTGCGCCTCCAGGGATCCTGCAGGGATTTTCCGAAGATAACCGCCCCGCAAGGAGGGAATTGGCAGGGACGCCGCTTTTCGGCGCTTGACAAACCCCCTACGCCCGCCCTATGATAGCAGACACTACGGCCCACAGCCGTAGTGTCTTATCCGGGAGGGTTTGTACAGTGCATGCACAAATTCCTTATACCACAACGATTTACCCCCCCCCCCCCCCCCCAGCAATTTTCTAATTCTTGCACAGTAATAGGTA
>JAITHE010000108.1 GCA_031280125.1 Treponema sp.
CTTATAGCGTGCGGAACCGGTATCGCGACCAGTACGGTAATTGCCGACAGGGTAAAAAGGGTGTGTGAAGAAGCCGGATTTAAGGTAAATATCCAGCAGACCAAGGTGGTACAGGTAGAGGGGATCGCCAAAGATTTTGATCTTATTGTTGCCAGTACCAAAGTACCGACGTCGGTTACGACCCCCTATGTGTCGGGTCTTAACTATTTGACCGGGATTAACCGGGAAAAAACAGACGCGGAAATTATTGATACGCTCAAGAAACTGGACAGCCAGAATTAAACCGTTGTGGCCGTTTGCTAACATTTTTGTGGAGGTCCTATGATGAGAATACAAATGGCGGATAATTTATCATTCTCCAGAGTCGTACTTGGGTTCTGGAGGGTAGATGAATGGAATCTGACTACCGATCAACTTATCACTTTTCTTGAAGAATGTCTGGACATGGGTATTACTACCATGGATCATGCCGATATTTACGGCAACTACACCTTCGAGGAAATATTTGGCGGGGCGCTGGAGAAAAGACCCGATCTTCGCAAAAAAATGGAACTGGTTACCAAAAGTACCATCGTTTACGCATCGGCGAACGTCAGGGTTAAATACTACGATAACAGCGAGAAATATATTGTTTCCCAGCTGGAGAAATCGCTTAAAAACATGCGCACCGATTATGTTGATACCCTCTTGTTGCATCGTCCGAATCCGTTTATGAACCCTGAAGAAGTAGCCTCCGCGTTTGATAAATTGTTCAAGGATGGCAAGGTGCGAACCTTTGGAGTTTCGAATTATCTTCCCCATGAATATCGGATGCTCAAGTCATATCTTCGGGTGCCCATGGTGACTAACCAGATTGAATTATCCTGCCTGCGCATGGAGAACATGGAAAACGGGGTGATCCATATGTGCATGGAAGAAAGAATTCATCCCATGATCTGGTCTCCCCTGGCGGGTGGAAAGATTTTTACCGCCCAGGGAGAGGCGGAAGAGCGGCTCCGTTCCACCCTGGAAACAATCCGGGCGGAGATTGGGGCCGACAACATAGACATAGTCGCCTTTTCATGGCTGCTTTCCCATCCCGCCGGGCTTGTGCCCATAACAGGATCGGGCGAGATCAAGCTTGTCAAGCGTCCTGTGGAAGCCCTTAGGTATGCATTAACCCCGGAACAATGGTTTATGATCTGGACCGCTGTAAAGGGACATAAGGTTCTCTGAGGAAGCCGGTAATTTTTGAGACGAAGGAGTTTAAGGAAAGATGACAAAGAAGGAATTTGTAAAATATGTGGATCACTCGCTTCTAAAGCCAAATCTGACCAGGGAAGAAGTGATCAAAGGGCTTGAATTTGCTCGTGACAACGAATGTGTATCGGTCTGCATCAGGCCCTGCAATCTGGATATGGCCTGCCAGGTTTTGAGCGGAACCAATGTTAGAATCGGCACCGTTATCGGTTTTCCCTCCGGGGCGCATACCACATTTTCAAAAGTTGCCGAAACAATTGACGCCTATGCCAGAGGTGCGGTAGAGATGGACATGGTGATCGATGTTGGCGCTTTGAAAAATCGTGAATTTGATGATGTCCGCAATGATATTGCGGCGGTTGTTCAGGCAAGTCCTGCCCTGGTTAAGGTGATTCTGGAAAACTGTTTTCTTACCAAAGAGGAAATTAAAACCGGATGCCGCCTATCGGAAGAAGCGGGAGCCCACTATGTTAAAACATCTACCGGTTTTGCTTCCGGGGGTGCCACGGTAGAAGATATCCGTCTTATGCGGCAAACGGTATCTTCCAAAGTTAAGGTAAAAGCCGCCGGGGGTATCGCTAATCTTAAAGATTGCCTAGACATGATCGAGGCGGGTTCGGACAGGATTGGGATAAGCAAGACAGCGCAGATTTTGCTGGAACTGGAAGCCCGTGGGTAAAGCATGAGAGAATTAAAAATTCTGCTGGCTGGCGGTCTTGCCCCCGCCAAATTTATCAAACTGTCCAAGGAGCTGGAGGGCTTGCTTGCCAAAGAAGACGTTAAAGCCAGTGTGACCACGGTTAATACTTTTGAGGTAAAGGATATGTCTTCCTTTGAATCTTCCCACGATGTTGTCCTTTTTGCGGGAACCGGAAAAATCGAATCAAACCTTCCCGTTGTTAATGGGATGGGCTTGGTGTACGCATGGATGGATCGAAATACCATGATCAAGGAGCTGGTGGCTATAGGCTCTTGAGAAGGAGGTTGATTACACAACGTATTTTTATTATGGAGGTGATGTCTGGCAGAATAATTTGAGTAAAAAACCGGTATTTGGAAAAATTTTGTTTTTCGAGGAGGTTACTATGCAGACTTTTCAGCAAGGGGTGCAGTATTTTCTCAGTTTCGGCGTTTCGGTAATATTGCCCCTTATCATCTTTATTCTGGGCTTGGTTATGGGCGCCGGGTTTTCCCGGTCTCTGAGGTCCGGTATTACTATTGGTATTGGTTTTGTGGGTATTAATTTGGTTGTCGGTTTGTTAACAGGCCAGTTGGGGCCCGCCGCTACCGCCATGACCCAAAGGTTCGGCTTAAATATGGAAATTGTCGATATTGGCTGGCCGGCCATGTCGGCGGTGTCTTGGGCATGGCAGATGGCGGGACTTATGATCCCCATTGTGCTGATCGTTAACTTTATCATGATCGCCCTCAAGTTGACCAAAACCATGGACATTGACATCTGGAATTACTGGCAGTTTGCTTTTATTGGTGCCGCGGTGTTTGGTACCAGCGGGGCCCATCATTGGGGTATAGTAGCCGGGGTGATTGGCGCTATTATCGCGCTGCTTCTGGCAGACTACACTCAGCACTACATTGAAGAGCATTTTAATATGCCCGGTATTTCCTTTCCTCACCTTACCGCTCTTGGTTTTATGCCGTTGGTTATTCCCCTAAACTGGATTTTGGACCGAATTCCCGGCATCAACAAACTGTACGCGGATCCGGAAACCATCAGGAAGCGGTTCGGCTTGTTTGGTGAACCCTTGATGCTGGGGGTTATTATTGGCGCCATTTTGGCGGTTATTGCCGGTTATGATCTAAGGGGTACCCTTGGACTGGCAGTAACTATGGGATCGGTTATGTTTATCATGCCAAAGATGGTTGCGATTTTAATGGAAGGGCTGATTCCGATTTCCGAGGCCGCCAGGGAATTTATGAGCAAGCATTTCAAGGGCCGGGAAATCTATATCGGCCTTGACGCCGCCGTATCTCTAGGGGAACCCTCCGTTATTGCCGTTGGCCTTCTTATGGTACCGATTACCATTGCTTTAGCGATTTTGGAAGGTCCCGTATTGGGAATTAACCGGATGCTTCCCCTGGCGGATCTGGCAGTCATACCGTTCATCGTGTGTCTCATTACCGCCATGTCGAAGGGTAATGTTATTCGTTCCATTATCGTTTCAACTATCGTAATGGCCTTGGTGCTGGTATTTGCAACCTTGCTGTCTCCCGCCGAAACCACCGTAGCCATAAAATCGGGGGTCGATCTTCAGGGTAATGCCGAGATCGGAAACCTTGACAGAGCGAATTTAATAACTTTTGTGCTGGTTAAGATCTTTGCCTTGTTCCCGTAAACGTATTGTTCAAACTATAGGGGCATTTCGAAAGAAATGCCCCCTGTTTTAACTGTGTCTTGCTTAAATATCAGAATCTCGTATTGACACCCCCCTCTCTCTGTTATACGCTGTATAGTGGAGTGTGGCAATGGCGCAGGTAACTATCCGGTTGGACGACAATCTTATGGAACGGGCGGACAGCCTTTTTGAAGAACTGGGGATGAATCTGTCCACGGCGGTAAACGTGTTTATCCGCCAAACCCTGCGGGAACGGAAAATTCCCTTTACCATCACCGCGGAAAGTAAAGAAGGGGATCGTTCCGTAGATATGGCGGCGGAAGGTGAACCGGACTATGGAGAGGATGATCCCCGTGATCCCTTTTACAGTGAAGCAAATATAAAGTGGATCATGCAGTCCATAGAACGGGGAAAACAGGGTAAATATATAACCAAAACCATTGAAGAACTGGAAGCAATGGCGGATGGGTAAACTTCATTTTACCGAAAACGGCTGGGACGATTACCTGTATTGGCAGCGGCAGGAATCATTATGCTGATTAAGGAAATCGCATGGCGTACATAAAACATCTCTTTGATCGAAACTTTCTGGAATATGCGTCTTATGTGATCAAGGACCGGGCCATTCCCGATCTGGAAGATGGCCTTAAGCCCGTCCAGCGGCGGATTCTCCACTCCCTCTTTGAAATGGACGACGGCAAGTTCCACAAGGTGGCCAATGTGGTGGGCCACTGCATGCAGTACCACCCCCATGGGGATGCATCCATCGGGAGCGCCCTGGTGGTACTGGCCAACAAGGATCTCTTTATAGACCGCCAGGGCAACTTCGGCAACATCTACACCGGCGATGAAGCGTCGGCGGCCCGGTATATTGAATGCCGCTCCACTCCTCTGGCCAAGGAAATCTTTTATAACCCCAAGCTGACCCCCACGGTGGATTCCTACGACGGCAGAAAAAAAGAGCCCGTCCTCTTTCCCGCCAAGATCCCCGTGATCCTGGTCATGGGCGCCGAAGGGATCGCCGTAGGGATGTCCACCAGGATCCTTCCCCATAACGTGATTGAGGTGTTGGAGGCGGAAAAGGCATGCCTTCAGGGAAAGAAGTTCGAGCTTTATCCGGATTTCCCCACCGGGGGCCAGGTGGACGTGTCGGACTACCGGGACGGCAACGGCAAGGTGCTGGTCCGGGCTGCCCTTGACACCTCCGATCCCAAGCGTATTGTAATTCGGGAACTTCCCTTTGGAGCCACCACGGAAAGCATGATGGCCAGCATAGAGACGGCGGCCAAGGCGGGGCGAATCAAGATCCAGGGTCTCTCGGACTTTACCACCGAAAAGGTCGAAATCGAAATAAAGCTTGCCCGGGGGGTTTATTCGGAAGAAACCGTGGACGCCCTTTTTGGCTTTACCGAATGTGAGCAGTCCATTTCGGTCAACTTCCTGGTGATCAAAAACGGCCTTCCGGCGATCATGACCGTCTCCGAAGTGATCAGGTACCATGCCAAACAGCTCGTAAAAGTTTTGATCCGGGAACTGGAACTGGAAAAGAGCGAACTTCTGGACAAGCTTCACCTGCGGACCCTGGAGCGGATCTTTATCGAAGAGCGGATCTACAAGGGCATCGAAAAAATGAAAACCGCCAAGGGAGTGGGCGAAGCGGTCCTGGCAGGTTTTAAGCCCTTTGTCAAAGAGATCGGCCAGCGGGGGGTAAGCGCCGAAGATGTGGAACAGCTTTTGAGGATCCCCATCAGGCGGATTTCCCTCTACGACATCAGCCGTGCCCGGGAAGAGATGGATGCGATCCAGGAGCGGATTGAGGAAATCAACCAGCACCTAAAAAACATAACCCCCTATGCCATTTCTTTCCTTGACCGGATCAGCGCCAGGATCCGGGCCGATGAAGATCTGGGCCGGGGGGAACGGCGGACCAGGGTGGGGATGTTTGACAAGATCGACGTCAAGGAAGTGGTCCGCAAAGACGTGCAGCTCAAGTACGACCGGGCCGGGGGCTACCTGGGGACCTCTGTAGCGGGGGGCGAGGTGGTGGCGGAACTTTCACCCTTCGACCGGATCCTCGTAATCCGAGGCAGCGGCCTCTGGTCGGTAACAGACATTCCGGAAAAAGCCTTTGTGGGTCCCGGCGCGTGGTACATCGGCGAAGCCAATAAAGAAACCCTTTCTTCTATCGTCTTCACGCTGATCTACGCGGAACCAAAAACGAATTACCCCTGTATCAAGCGCTTCCAGATCGAGGGGTGGATCATGAACAGGGATTATGCCCTGCTCCCCGACGGATCCACGGCGCTGCACGGCGACACCCGTTCCAAATTCACCTTTACTGTAAAGTACAAACCAAAGCCCCGGCTCAAGGTACTGGAAGAGACCTTTAAGGCCCAGGATTTTGCTGTCAAGGGAATCAAGGCCGGCGGAGTGCGGCTTGCTGCGAAAGAGGCTCTGGCGGTGGAAACGAAGTAGGCTTTTGTTCCGCCGCCGGTAATTATAATAGATTTGTCCGGAAACCTCAGTTTCCGGACAAATTCCGCTAAAAAACAGCCAAATGTACAACATTTTGCAGGATTTGTTCGATAACCAGCCGGATTGTTAGCGAACAAGTCCAATGAACCAGCCGGGTTCCTGAACAAGTCTGACAAATCATATTGACAACCATGGATCTTACATATAAAGTTATGTTTGGGAGGAACGAAATGAACAGTATAAGTGAAAGGGCACAGAAACTTATTTTTGATAGAGAATTTGCAAATAGCGAATTAACCATGCACGAAGATCATCCTCGTGTCAAGTGGCTAAAAGAATTCTCTGAATATGCTGCGGAGCAAAAACTGTGCGGTGAAGTTGCCGAGTGCGGCGTTTTTAGAGGCAATTTTGCGTATTACATAAATAAATATTTTTTTAAACATACATTGTATTTGTTTGATACATTTGAAGGCTTTAATGCTGTTGATATAAAAACGGAAAAGTCGCTTGATGATCCTGATTTTGAGAGCGGTCGATTTGGTGAGGACAGATCCCATAAAGCATTTCGGGGAACGAATGAAAAGTATGTTTTATCAAAAATGCCATATCCGCAAAAATGTGTAATAAAGAAGGGATATTTTCCAGAAACGGCAAAGGATATAAAAGAAAAATTTTGCTTCGTCAACCTCGACATGGATTTATATCAGCCCATGCTAGAAGGGTTACGGTATTTTTATCCGTGTATGAAGGGGGGGGGGGGGGGGGTAATACTTATGCATGATTTTTTTAATAATGATTTACCGGGTGTAAAAAAAGCTGTTGTTGATTTTGAACAAGAGGCCGGTTTTAAATTGGCAAAAATGCCCATAGGGGATGGCTGTAGTCTGGCAGTTATAAATTTGTAAAAAGACACCGGTACTTCGCGTAACAGGGGGGATCCATGGACGATACGGACATTAGTGTTTTTTCCGAAGAAGAACGGCGTGAGATCAACCGGCGGATCGAATCCGCATCGGTCCGGGATGCTTCGCCCCCGCCGGGTCTTCCCGCCCGGGGCGAAGCATCCCGGCGGGGACTCTTTCCCTTTCTGGTCAATGCGGCGGGGGCGCTTGTGCTGGGGGCGGGACTTTTCTGCCTCTTTTCCTTTCACCGCTCGGATACGGCAGATATCCGGGAATCCGGGGCGCTTTTAGGCATTACCGAACGGAAGCTGATCCAGGAAATCCGCAGAGAGGTGAATCGCCGGATGGACGAAAAAGATGCGGCCATCAACGCCATGGTACGGCGCATCAACGAGGTGGATGCGGAGCTTAAACGCCTGGATTCGCAGGATTCCCTGAACGATGAACAGCGGATCGCCCTGGAAACTCTCCGGGGACGGCAGGAGGAATACCGGGACGGTCTGGTCCGGCTTCAGTCGGAACGGGCCCAGATTTTGGCCGCTGCCCGCCGGCGGGAGGCGGAGCTCTTTACCCGGACGGAGGGGCAGCGGGAAGCCCCGGAGGACTCCATTGCCCAGGTCCGGGCGGAAAACCAAGCAGCCCGGGATGAATTGTCCAGACTTTCGGAGGAGCAGGAAAAGGCCGCCCTGGCCGAACGGCAGATCGCCGTATATTATACGGAAGTGTCCGCCCAGATACGGGAAGGGCAGTATGGAGAGGCTTCCCGGACCCTGGCGGCCTTGAAGGAATTTCTTGCCGCCCCTTCTCTCCAGCCGGTGAAGGCTCTCCAGGTCCGCAGGGAAAGCGACGCTGCGGCCCTGGAAGCCCTTTCCGCCTTGACGGCGGGAGCCCTTTCCTCCGCTGCCATTCCGCCGGACAATTCCCCGGTCTCCGCCCAGGAAACCCCGGAAGAGAGCGGCGAGGAGGCCCTGCGGCGGCAGTTGGCCGCCCAGAATGCTTCCGCGGCTCAACAGGGCGCCGCCCTGGCGGACCAGGAAAAGACCCTGGCGGATTTGAGGAAAACCCTGGCCAGCCTGGAATCCAGAAACGGCGAAGTCCAGCAGCTTATTGCCGAGCGGGACAAGCAGCTTGAAAGCCTCCGTGCCCAGATAAATTCCCAGGATCAGACCATCGCCAATCTGCGGCGTACCCTGGGAGCCATCAGCGCCCAGCTTGAAAATCAATAAACCGCCGGTCCATGGAGGGAGTAAAGCGTTTTACCGGGGAAACTGCCGAGGCCCTGCGCCGGGAAATAGCCGGCGCAGGAGGTAACGAAGTTTTCGCTCTGGGGCGCTGTGATGATCAAGGGGTGGTGGAGGAGATCCTCGTTACCGCCAGGGGAAAGGAAGACGCGGTGCCGGCCCTGCAGCTTGATGGAGACGGCCTCTGGGATGTTTTTATCCATAACCACCCTTCGGGCTTTTTGACTCCCAGCGACAACGATCTTGTCATTGCTTCCCGCGTGGCCGGGACCGGCGTCGGGGCCTATATTGTGGATAACGAGATCCATTCCGTTTATGTGGTAGCGGAGCCGGTACGCCGCCGCCGCCGGAAGGCGCTGGATCCGGAGGTGCTCTGCGCTGCCCTGGAAGAAAAGATTGCCCGGCGCTTGACAGGCTATGAAAGACGGGAAGCCCAGTTGGATCTGGTCCGGCTTGTGGCGGAGGCATTTAACGGCGACGCCATTGCCGCCGCCGAAGCTGGAACTGGAGTGGGTAAATCCTTTGCTTACCTGCTTCCCGCGGTGGAATTTGCTCTCCTCAATGAGGAAAGGATCGTCATTTCCACCGCCACCATTACCCTGCAGCGGCAGCTCTTTGAAAAGGATATTCCCCTAGTATTGGCCGCCCTGGACAAAAAGGTTAAATGCGCCCTGGTAAAAGGCCGGGGAAACTACCTGTGCAGGAGGCGGCTTGAGGAAGCCCTGCTTGAGCCTCCCCTAAACGATGATGAGTATGAGGAACTTCGTTCCATCACCTCCTGGGCAGAGCAGAGTCCCACAGGGAGCCGGTCGGAACTGCCCTTCCTGCCCTCATCCGCCCTGTGGTCCCGGGTATGCAGTGAAGGAGACACCTGCATGGGGATGCGCTGTGCCGGACGGGAGCGGTGCTTTTTTCTGGCCCTTCGCCGGGAATCCGCCGACGCCCGGATCCTGGTGGTCAACCATCACCTGCTTTTTGCAGATCTGGCCGCCCGTTATGAAGGGGCGGGCTATGAAAATGCCGTGGTTCTTCCTCCCTATACCAGGGTGATCATCGATGAAGCCCATACCATCGAAGACGCCGCTACCTCCTTTTTTTCCAGAGAATGGAACCGGGTGGGAATAAGCAGATCCCTGGGGCGGCTTTACCGGAAGCGCCGGGCCAGGGAATCAGGGCTCCTTCCAAGGCTTGCGGCGATGCTCCCTTCCCTGTCCGGTTCGGCGGCGGAAATTCTTTGCGGCCGAACGGCGGGCATGTTTGGGGATATTCCCGCTGCCATTGCCGCCGTTAGGGAAGCGGCGGATAAGGCTGATGCCGCCGCCCTGACCCTCTGCGGAACTGAGGGCTGGTATCGCCTTGGGGGAGGCGGAAAAGCTGCGGCCCCCCTCTTCCCTCTCCTGGATGAAATGAAGAGGGCCGTTTCCGTCCTGGTTTCCCGGGTCAGATCCATGGTGGAAACGGCGGATCAGGAAGATCCGGTGGTTTGGGAGATTCGGGCCGTACTTCGCCGGCTGGAGGGGGCGGCGCTGATCTGCGCTTCCTTTCTCGAATACCGGAACCAGGGCCTCGATGGTAAAGGAGGAGAGGTATACTGGATTGAGCGGCAAAGCGGCGCCGGAGATCCCTGGGCGGTCCTGAGCGCCACCCCGGTGGATACAGCCCCCCTGCTGCGGGACGCCCTCTTTAATGCCAATAAAACGGTGATTTGTGTTTCCGCCACCCTGAGCGCCGGGGAGGATTTCCGTTTCTGGGCTGAACGGACCGGGGCAGCCCTGGCGGACCGGGGTTTTGTAAGCGGGATTTTTGCTTCCCCCTTTCCCTATGCGGAGCGAACCCTGCTGGCGGTCCCCGTCGATGCTCCCCTGCCGGACTCACCGGATTACCAGGATTTTGTCAGCAGGGCCCTGACGGATCTGATCCTTCTTGCGGGAGGATCCGCTTTAGCGCTTTTTACTTCCTACCAGTCCCTGCGCAGCGTCTTTGACGCCGCCGCCCCCGCGCTGGAACAGCAGGGGATACGCTGCCTCAAACAGGGCGATGACGACCGCAGCCGGCTGCTCCAGGAATTCCTAGCGGACAAGGCCAGCGTTCTTTTTGGTACGGATTCCTTTTGGGAGGGGGTGGATGCGCCGGGGGATACCTTGAGGCTGGTGCTGATTTGCCGCCTCCCTTTTAGGGTGGTCAAGGATCCGGTGTTTGAGGCCCGCAGGGAACGTTTGGAAAAGCAGGGCCGGAATTCCTTTGCCGAACTATCCCTGCCCGATGCGGTGATGAAGTTTAAGCAGGGTTTTGGAAGGCTTATGCGCCGTTCTTCGGATTATGGCGCGGTGGCGGTATTGGACGGCAGGATACTCCGTAAGTACTATGGCGCGGCCTTTCTCCGGTCTCTGCCGGAAACAAAAACCAGCTTCAAGGAACTTGAGGCAGTTCTGCGGGATCTGGAACGGTTTTTGTACTAGGGAGCGTACCGGAGCTTGCCGCCCGTTCCAGCACCCTTGCCAGGGTAACCTGGGTAAGATAGTTTCTGATCATTTTTGTAATATCCTCCCAGACCGAATGGCTGGGGCACCGGATCCCTGTGCTTGCACAGGTCTTTGCATGCTTGTCGCAGCCGGTAACGTCAAGCTCTTCTCCAGAGGCTTCCAGGATTTCCCAGAGGGTCAGCGTATCCGGCTCCCTGGCAAAGAGAAAGCCTCCTCCAGGTCCCCTGACGGAACTCACTATCCCCGCCTTCCGGAGCCGGAAAAAGATCTGTTCCAGAAAAACTGAAGAAATATGTTCTTCCTCGGAAAGCTGGCTGATTGAGACGGGCGCACCGCCATTTTGCAGCCGGGCCAAAGCCAGGGAAGCCCGCAGCGCATAACGGCCTCTGGTTGTGATCCTCACGTTGCCCTCCCTTGGGTCCCCGGAACAAAGTATATCCCCAAAGGGGGAAAAAATCCATGGAAAGGGCGCTTCCTGTTGACAGGGATCCGCAAATCGTGGTATCCTAAAAATAAATAAGGATTGATAAGGAGAGGAACATGGCCCAGGCCAGTAAAAATTCACGTACCTCCAGCGCCACCCAGAAATTTTTCTGTTCCTGCGGCGGTGAAGTTAAAATGAAGACCGTTTTCGCAAACGGCAAGGTAAAGAATCAGGCGGAGTGTGAAAAATGCAAACGGGTCGAAAGGCGGCCTTCGGACTTTAAGTAGATAAATTCCCGCATGGCGCGGGATCATGGAGGTTATTGTTGATACAGAAGAAAAGTTCCGCGGAAAAGCGCCGCCGCCAAAGCGAAGAACGCCGGCGGCGTAACAAGGCGGTAAAGAGCGCTGTAAGAACCAGTGCAAAGAAGTTTGTTTTTTTGGCCCGGAAAAGAGAAACCGGAGAAGCGGAAACGGCCCTTAGGGATATGATACAAAAAATAGATTCCGCGGCCGGAAAGGGTATTATCAAGAAAAACGCGGCAGCCCGGAAGAAATCGAGGATGCAGCGTCTGCTTAACGCCCTGAAGGCGGTCCAGTAACCTTTGCCGGGCTGCCGGCTTTCATCTTTCGATCATTTGGGATCCCTAAAGAGGGCGGCATGACCGGGAAAAAAATCACCAAAGCAGAAATCGTTGATTCCGTATACGAAAAGACGGGCATAAACCGCAAAGAAATAAAAGCAGTGGTGGATCTTGTGTTTGAAGGCATCAAGGATGCCCTAGTTAGGGCGGCGCCGGTGGAACTGCGGGGTTTTGGCACCTTTGAGGTCCGTTTTCGCAGGGGCAGGCAGGGGGCCCGGAATCCCAAAACCGGGGAAGCCGTAACGGTTACCTCCCACGGTATTGCCGCCTTCAGGCCCGGGAGGGAACTTAAACAAGCGGTGTGGGAGCTTCCGGCGGAAGACCTGCCGGCAAAAACGCCGCCGCCTGATGTGGAGGAGCGTTCCTTTTCTCCCGCCAAAGACAAAGGGTGAGATCTTTTTGGGTCGAAGCGGCGGCCATTGCCGGAGGGGCCCTGTTTTTTGCGGCCTCCTTCCCCAATCCGCTGGTTCCCGAAGGACTGCCCTTTTTTGCGTGGTTCGCCTATGCTCCCGTATTTTTGGTTTTGCGCAGAACCGGTTTGGGGCCTTCTGTCCTCTGGGGAGCCCTGTACGGCTGGTTGTCGTACAGCCTCTTTGCCCCCTGGCTTGGTTCTTTCCATCCTTGGGCGGGGATGGGGGTTTCCTTGTTTCAGCTTTTTTGCATGGCCCTGCTTTTTCCCGTTCTGCGGGCTGCCCTTTTCTTCTATCCCCGCAGGGGCTACCTGGTTCAGTGGCTCCTCTGGCTGGGTTTTGAGTATCTGCGAACCCTGGGATTTTTGGGTTTTCCCTACGGGATCTCTGGGTACAGCCAATGGTCTTTTCTGCCGTTGATACAGATAGCCTCGATTTTTGGCGTTTGGGGAGTTTCCGCCCTGGTGGTTTTTCCTTCGGCCTGGCTTGCGGGGGCCCTGGAAAAGAAGGACTTTTTCCGCAAAGAACGTCTGCCCTTGTTGATTTGGGGGGGCGCCCTTGGGACAGCCCTGATTTTTGGCATTGCTGTCTTTCCGGACTATTCCGGCGTTCCAGAGGCAAAGATCGCCCTGATCCAGCAAAATGGCGATCCCTGGCGGGAGGATAACCGGCGAAGCCTTAAAACGCTTGTTTCCCTTTCCGAAGAAGCCCTGGCCGCATCCCCCGGCGCGGATCTGGTGGTATGGCCGGAGACAGCCTTTGTTCCCCGGATCTACTGGAATCTGCGCTACCGGGACAACGCCAGGTCCTATCCCCTGGTAAGGGAACTGCTGGATTTTCTTGCACCGCAGGAGGCGCCCTTTTTGATAGGCAACGATGACGCCCGGATGGAGCTTGTATCCGGGGGCTACTGGGACCGGGTAGATTACAACGGCGCCCTCCTTTTTGAGGGGGGTGAAATAAAGGATGTGTACCGCAAAATGCATTTGGTACCCTTTGCAGAATATTTCCCCTATGAAAAAATCTTTCCCTGGGTCTACCAGGCCCTTTTACGCTCCGATACCCATTTCTGGAAACCCGGCGCTGAGGCGGTGGTTTTTAACACCCGGGGACTTCGTTTTTCCGCCCCCATCTGTTTTGAGGATACCTTTGGGTATCTTTCCAGGGATTTTGCCCGGAGGGGGGCGGAACTTTTTGTCAATCTTACCAACGATGCCTGGGCACAAAGCCTTTCCTGCCAGATGCAGCACCTTTCCATGGCGGTTTTCCGGGCTGTGGAGAACCGCCGTTCCCTGGTCCGGGCCGCCGCGTCGGGTCAGACCTGCGCGGTAGACCCCGCCGGAAGGATCC
Source organism: Treponema sp. (assembly GCA_031280125.1). Taxonomy (GTDB): domain Bacteria; phylum Spirochaetota; class Spirochaetia; order Treponematales; family Breznakiellaceae; genus JAITHE01. The sequence goes on from JAITHE010000108.1 coordinate 13,522, forward strand.
TGTCCATGGCCGCTCCCTTTGTCCCGGCCTTTCTCAATGTCAGCGTTCCTCTGCTGAAAATCCGTACTCCCTATACCCTGTGGGGGGACCTGTGGGGAATTTTTTTTCTCCTTTCCGCCGCGGGCCTCTTGCTTACCGGAACGATCAAGGCTATACTGGATGCAATCAAAACAGGAAGGAATATATGAGCACCCGCAAAAAGATACTGGTAATCGATGATGAATTTATCAACCTTGAATTCTTTGAGGTTATGCTTTCAAAGCTTGGCTTTATAGTAGAGAAGGCGGAAGACGGCGAAGAGGGCCTGGCCAAGGCAAAGAAATTCTTTCCCGATCTTATCATTTTAGACAATATTATGCCTAAGATGTCGGGGTGGGAGCTGACCAAAATTCTCAAGGGAGATCCGCGGTTTCGGGAAATTCCCATCATTATGCTTTCCGCCCTGGACGATGTCAAGGACAAGGTAGAAGGCTTTGAGCTGGGAGTGGACGACTATATTACCAAGCCCTTTAATTTTTCCGAGGTATTGGCGCGGATCAGGGCGGTACTGAGGAACCGGGAACTTTTTGCCCAGATTGTTGCCCGGGAATCCCGGCTTTCCCTGGCGGAGGAACTCAGCGCCGACATAAAAAGCCAGGTCATTGAATTTATCAGGAGCATGGACGAGCTGGACGAAGCCATAGACAGGGTAAATACCCGTGCCCAGACAGAACAAGCGGGGCTTTTGGATGAGCTGGCCAAAAAGAGCCAGCTTGTCCGGAAAAACATCGCGGCCCTGGACAGCCGCATTGAACAGACCATGACCGAATGGGAGAACTTGAAGAAAAACGAAATAGGCATTACCATTCTAGAAAAACAGATACGCCGGTCGTTGCAGCAGGAACAGGAATGAGATGAAAGAGGGTCAAAAGAAACGATCCAGGGTAATCGTTCTGGGAAATGCCACCAGTTTTGAAGGTTTTCTGCGGTTCAAGGAAACCCTGTGCATACAGGGAAAATTCAGGGGCACCATTGAGGCCACCGGCGCCCTTATCGTAGACAAGGGAGCGGTGGTGGACGCGGATCATATTTCCGTTAGTTCCCTTACCGTTTATGGCGCCGTAAGCGGCCAGGTACGGGCAATAGATAAGGTAGATATGATGAGCGGCGCCCAGGTCCGGGGGGATGTGTCCGCTGCCCGGCTGCGCATCGCAGACGGCGTGGCCTTTGAAGGCCAGTGCAGCATGACCGGAGCCGAACGGGAGGTAGAGATTTTTTCCCGCCCCATAGAAGAGATCAGGGCGGAGCTGCAAAGGCCCAATGGATAACAGCGCCGGTCAGTACCCGTCCGTCTCCGGCGGCCCGGCAGAGGCTTTGGTCCGGTTTCTAACCGAAAGGTCCCTTTTTCTGGCTGCCGCGGAATCCTGTACTTCGGGTCTTGTGGCGGATCTGGTGGGAAGCGTCGCCGGAGCCTCCCGTTGTTTTTGGGGTTCCTTCGTATCCTACAGCCTTCAGGCCAAAACGGCCATGCTGGGGGTAAGGGGAGAAATCCTTGCGGAATACGGCCCTGTAAGCGCCGAAACCGCCCGGGCCATGGCGGCGGGGACGCTGGAAAAGAGCACTGCGGATGCTGCGGTTTCTGTAACGGGCCTGGCGGGACCCGGGAGTGGCGGCTCGGATGTTCTTCTAGGTACGGTGTGGATTGGAACGGCCCTTCGGGGAGGGAAAGTCCGGGCGGAACGGTTTCATTTTAACGGCGGGCGGAACGAGGTGCGGCAGCAGGCGGCCCTGAAAGCGCTGGAACAAATACTAGAAGAGTTAATGGACAAGGAAACAAGGAGAGGAGTAGGTTATGCCCTATGTGAGAAAGCCCCGTGCGGGTAAAACAGCGGGACAAGGCGGGATCGCAGAATCGGGAGAAGAACGGCGCGGTGAGGAAGAGTCCGCGGCCAGGGTTGTTGTTAAGGCCCGGCCCCGGCGTGCTGCGGAAGATGCCGCGGGGGCCGCTGAGTATAATGCCCCAGCCCCGGAAGACGCCGTCAAAAATGTTCCCTTTATGCCCCGGCTTCCCTCCATGCCGGACATCTACGGCAAGCCCGAACCCCGGAACGACGACGGCGGCAAGCCCCGGCTTTCGATCAACGAACTTATCCGGCTTAACATGGTGGACCTTCGGGG
>JAITHE010000078.1 GCA_031280125.1 Treponema sp.
CCCTATAGCAAGGGCGGGCCAACGACCATCGAGAACGCCCAGATAGCCCACCGGTACTGCAACCGGCACAAGAGCGATAAACCAGCATAAAGCAAAAAAAGCAATTGGTTTTCTATCAGGACATAAAAAAACGCCTGGAAAACCATGCGTTCATTCAATGCCGCTGTTTACGACTTCTTTGGCCGGCCCCGGGGCCGCTTTGGCACAATGTCTATTGCTTCCTTGGGATACTTGCGGGGCCGCCCCACCGGGCGCTTCGGTCCCGTGTCCTCCGGTTTCTCCTTCCGGGGGCGGCCCGGCTTGCCGGGAATCTTTGGAGGCTTGGGAACCACCGGCCACCCCGGGGACTTCCGGTTTCGGTTGGCAAACTGGTTTTCGGACGCTTTGTCGAACACATAAAAATCCACGGTCTTGCCGCCGTCCCAACTGACGAATGGAAGATCATGCTTCTTCGCATACTGACGGACACGGGACGGACTGACGCCGTATTCCCTGGCTATCTGGGGTGATTTTTTCCCGTTAATCTGAATAATTCCCATGCCACAAATACTACTTCATGTGCAATATTTTTCCCACACATTTTTCAACGAAGAGCGGCAATAAAAAGACATCTTTCCAGCCCATTACATCGTTTCCGGTTGGAAAGCCACATTACCCGGCAAATTGAATATGTACCGCCTCCGGCTTGACAGCCGTTTCCGCTTCATCCATGGCAGCGCCTATCTTTTTACCGATATCCCGGATTGTCTTGTCCGTTGAGTGCAGATAACGCTTTGTCGCCTTGAGGTCTGAGTGCCCCAGAAGGTCCTGGATATACCGGAGGGAAACCCCCCGCTCTTCCAGAATTGACGCAAGGGAGTGCCGGCTACTATGAGGGACAATAACCCGGCCTTTCATCTCTATTCCCGCCCTGTCAAGCCACTTCTTGAACCGTCCTTTGATCCACGAAGGCCCAGGTGTAGTCCCATCCTGGAAGCAGAACACAAACTCATGCTGCCCATTCTCCTGCCACAGCTTTTTTATGGCATCCTGGAGAACTTTATCAAACGGAGCGAACCGCTCTCTTTTACTCTTCGGAGGACCCAAAACTCGGGTCTTACGATCAAAGTTCTGCCAAGCCCGCTGAACTAAAATCTTCGGGGTATACCAGTCTAAATCTTCTGGGCGGAGGGCAAAGATTTCAGAACGGCGTAGCCCGGCCAGGAACATTACGGAACAAACCGCCAGCTCCATCACATCACGCAATACTCCGGGATTAAACAGCTTGAGAACTTCTTCTTCCGGCAGTGCATCACGCTTTTCGTGTCTGATATTTTTCGGGGAATCAATACCATTGAATGGGTTCAGCCAATATGGACGATCCCGGCCATATTCCTTGAATGCCATACGGACAAACCCTACCAATTTATGAAAGGTATCTGTTCCAGCCATCTTTTGTGATACCTTATTTTGCTTGTATCGCCCCTCTAATCCCCGGAGACCCATCCGGCTTATGAAGGCAATGATGTCTTGATAATTGACCTCGCTCATTAGCAAACCCATAAATATATCGTTTTTTAGATGTGTATCATAGATGCTTTTCAGCCGATCTATCGATTGTACAGAGTATGGTCGATTTTCGGCAATATTTCTGGCTCCTTTTGGGCTTTCAGCCATCGAGGTAAACAGCCGCAACCATTCCCCTACTAATATCTTGCCTTTCTGTGGAGCTATACCGGCACTCTTGAGGAAGTCAATAAGCGCCAAAACTCCGGTTTCGGCTGCGGCCCTTGTTTTTGGGTTACACTTGTTTTTGGGTTACAATGGATTACCAACTCAACAGGCATATTCTGGAAGCTGCGACGGTTCCATTCCCCGCACACCTGAGCTGGAAGCCCAGACGTGATATTGAGGGTGAGCAGAAAGGTCTTTGACCCTTTCCGCTTTTGTATCACAAAAGGTTTTTTTGGACGTGGCATATCCTTCTCCTAAATTAAGAGAAATAATACATGCACGATAAGTGCACGTTACCACATCTTTCACAAGGAATACAAAGCTATTTATTCATAATTTCTTGTATTACAAGGAATTACGATGGGCCCACCTGGACTTGAACCAGGGACCTACGGATTATGAGTCCGCAGCTCTAACCAACTGAGCTATGGGCCCGCAAAACAGGTTAAATTATAGTATAAAACCTTATACGAGTTTACCATAATGCATAAACCCATGTCAACACCCAGAAAGCGTACATTATTTATAGAAAGCAGATTCCAGGGTATTTAACCCTGTCAAACAGAATAAGGAACCATGTTTTTGAGCCGCGAAGGGATCGAACCTTCGACCCGCAGATTAAGAGTCTGCTGCTCTACCAGCTGAGCTAGCGGCCCGTTTATCCCCTTTAGGCGGGGAGCCGTAAGCCGCTCCGCCGGTGGATCCGGCTCTTTGCGTTCGACAGGACTCGAACCTGCGGCCTACGGATTCGAAGTCCGTCGCTCTATCCATCTGAGCTACGAACGCCCGGTCTGGCGGATTTTACCCTTCAATCCTCCATCCCACTTGGGTGGATGACGGGGATCGAACCCGCGACAACCAGATCCACAATCTGGGACTCTACCATTGAGCTACATCCACCACGTATAGAACAGTTTTACGATAATCAAAAAATTTCTTTTTGTCAAGGGATTCTTCCCCGGTATTTGACTTTTTGTTGTTATCTGATAAAATAGTTCCATGGAGCAATTTTCCGGGAAAACGGTCTGTCCCGGCATTGCCTTTGGCAGGATCTGTATCTTTGAAAAGCCCGATCTTGCCATAGACGCCAGTCCTTCTCCGGATCCTGAAGGGGAACGGCGGGCCTTTAGGGATGCCGTGCGGACCGCGGATGGCCAGCTTGCCGCCCTGTTTGAAAAAACCAAACGGGAAGTGGGAGAAGATGAGGCCCAGATTATCGATATTCAGCGGATGATGCTGGAAGATGAGGATTTTCTTGGGGAGGTGGAAACCTTGATCCGGGAAGAATCCTCCCGGGCCGCCTGCGCGGTTGACCGGACAGGGAAGCGTTTTTACGCTCAATTTACCGCCCTGGAAGACCCCTATATGAAGGCCCGGGCGCCGGATATTGCCGATATTTCCCACCGGCTTACCGCCATTTTAACCGGCGCCGATACCTCCTTTTCTCTCCGGGGAGGCTCCATCCTGGCCGCCGAAGACCTGACCCCCAGTGATACCCTGGGGATCGATAAAAGGATGATTCGGGCCTTTGTAACCCGCAGGGGTTCCACTAATTCCCATACGGCGATCCTTGCCCGGATTTTGAAGATCCCTTCCATTGTACAGGCCGACTTTCCTTTGGGACAGGATCTGAACGGCAAAGAAGCGGCGGTGGACGGCCACCGGGGGATAATCTACCTCGAACCGGACGGTAAAACGGAAAATAGGCTGCGGGAACAGGCTGAAAGGGACAGGGATGAAGAAAAGTCCCTGGACGCTCTGCGGGGACTTCCCACGGTAAGCAGATCGGGCCAGAAAATTGAGCTTGCCGCCAATATAGGCGGTGTAGAAGATCTGGAAGCGGTGCTTGCCAATGATGCGGAAGGAATAGGACTCTTCCGCAGTGAATTTCTCTACCTGGGCCGAAGCGATTATCCCGGGGAGGAGGAACAGTTCGCCGTCTACAGGCAGGCGGCCGCGGCCATGGAGGGTAAACGGGTGGTGATCCGTACCTTGGACATAGGGGCGGACAAGCAGGCGGACTATTTTGGCATCGATAAAGAGGATAACCCCGCTCTGGGATACCGGGCCGTGAGGATCTGTATCGACCGGCCCGGAATGTTCAAAACCCAGCTCCGGGCCCTGTACCGGGCGGCGGCCTTTGGAAAGGTGGCGGTCATGTTCCCTATGATAACCTCCCTATGGGAACTTAAACGCTGCAAGGCTTTGGCCGCCGAAGCCCGGCAGGAACTTGCCGGACAGGGTGTCCCCTTTGGGGATCCGGAGCTGGGGATCATGGTGGAAACCCCCGCGGCTGCCCTCTGCGCCGGTGAACTTGCCGGAGAAGCGGCTTTTTTTAGCGTGGGAACCAACGATTTAACCCAGTACACCCTGGCTGTTGACAGGCAGAATGCGAAGCTGGAGCCTTTCCTTGACACCCGCCATCCGGCGATTCTTCGGCTCCTGGAGATGATCGTGGAAAGCGCCCACAGGGCGGGGATCTGGGCGGGGATCTGCGGAGAACTGGCGGCGGATCCCCGGATGACCGCCTCTTTTCTTTCCATGGGCTACGATGAACTTTCCGTTTCACCGGGATGTATCCTTGGCCTCAGAAAAAGAATCCGTACACTGGATTAGCGGTATACTGCAAAGGAGAAAGCCGTGGAGGAAATCAAATATATTATCAACGATGAGCTTGGGCTTCACGCCAGGCCCGCGGGGGCTCTGGTAAAACTGGCGGCCCGGTTCGCAAGCGACATCCAGATTGGCACCGCCAAAAAAATGGTCAACGCCAAACGGATTATCGGTGTCATGGCCCTTACCTTGAAGAAAGACCAGGAAATGACCATGACCTTTAACGGGGAAGACGAAAAAGAGGCGGCAAAGCAGGTAAAGGCGTTTCTGGAAGCAAATAGTTTTTCACCGCTTACCTTAAGCTGAATTCCGGCGACAGGCGGAAATTTCGCGCCCGGAAAACAGCGGTATTCAGGGAGGGGCGCCGGTAATTTCCGGTATCCTGTCAAGCTCCGGATTTCTTAACTGGTTTGCGGAGCGGCCCCTCCATTCCCCTGGTCCGTAATCCCGCAGGAAGGTCCAAATTTCCCGGGCGGCCCCCCCCCTTCCTCCCGCATGGAGAGAATTGGCCAGATAGTAGAGGGTTCTGAAATATTCGGTATCTTCAATAAAAGAAACCAGATCCCGCTTCCGTCCGGCCTCTTCCGCAAGCTTTTCCAGACCGGTAAAGCCATAATCATACCGGTCCTGTTTAAGAATTTCGATGATCAGGGTATTCTGGATAAGGCTGGCAAAGAGCAAATGTTCCGCCGCCCTGTTATGCCTGCCGTAGGCATAGTAGTACATACCCAAAAGCCTGTGGGCCCGCTCCACCGCGGGGCTGTTGTGGCGGAACAAAAGCAGGAAACGGTTAATTCCGTTGGCCTCCAGGCTCCTCATCATATTGGTCCTGTTAAATGATTCCTGGCTCCAGAGTGTGTCGGTCTTAAGAATTTCTTCCAGCGCGAAAACCATTTCCGTATATTCCCCCCGCATACGTCTTAGACCGGCGATTTTATAAAGAATTTCCGTCTCAAAACCGGGACTTTCCAGCAGAGCCCTTTCATCGTAGGCTTTTTGATACTGCCCCAGGGCAATACCCGTCTCTCCCTCCACCCGGTATACCTCCCCTATCCAATATTCCGCTTCCGGGTAGGTTTTAAACCGCCCCAGCCCAGCCAGGGCCTGCCGGGCAGAATTATGCAGGCTTTCTTTAGGTACCCGGTAGTAGAGTTCCCTCAGGGCCGCCGCGGCATCCACGCGGAATTCCTTTTCAATATACACTTCCACCAGGCTCAGATCGTCCCCCAGACGTCTTACCTCGTGTATAGACAGAAGATTAATAAGGTCCCGTTCCAGCTTAGCGTAAAAATTTTTCCGGCTGTTCCGGGCGTCTTCAAAGGAACGCAGGGCGCTGCCGTAGGAACCACTCCGGTAATACCGCTTTCCCAGTTCCAGGGTATGCCACCAGGGATCCTGCCGCCGCTGCTGGGCCCCCAGGGGAAGGGAAAGAACGGCCCAGCAAAAAAGAAAAAAGCCGGCAAGAAACCTGCCGTATCCTGGTTTTTTCATTCGCAGTGGGGTTTGATACCAAGAACCCGCTTGTGCGGGGGAGACTTGCGGCGGTTCAGAAATGCTATATTTAGATTGCATGGCAGCAAACCCCACAGTTACATAATTTCCTTGCAGAACAAACCTCGTAAACAACGTAACACTTACAGAATACCCCGCCGCTTGCGGCGGGGAGGTTCATTACAGGGTCTCCGTTACCCTGATCAATTCCTCTTCAAAAGCCTTGTCCGCTTCGGCGGCATCCACAATTCTGACAATCCTGCCATGGGCAAAGATTAGCACCTTGTTTCCCGCCCCGGTGATCCCCAAATCGGCATGCCGCGCCTCCCCGGGACCGTTCACCGCGCAGCCCATGACCGCCACGGTGATGTCTCTGTCCAGAGTGTAAAACCGTTCCTTCCAGCGGCGGGCAAAACCAAGGGTATCAAAATTGTGCCTGCCGCAGCGGGGACAGGAAACAATAACGGCCCCGGGCTTTCCCCGCTTCGCGCCCAGATCCCTGGCGGCGCTGAGGATCTCCCTCCCGGCGATAATCTCATTTTCCGGGGTATCCGAAAGGGATACCCTAAGGGTATCGCCGGCTCCCTCCGTCAGCAGGGGAAGCAGGGCCGCTGAATTCCGTACCGTTCCGGAAATCAGGGGACCCGCCTCGGTAAGCCCGATATGGAGGGGTACCTCTCTACGCCGGGCAAAGAGCCTATTTGCCTTTATAGTATCGGCAATTCCCGAGGCTTTCATAGATACCACCACGCCGGTAAAACCCAGTTCATCAAAGATAGAAAGTTCATCCATGGCGGCCTTAACCAGGGCCTCCGCCCGGTCAAAACCGCCTTCTACAGCCCGGCGCAGTTCCCGGGGAAGACTGCCCGCGTTGACTCCAATTCGGACGGGAACCCCCCGGGCGGCGGCCTTTTCTGCCACCGCCCGGACACGATTCCGGTTCCCGATGTTACCCGGGTTAATCCGCAGTTTTGCCACCGGAAAATCCAGGCAGCGCAGGGCGGTTTTATAATCAAAGTGAATGTCCGCGCAGAGGGGCATGGAAAGAACCGAAGCCAGTTCCCCCACAACTTCGGCGGTCTTTATGTCCGGTACGGCAAAGCGAATGATGCCGCAGCCCATACGGCCTAAATTTTCAATACGCCGGATCAAGGCCGTACCGGCCTCTCCCCTGATGTTTTCAAAAGAAAGGCGGTCTTTCCACATGGTTTGGATCACCACGGGAAAACCGCCTCCCAGCGTTACGGCATTAACATGATCAAAGCCGCCTATTTTGACGGCCCCCGGGAAACCCATGGTTTAGACTATGCAAGAGGAGCGTCCCCGGAAACACGTGAAGGCCGCGCTGGCGTAAACAGCCGCCTTCCTTCGCGTCGCGGGGAACCAATGCCCTGTATTCGTCCCTTTTTCCGTCAGGCCAGACTGGTCATGGAAAGAACCATGGCAAAAAGAGCAACGGTTTCGCAGATGCCCACCACCGCGATATACTGGGCAAACCCCTTACCGGTCTCTCCCTGGGCATCCGCAGCGGCAGCTCCCGCCCAGCCCTGGGCGATGGCTGAAAAAGCCATGGCCAGACCGGAACCGATACCAAAGCCGACATACAGCCATATATTCTCCGGGTTAGCCGCCGCTGCGGTCTTTAACTGACCCATCAAAATGAAGCCGTAAAAAGTCTGGGTCAAGGGAGCGCCCGCGAAGGCGAGCAGCGTCATGGGAGCCGGTTTGTTCGCTATGTAGCACTTTTTCCAGGCCCCTATGGTTGCCTGACCGGCAAAACCGATTCCCAATGCCGAACCCAGGGCAGCAAGTCCCATTACCAAACCGGCGCCCAATAATCCTAAATTCGTGGTCATCATGGTCGTCTCTCCTCTATAGTTTACGTTACGGCCGCCTAAACAAGCCGCTTATTTTTTTGCTTTTTCAGCAAAGGGCCTGTAGGCAGTACCTGACCAGGTAAGCCCCAGATGTCCCGAAAATTCAAGGGTGTTCAGGCGAACCCCATGGACCAGCACGGACAGAACGTTAAGCACGATATTAAGTCCATGACCGAATGCCAGCAAGATCAGCCCCAGGAAAACCAGAAAATTTCCCAGCATGGGCCCCACCATACTATTTACCGTGGCCGCGATAGAAGCCCCCGCAAGCCCAACGGCCCAAAGCCGGATATAAGACATAATATCGGAAAACACGTTGGTAATGCCCAGTATCACCGATATGAGGTTTTTGAAACTAGCCAGGATGGACCGGCCCAGATTTCCTTCGTAACTGCCGAAAATAAAGGTCAGAAAAAAACCGCCGGCCAAAAGGTATACCGAAGGCTCCAGAAAAGGAATCCGCCGGTAGTCGTTGCTTGCCACCAGGAACAGCACCACGTTGTACATGCCCCAAAGCATTGCCAGGGCTCCCAACTCCGCAAAAATCCTTAAGGAGCGGATATTTTTGACAATCCCTTTAAGGTGGGCTATGGTAAGCTGCAACAAGGCCAGGGAAAAACAAAAGATCTGCAGATTCTGATCCACAATGGCTTTTGCTTCCGCCGATTCCGCGGCTTTGGCGTTGGATATGAAGGGCAGCGAAATATCCTTAAGGATACCGGGTATTTTCTCGATGCCGATGCCAAACCAGGTACAGGTAAAGACCCCCCACAAAATATTGGAAATGCTTAAAAGGGCGAGCATTTTCAACACCGCCGGAACGCCTGTTTTCCTGGTTTTGAAAATTCCGAAGGTGGAAGCCGCCAGCAGGAGGGCGCCATAGCCCGCATCCCCGAAGATCATTCCAAAAAAAATACAAAAGAAAAACAAAAACCAGCCGGAAATATCAACTTCATTATAGCCGGGAACCACCTCAAGAAAGTCCGTAAGGGGATAGAGCAGCCGCACCAGAGGGTTGTTTTTAAGCTTTGTGGGGACCTCGTCGTCCGGTCCCGGATCATCGGCCAGGAGGGCCCAGCCGTTTTCCACCGCCGCCCGCTTAAGCAGGCCGACATCTTCCTGGGGGGCAAAACCGGTAAGGCAGGAAAAGGCAAATTGTTCGGGCACATCCTCCACCTTGTCCAGCGCAGCCCGGGCGGCTTCAAATTCAATATCCCGCTGGATCACCGCCATATCCTTGAGGAGGGAGGGTTTACGGTCGGCAAATCCCTTTATTTTTTTCTCCAGTTCTTCCACTTTGATCCGCAGTTCCGCCTCTTCCCTGTCAATTTCAGAAAGGGATTTTTCCGGCGCAACCACAGGAGAAAGGCCGGGAATTTCCCTGTCCAAGACAATAAGGTAAACCGCCGCCTTGTCTTCCCCCATTTTTATATACCGGATATCGGCGGGGAGCTGCACAAAGGCGCGGGGGGTAAGTTCATAGAGAAAAACAGGAACCCCCAGTTCCGCCAGTTCTTTCAGCGAAGCGGGATTAAATTCCCCCCAGGGCTCAATGCGCTTGTGTTCCCTGCCCAGGAAGGCCAGACGGTCCTGCAGGGCCTTACGGTCTTTACCCATGCCTACGATCAGATCAATAAGATCCGGCCTGGCTGGAGCATTGACTGCATCCAGCGAATAGGGCTCCAAGTCCTCCTGGCCCATAATATCCGTGGCCCGGCGGCCCCGGCGGCCCGTAGGATTGGCCCGGCGTTCACGCTGATCCGTAGGGGCGGGTCCCCGGGGTTTTTTCTTTTTGGGAGCCCGGTAAGGCCGGATCAGGGCCAGGGCCGTATCTCCCCTGGTTTTCCTTTCAAACACCCTGGAAAGCGCCGCCGAAGACGCGTCCCGTCTTTCCAGATGAACCACCCCAATTTCACGGAGCCTGGCGAGGGCTTCTGTCTGTTCTTTATCCCGCACAACCAGGGACACCTTTTTCATGGGTACGATCATTTTACGCCCTCTCCAGTCCGCTCTTGGCTATTTTCCCCCGCACCACCGCGGAGGTCTGCTGATCCCCCAGGTACACCTGAATTTTTTTAATGCTCCCCCGGGTTTCGGGGATCTTGATTTTTTCAAACAGATTAACCCGCTGGGTGGTTATTCGCAGTTCATGATCCAGCCGCCGGCGCTGTTCTTCCACAATTTGGGCCTCCAAATCCAAAAGAATCACCTGTTTCATCTTTTCCACGGCGATGTCAAGCCACAGGGGGGTCCGGGCGAGGTCGTAGGGCGAGGTCTCGAATTCGGCGCCCTCAAACAGGGGGATCGATACCCCGGCTATGTTTCCCTGGGCCGTCTTTATCCGGGTGATCCGGAGCAGATCCGGCGTAAAGATTCTCTTTTCTCCGAACACCCCTACCCAGGTTTTAAAGGATTCGTCAAGCAGTTCCTTTTCCGTCCGCAGATCCTTGATCCGGACTTCGGTAATCCGGATTTCCCCCTGGAGCTGCTGTTTTTTGAGCATCAGGGTTGGCAGATACCGCTGATACATCTTAAGAGAATCCTTCTGTTTCTTAAGCTCGTTCTTTGTCAGCTTTATCTTCGCCATAATCCCTCATCAAAACGCATAAAATTACCGCCCGTAAACCCCTAGGCCCTTGTACCCGGCCAGAATTTAGAAATCAATTCGGTCCTGAGCCCCGTTTCTTCAGGGCTGAAACAGTCTGCGAGGATTTCCCAGCCCAGGTCCAGGGCCCTTTCCAGGGGAATGTTCACCGAAAGGTCCATCATCTTTTTTTCAAAAAGATCCCCGTATTTAAGGAGTTTTTCATCCCAGGAGGTCATGATGAAGCCCATGGCCTTCTTTTCCAGCGTGTCCCGGTAGGCGGAGTAGAGCTTGATCATGCCGTCCATGAGGGCCCGGTGGTCCGCCCGGGTCTTGCCGTTGACCTGCTGTTTGAGCCGCGAGAGGGAGCCAAAGGGCTCGATACGGCCGTTCTTGAGGTAGTACTGGCCCTCGGTGATGTACCCCGTGTTGTCCGGCACCGGGTGGGTAACGTCGTCCCCGGGCATGGTGGTAACCCCGAGGATCGTGATGGACCCGGAACCCTCGAAGTCCACCGCCTTTTCATAGCGGCTCGCCAGCTGGCTGTAGAGGTCCCCGGGGTAGCCCCGGTTGGAGGGCACCTGTTCCTGGATGATGGAAATTTCCTTCATCGCGTCGGCGAAGTTGGTCATGTCGGTGAGGAGGACCAGCACGTCCTTGTCCTGGAGGGCGAACTGTTCCGCCACCGCCAGGGACATATCGGGGATCATGAGGCATTCCACCGTGGGGTCGCTGGCGGTGTGGACGAACATCACCGTCCGGGAGAGGGCCCCCCCCTCCTCCAGGGTATCCTTGAAGTAGAGGTAGTCGTCGTACTTGAGCCCCATGCCCCC
>JAITHE010000046.1 GCA_031280125.1 Treponema sp.
AGGCGCTTATGGAATAAGCGCACTTACCAAAGGCCCCCATGGGCCCTTCCTGCCCTCGTTTTCTATCTGCACGGCAAAATACGCTGTCTTGCCGCTGTCTCCAAAATCAAACTCAATCACGTCTTTTTTCCGCTTGGTGTAAAAGGACTTGGGCAAATCCTCCGGGCCTGTTGGCGCCGTCGCATCAGTAGATGCGGCCCCCGGCGCAACGATTTTGTACCAAATCCGGTAGCCCTTGTTCGCCGGGTCATGGGGGTTTCCGGTAACGTAGATGATTTTGACACCTAACTCATGCCGCCCCACCAAAAAGGTTTCTATGGTTACTTGGGCGGTGGGGGTTCCGCTGGGGGTGGGGGTCGTGTCGTGAGGTTTGAGCCCCAGGCTCACATAGTCGGATTCCGCCAGCGGCGGGGTAAGGTAGTAGCGCTTTTTGATGTCCCGCATCAGCTCCGTGAGGGCCGCAAAGGATTCCCGGCACTGGGCGGTGGCCACGAGGGTACGGGTGGTCTCGTTCTCCGCCGTTATGAGCGCCCCCTGGGCCGTTCCGTGCCGGGTTTCCAGCGCCGTCAGGGTTGCCGGGGGTATCCCCCAGGCGGCGGCTTTTCCCCCGGAACCGATAATTTCCAGCCAGTCCCGGGCCATGGCAAGCTGCCCTTCTCTGGTGTGCGAAAGCCAGTCTCGAGTTATGGACATATCGTTCCTCCTGTATGTCTTGCCGGTGGGCCGTATCCGCCTGAATGTACGGCGTATTTGCCTGAATAGGGGACATATTCGCCTGAATACGAAGTACGGTTGCCTGAATATGGGGCGTATTCGCCTGAATACAGGGCGTAGTTGCCTGAACGTGGGGTATATTCGCCTGAATACAAAGCATATTCGCCTGAATACGAGGCGTAGTTGCCTGAACGTGGGGCATATTCGCCTGAACACGGAGTGCGGTTGCCTAACCGTGCGCCGGATGTGCCTGCGTCCGGGTTGAAATTGCCCCCGTTTGGGGCGAATTTGCCTAAAAATGAGAAAATTTGATACAAATGAGTGCGTTTAGTAGTTTTGTTTAGTAGACTTTTTTGCCGGTTGTTTGTATAATATGAGCCGTGAGCCGTGAGCCGTGAGCCGTGAGCCGTGAGCCGTATTCTGTCTGTAAACCTGCCGTTGTCAAGAGCATAGTTTAGTATTTCACGTTCAGATGAAAGTGTCAAGGGGTTTGGCGGGTTTTAAAGGCGGCCGCCGGGCGTAAGCCCGGTTTCCGCCCCTCTTGGGGGGGTGTTAGGGGGCCGCCTCCTAACCTTTTTATAGGGCGGCCGCCGCCCGCCTTCCTTCTTCCCTGGAAAAGAATACGGCAGGCACGAGGGGTTTGTATGTGGATGACAAGGTTTTTTGTAAGCGCCCTGGCGGACCTGTGGGGCATGGCGCCCCGTGCGGCTTTTGGCCGGCAGCCGCAGCCACAGCTGGTGGCAGCCCTTCCCGGGGCCGGAACAGCGGACAATCCCCTTGACCGGTTGGATTTTTTGCGGTAGAGTACACCCAGGGGCGATTAACTCAGTGGCGAGAGTGCTACCTTCACACGGTAGAAGTCACTGGTTCAAATCCAGTATCGCCCATAAGGTTCTTGTTTTTTAGTTTGTTCCGGCTTGTATATGGCCGGGGCGTGCCGGTTCAAACCCGGCGCCGTCTGTACAAATGCCGGAATATGTCTACCCCATTGGTTTTTAATGTGTCATACTGACAGCATGGAACCGGTACAGGAACATATTTCCCCCGGCAGACGCCGGCCGGAACTGGTAAGAAAGGGTCTTCATTTTCTTATCGCCCTGGCCCCAGCGCTGGCCGGCTTTAACCGGATCCTTGCGCTGGCCCTTCTGGCGGCGGGTACCCTGGCCTATACGGTGATGGAAATGCTCCGCCGCCAGGGCAAGAGGGTTCCCCTTGTTTCATCCATTACGGTTTTTGCTTCCCGCCGGCGGGACCAGGGCCGTTTTGTTTTGGGGCCGGTTACCCTGGGGGCGGGAGCTTTTTTGTCCCTGGCGGTCTTTTCCCCGGATACGGCGGCCATCGCCGTTTATGCCCTTGCCTTTGGTGATGGCACCGCGAGCCTTGCGGGAAAATTTATTGGCCGCCTGCGCCCTTCGTTTTTGTCTGGAAAAAGCCTGGAGGGTTCCCTGGCCTGTTTTCTGGGGGTCTTTATCAGCGCCGTTTTGTCATCCGGAAACATCCACCGGTCCATAGTTGCGGCTGCCGCGGCAACCGCCGCGGAACTGCTGCCTATCCGGGACTGGGACAATATCATCATCCCCCTGGTTACGGGGGCGGCGGTGCAGTTTTTTTCATAACCACAGGTATATCCGGTGAAGCCGGGCGGCAACAAGCCAGGTGCCGGCAATCAGCAGGGCAAGCCCCGGAACGGGAGTAACCCAGGTATCGGCGCTGATCAGCAGGCTCCTGCCCAGAGAGACCAGCAGGGCCCCCAGGGCGATAAAGAGGTAATCCCCGGTGCCCTTGATGTGAGCCGCCGCAAGAAAACTTATCACGGTGATCACCATCACGGCGTCTTCCGCAAAACGAAACATGGATGAGTACCCGGAAATCATGGTTAGGCTGGAATCCCAGGACAGGCTGTTCACGGGAATCCGCAGGGATACCACCAGAATGGCAATAACGCTGGCAATGATGACGCTGCCCTGTTTTTGGATTTCCAGCCCCGCCGCATATACGCTGGAGGCAAAGAGGGCAAAAACCCCGAAAAAACGGCCAAAGATCAGCATCCTGGTGCCCAGGATCAAAAAAACCGGGGGAAACCTGTGCAGCCCCCAAAGGGGTACCATAACTCTTAGAATTTCAAAAACAAAGGACAAGATAAAGAGGCCGAAAAAAACTATCTCCGGCGACTGGGTTTTTTCAAAGAAGAGAAACACCAGTGCCGATGCGATCAAGGCGTACAGTACCGCCGCCAGGGAGGTTGCAAAAGGCACCTGGGGTATGGGTGTAAAAAGCCGGACCGCAAGGCTCTGGAATATTCCCGGTGAACGCCGGATGGCCGCTTCGCAAAGTTCCGGATAGAGGGGAAGCAGTTTTCCTGTCTGGCTGGACAGAAAAATAAGGCAGCACAAAGAGAGGATAATACCTCCCTTAAAATAACGGTTTCGCTGGGCCAGGGTCATAGGGTAAGCATAATACTTAAGGGGGATCCTGAAAAGACCGAAACTATAACGAGGAGATCATGATGAACAGAAAATCCATGCTTTTTGCCGCGCTGGTTCTTCTGGCTTCTTCGGCCTGGGGGGGGGATACGGCGGTTTTTGTCGATCTGGGATTCTCCGCCGACGGCAGGACCTATATGTTCGGCCAATACGGTGTTCAGCCGGAAACCCTAAGACCCTGGGCGGATCTCTATGTGGTGGATGTTTCCTCCAACAGTTTTGCCGCCGGGGGGCAGATCTCCTATGTCCACGATGGTCCTGTAACGGCGGGCCACGACGGTTCCGGCGCGCTGTACCGGATAATCGCCCGGAACGCCGCCCTGGCGGACCGCTACCATATTGGTTATCTGCTCCAGGGGCAGATCCTCTATGTTTCCATGGAAAACGGCGCCGCCGATGAAACCATAGAATTCCGGGACTTTGAAAAGGCCGCCTCATTCAAGGCTTCCCTGGTAAGCGGAGGTTCCGGTTCCGGGGGATCTTCTTTTTCCATCAAACTGGAACGAAAAAACAGTGACGGCTCGGTAAGGACATATACTGCGGGTAATCCCGGGATCAGGCGTCCCGGGATTCTGTCCTACCGGATTCGCCGGGTAGTTTCCGCCCCGCAAAACGGCGCCCTGGTGTTTGTTATTGAAGTGAAAAAACAACATCCCAACGGCGGCGCTGGCCTGCGCTACATGGTAGAAACGTTGAAGCTGTAAACGGATCACCCTTCAAGGGGACGGAAGATCTGGGTAACCGGGGAACCGTCTTCAAAAAGCCTGCGCAGATACAGTAAACTCCCCAGCTTAAGCCGTTCCCACAACCCTTCTTTTTGTAGTTCCACCGCCCCTTCGATACATGCGGCCCTGCCCAGGTGTTTCCTTACCTGGGTAAAGTAGTAGGATCCTGCTGTCAGTTCCAGCGGATCCTCTCCCTGGTTTTCCGGGGGGCAGCCGCCCGCGTGGTTCCGGCGAAGGCCCGCCGCCAGAAGCGGCCCCAGGTATTGTTCCGGGTCCGGGTCTATCCGCAGAGTCTGGGAAGAATCCAGGGCAAAGCAAAAGAGTGCGTCCCCGCCGCCGGAGTTCCCCGGCCCGGTGGGACCTTTTATATCAAAGGGATCCGCCCCGATCCGGCGGTAACGGAGGGGAGCCCGCAGGGAAAGCCTGTAAAATTCCATACCCCATGGTAACCGGTTTTTCGGTTTTTTGAAGCTCCCGGAGGGTTTTTGCTTCTCCTTAAAGCGGCAAGTACCGTTATGCCTTCTTGGGATCAGGAGGCACCCATGAAAAGATATTTTTTTATATGCCCGGTTCTGGTTTTTCTGGCCTGTACATGCTCAACAGAAACGGCCCTGCAGCGGCTGCTGGGAACCGCTGCTGCGGCTCCGGTATTTTATGGCTGCAAAGTTCCCGTTGAGGGGGAAGTACAGTTTCTCTTTTCATCGGAGGTTAAGGTTCTGTCCATGTACCTTGATCCGCCCATGGAAACGGAAATTCTAGATCAGGGAGAAACCGTAAATATCCGTATCAGCACGTCCCTGCCCGGAGGTTCCAAAGTTACCGCGGATATCCTGGTGGAAGACGGAAATAAAAATACCCTCAATGTTCTGGCAAGTTTTAGAACCCGGAACAGCAGAATGCCCGCTTTTGTAATCAACGAAATCAGGACGGCCTATTCCAAGCCCAAGGTGGAATTCATTGAACTAAAAATCTTGAAGGGGGGCAACCTGGGAGCCCTGCGGCTCTTCGCTGCCTATGATAAAGGGGAGGAACCGCTTTTTGAATTTCCCCCGGTGGAGGTGCGGACGGGAGAATATATCGTAGTCCACACCAGAAGTATTGAAGAAGGACTGAAGGATGAAACCGGCACGAATCTTTCTGCCTCTAGGGGAACAGACTCCAGTCCTGGCGCCCGGGATTTCTGGATTCCCGGGGCTGTTAAACTGCATAGTACCAATGCCCTTTACGGCATGGATCAGGACAACCGTATCATAGACGGGGTTCTGCTTTCCAACAGCGAGTACAAATGGAAAGAACCGGTAGCGGCGGCGGCGCGCCTCATGGCGGATCAGGGAGCCTGGGCCGGACCAGAACCCGGTGATGCCTTTAACAGCGATGGAAACACCGCAACCCGCACAATCTGCCGGACCGCCCAGCCAGACAGTAACAGCGCCGCTGACTGGTACATCACCGTTACCAGCGGGGCCACCCCTGGAAAAGCCAACAACCCGGGCCGGTATAAATAGTGCCTCCGAAAATCCCGGTTTTAGGGGATCCCGGTGTAAAAAGCGGTATCCCCGGAGTTGTGCCGTTTCCCCTGCGGCGCTACAGGTATCCGGCGATAAAGCTTTCTATTTCGTTCTTGGGCAGGGCGCCGGGCTGCTGGAGGATCAGGCCGCCGTTTTTGTACACCGCCAGGGTAGGAATGGAAATGATATTATGCCGGGCGGCCAGGGCTTCCTGTTCATCCACATTGACCTTGCCCACCTTAAGCTTGTCCGCATATTCATCGGCTATTTGCTCAATAAAGGGAGCAATCATCCTGCAGGGATTACACCAGGGGGCCCAAAAATCCAGCAGGACCGGCAGGGAAGAATTGATTACTTCGGCGTCGAAATTGTCGACGGTTATGGTGATTTCTTTACTCATGAAACAATTATAATCTAAAAACGCCGAAAAACCAAGATACTTCTGGCATAGGCGGCATAGGGGCTATTCCGCGCCGTTTCGGCCCCCGCCGGACGCCTTCCGGAATATGTCTGCGATTTCTTCCTGGCAGGGTTCAATATAGGTATTGACGGCATTCTTCATTTTGATTTTACCCCAGGCCCCCAGTTCCGCCTCGCTGGCCCTTTCCCGCTTTCCCAGCAGGTTTTCCAGGACGGCACAAAAATCCTCCAAATCCATGCCCAGGGCAGCGCAAAGTCCGGGAATCCTGGGCTTGATGGAAGAATCGGCCCTTTCCTTTTCCCGGCACCACCGGAGAAAGGGTCCCAATAAAAGCCCGGTGGCCCTGCCGTGATCGGTCCCCCAGTTGATGGTGAGCTGGTAGCCCATGGAGTGGTTGACCGTGGTTCCGGTTTGGGAAATCACCATCCCCGCCATGGAAGAGGCCAGTAGTAGTTTTTTCCGGATCTCCGCGGGGAATTCCGCGGGATCGGCGGGAAAATCCATGAGCGGCCCAAAACAGTTCCGGATTATGGCGATAGTTTCCCGGGCCAGGGTGTCGCTGATGCAGTTGGCCCTGGGAGAAAGGATTCCCTCCACTGCGTGGGACAGGGCGTCCATGGCGGTATGTACCGTTGTGTCCCTGCCAAGGCGGCGCAGATACCGGTGATCAAGAAAAGCAAAACGGGGAAAGAGCAGGGGTGATCCGATAGAACGCTTCGCCGGCCCGGCGGTATCTACCAGTATTGAGTAAGGGGTGGTTTCCGAGCCGGTTCCGGCGGTGGTGGGCACCGCCGCTATGGGCAGAACCTTATCAAAGGAAAGGGCGAATAATTCTTCTTTGGAGAGCATGTGTGCCGCCAAAACAGCGGCGGCCTTGGCGGCATCCATAGGAGAGCCTCCCCCTATGGCCAGGATAAAATCGCAGCCCTCCTTCCCGGCCAATTCTCCCGCTTCAAACACACAGTTATCCGTGGGGTTATTCATTACCCCATCGTACAATACATATTGCTGGCCGTTTGCTTCCAAGGCCTTTACCGCATCATCATAGCCGCCGCAGGCCCGGGCGGAATGTTTTCCCGTAATCATGCAGGCCTTCTTTCCAAGTTGAGCCAGCAAAGACCTTTCATTGAACAAACAGTTTTCCCCCATGATGATCCGGGTGGGCATCAGGTAGTTTAAATTCATGGCGCCTCCGCTCAGTGTAAAAGTATACAACGTTAGCCCGGAGATGACTAGAATTACCGGGACGCGGGATCCGGTAATTCTGGGCTTTACTCTTCCGGCTGCCGAAGGTATACTTTATGTATGTATTTTGATACCTACTATCTGGTTTTGGTGGTTCCAACTATTCTGCTTTCCCTCTGGGCGCAGTTTAAGGTAAAATCCACCTTTGCCAAGTATTCCCGGATTTCCTGCGGCCGGGGCATTACCGGCGCCGCCGCCGCCAGGCTTTTGATGGATGCCAACGATATTGTCAATGTGGCGATTGAACCTGTGGCTGGATCCCTGACGGATCACTACGATCCGGGGCACCGGGTGTTGCGGCTTTCCCAGCCCGTGTACAGCGTTTCCTCTATCTCTGCCGTGGGTGTTGCGGCCCATGAAACCGGCCACGCCATCCAGCACGCCCGGGGCTACGGCCCTTTGGCCCTGCGCAGCACCCTGGTTCCGGTGGCAAATATCGGATCGTCCATGGGACCTTGGCTGGCTGTAGCCGGATTGGCCATGTCCTTTCAGCCTCTGCTTACCCTAGGGATCGTCCTTTTCGCGGCAGCGGTGGCCTTTTACCTTATCACCCTGCCGGTAGAATTTAACGCTTCCTCCAGGGCCCTGGCAATCCTGGCCCAGAACCATGTGTTGAGCGATGAGGAATTGCGGGGTGTGCGGAAGGTACTTTCCGCCGCCGCTATGACCTATGTGGCCTCCGCTTTAACAGCCCTGATGAGCCTCCTCCGGCTGGTACTGCTTTCCCGGCGGCGGCGCTGACCGTCTTTGCTGTGGACGGACCTGTACATTGATCCCCGGTCCAGATCTTGACAGCCGGGGCGGGCCGCCGTATAGTGAAACTGCCCGGAGACCTCAGTTTGCGGGAGCCCTCAATTGAAAAGATGCGGGGGAATTTTGCATGTTTCCCGCTGGGTATTGAGGTTGTAGCTCAGATGGATAGAGCATCAGATTGCGGATCTGAAGGTCGCACGTTCGAATCGTGTCAGCCTCATATTTATAAAACTCCTTCCTGCGGCACGGAATTGTACCCCGCCCCGCCCTTTAGGGCGGGGTTGTTGATTGGGAGGCCAGGGTCCATACCCCCCCCTCCCCCGCATGCTTCCATGGGCGAGCTTCAAGATGGGGGGCTTCATTTTTCCGGGTCCTTGACGGCTTCTACAATTTCTCCAATAATCCGTTCCGCATCGGCGTGGGCCGCCTGGCAGGTACCCGCCTGGGCGTGGCCGCCACCGCCATACTTGAGGAGGAGGTTCCCCACGTTGATGGAAGCGCTGCGGTTGATAATGCTGTAACCTACGGTGATCACAGTATTTTGTTTGTTTTTGCCGTCGATGATCCATACCGAAATATTTTGTTCGGGAAACAGGGTGTAGAGCATAAACCGGTTTCCCGCATAAATAAGGTCTTGTCCCCGCAAATCAACGATGATGATATTATGTACCGTTTTGGCATGTTTTTTTATCATATCCTTGAAAAGTTCACCCTGTTCCAGGTATACCTTGATCCGCTCTTTTACATCGTCCATGGCAAGGATCTCTTCGATGGATTTATCAGCGCAGGCCCTGGCGAGAAGTCTCATCAGGTCATAGTTGCTGATCGTAAATTCCCGAAAACGGCCCAGGCCGGTCCGGGGGTCCATGATAAAACCCAGCAATATCCAGCCTTGGGGATGGAGTATTTCTTCGGCGGTGAGGTTTCCTGAATCCATCCTGTCCACATATTCCAGCATGGTTTTGAACCGGCCAAGTTTCGCCTCCCCCCCGTAGTAATCGTAGATAACCCTGGCGCAGCTGGGGGCCGGACGGGAGACTCCCTCGAAGTGAGCATCCCTGCCCAGCCGTTTCGATTCGCTGCAATGATGATCAAACCACAGCTTGCAGCCTTTAAGGTAGGGGATATTGGCCACTATATCGTTGGAGGAGGCTTCTACCAGGCTGTCCTGGATATCCTTGGGGTGAACAAATTTATAGTCGTCTATGATACCCAGATACCCAAGCAGGGCCCCGCAGGCCAGGCCGTCAAAATCTGATCTGGTTAAAAGCCGCATACCAAGCCTCCGCCGGGCAGTATAACATAAAATCCGGTTTTTTAGTATACTTTATATTATGAGTTTTATTAAAAGTGTCTGTTCCCGCCATTTTGTTTCGCGGCGTATCCTGCTGGTTTTTGTCCTGCTGCCGCTTTTCAGATCCTCCCTGGGGGCTGAAACTTCCCTCCCGGTCTTCGTTATCCCCCAGAGGGCCCTGTATGGCGGTTTAGGCCGTCCGGAGGATCCGGTTCCGTCCCGGGCCGCTCTGCGGACGGGGACTCTTCCCAACGGTCTGCGTTACTATATCCTGGAAAATTCCCTTCCTGCGGACCGGGCCTACCTGACTCTGGCGGTCAACGCCGGTTCCGTATTGGAAGAGGAAGATGAACAGGGCTTGGCCCATTTTGTGGAACACATGGCCTTCAGCGGAACCAGGCGTTTTCCAGGCGCGGAGCTGATAAACTACCTCCGTTCCCTGGGGATGCGTTTTGGCCCGGAGGTTAACGCTTATACCAGTTACGATGAAACGGTCTATGGCATTGAAAGTCCTGTGGAAAAGGGTCCCGACGGCATTAAACGGATCCCCGAAAAAGCCCTGGCCATACTGGATGACTGGACCTGGACGGTAAGTTTTAATCCTCCCGATGCAGACAAGGAGCGGGGGATTATCCTGGAAGAATACCGTACCCGGCTGGGCGCCCAAGAGCGGATAAGGCGGCAGATGCTGCCGGTGATCTTCCATAGCTCCCGCTATGCCGTCCGTTTTCCCATTGGCCTGCCGGAAATTATCCAGCAGGCTTCGGCGGAGAAACTGCGAACATTTTACCAAACCTGGTACCGGCCTGATAATATGGCCCTTGTTCTGGTGGGGGATTTTGACGGGGCCATTCTGGAAAAGGAACTGGCCTCGCATTTTACCGCCCCCGCTCCGGAGGGACCCTTAGAACGGCCCTGGTATGAACTGCCGGATCCCCAAAAAGGGTTGGTTAGTACCGCTATTGTGAGCGATCCCGAATTGCCGGGATCCACGGTATACCTTTACCATAAGCGCAGTCCCCGTGCCATGAACCGGACCCTGGAAGGCTACCGGGAAGGGCTTATTGATTCCCTTGTATCCTTTATGACCGATTTTCGCAGCGAGGAAGAGGCTTCAATGGAAGATGCCCCCTATATAGCCGCCGGTTCCTGGAACAGCCGTTTTGGCAGGCGTTCCCGTTACTATATCACCGCTGCCCAGGCAAAGACTGGGAAAACCGCCGGTACCCTGGAGTCCCTGCTCCTTGAAAAAGAGAGGCTCCTCCGGTACGGGTTCACCACGGCGGAACTGGACCGGGCCAAGGGGGCCCTTCTTTCCGCTCTGGAAATGATGGAATCCGAAAAGGACCGGCGGGAATCTGAAGAATATGTGATGGAGTTTACAGCGGATTTTCTGAACGAGGAGTTAACCCTGGATCCGGGCTGGGAAATGGAAGCCGCCGTCAGGATGCTCCCTGGCATAACCCTGGAGACTGTCAACAAGGCCCTTGTATCCTACTATGCCGATGACGACCTTTGCGTACTTATCGCCGTTCCGGAGGCGGAAGGCTCTTCGCTTCCCAGTGAAGATTGGATACTAAAGATGGTCAAAGAAAGCCGGGAGGCCGATGTGGATCCGCCGGAGGAAAGGGCCGCGGCCTTGAGTCTGGGGGATCCCGGGACCGCCCCAGGCAAGATTGTTGCCGTTCAGCAGGACGATTCGGGGGCGGAAATTTGGGAGTTGGGCAACGGTATGCGGATTATCCTTATGGAGACGGCCAACAAAAACAACGAACTGGATATTTATGCCCTGGCCCGGGGCGGAACCATGCGGGGTGAAAGGGATTTTTCTGCCGAATTGGCAGCGGAAATACAGGGAGCCTCCGGCCTGGGACCCTTGAGCAGGCCCGGACTGATGGACTTTCTTGCCGGCAAGCAGGTATCCTTTGCCTTTGGAGCGGGAGCGTATATTCGGACTTTCCGGGGTTCCTCTACCATCAAGGATCTTTCGGTCCTGTTTCAGATGTTCCATGTATATTTTACCCAGGTCAGGCTTGATCAAACCGGCCTGAAGCTGGTGCTGGACCAGTACAGAACCAGCCTGGCCCAGGAGGCGGACAATCCCGAATCGGTTTTTACCCGGGAAATCACCAGGGTGATATACAGCGGCGATCCCCTGTTTAGGCCCATGGAGTTGGAGGATCTTGACGGGGTAGATGCGGAAGAGGCAGCCGGGTTTCTTGCGGAATCCCTGAATCCCGCCGACTATACCCTGGTCCTGGCGGGCAGTCTTAGCAGGGACGGGAAAACCGGCGATTTTCCGCTTATCCGGGAATTGACGGAAACCTGGCTGGCTTCTATTCCCCGGGGGGAACAAAAGGACCAGGGTAGTTTTGTTCCAGCGATCCGGCGTCCGGAAAAATCGGAAACCATTGTTCACAAGGGCAGGGAAGAAAAAAGTATTGTCTATATGGGTTGGTTTGTTCCTAAAACCTGGACGGAAGAGGGTAATGCCGCCGCTCTGGTTCTGGGTGAATACTTGGATATTGTGCTGACCGATGAAATACGGGAGGCCCTGGGCGGGGTCTATTCGATTTCCGCCGGGGTATCCCTTTCTCCCATGCCGGTGGGAGAGCTGGCCTTGGGGATCTACTTCGTCTGCGATCCTAAAAGGGAAGGGGAACTGCGGGAAGCAGTCCGGAATCGCATTGACTCCCTGGCGCTTTCTGTGGATGAGGCGATCCTGAACCGGGCCAAGGAAGCGCTGGTTAAAACTTTTGAACGATCCATGGAAAACAACGGTTTTGTAGCCCGGAATCTGGCCAATTTCAGCGTCATCACCGGAATTCCCCTGTCCCACCTGGCATCTCGTCCCGTTCTGTATCGTTCTATTGGTGCAGAGATGATCCAGGAAGCGGTAAAAGATCTGCTTGCAGGAGGCCCGGTAGAGGTAGTACTATTACCTGAAAGCGCCGGTCAATAGCTGGCCCGTTGCTTTGTAACGGACCAGCCAAACCGCGTGGATGATCCTCTGGGTTTTCTTGTGAGGGTGTCCACGACGGCTGCAAAGGCGGTGCGGACGGGGAGGCCGCCTGCTTTCCGGCCCGTAAAAGAGGGCTTACGCGGATAAAAAAACCGTAGTATACTTAAAAGTAATGAAGAGGTGTGTATGACAATTGAGGAGTTACAGGGGAAGCTTGAAGTCTTGATAAAATCCCTGCCTGAATCGGGCTTTGACTCGGTAGATGACGGGGTTATTGCGGAGCTGGACTCCTATACAGGCATGGCGGACCAATTGGGAATAACCGCGGGCAAACGGCTCATCGAAAACCTTGCTTCCGCCTTAAAAACCCGGAAAACCGGCGGGAATACCGATGAAAGTATCGTTGTCCGGCTTACGGCGCTGGATTTTTATGTAAAAAATCTCCAAAGCGGCAGTACCGAAGATTTATAGGCGCGGATTTTATCGCTGTTCTTTCTCTTAAAACTGCCAGCCCACTCCAAACCAGGGCCGCAGATAGCCCGGGGCTAAAGTGTCGTGGGTAAACCAGTGTGCAAAATCGATCCCCCCCTCGGCGAAGAAGGGTTTCCGGAAAGTCCAGAGAAAAGAAAAGCCCGCGGAAACTTCAAATACCGGAATATGTAATTCCTTTGAGTTCCCCCGGTCGTAGCTAAAATGGTAATTCGTTAAAATCTTCATTCCCCCGCCGGTACGAAAAACAACGGCCATAACACGGTTGGGAAGCCATTTTTGAAACACCAGGTTAAGCCCTGCTCCCGCCGCATGGAAAGACACTTCAGATTCTCCAGCGGCGGCGGAAAAATAATGCCAGTCTCCCGCCAATTCCAGCCCTAGGCGATGGTAAGACTTTTTAAACAGGATCAGACCGGCACGGGCCGATAGTCCCTGGGGAAAGATAAAGGTATCCATAAGAGAATTCAATTCCCCATAGAGGGGCAAAAGGGGAGAATAGGCAATTCCCACAAGAAAATCAACGGACCGCTGGTAGGCAATTCTAAAGGTTCCTATGGCAGCCTCTAGTCCTCCAGGGTTTCGTACATGGATTTCATAACTGCCCGCCATCAACTGCTGCGGATCGAATTCCAGCCGGACGCTGGACAGGGAAGAATTGCCCTCGTACTGCCGGGGAACAATGGTATGGTTTGTTCTCCGCTGACGCAGGTATATTTCCGCATCGGGAGCCAGGTTTTGTCCCGAAATGGTCAGCGTCCATGAACTGTTTTCCGCATCCAGATAAAACACAGAGGGAAAAAAATCCTGAAGTTCCGGCTCCAGGGCGCGGAGTATTTCAAAATACTGCCAGTCGGAAAGCACTCCGGGGCGGTCCAGGAAATCGTAAACCCTGACCCGGTAACGGTAAAACCCCGGTACAAGGGAAACTTCGATAAAAGCTTCACCGGTAAACTTGCGCAGAATTTCCGAAAAACTTCCTCCGGTCCTTCTCTGCTGAATCTCCGTTTCATACTGTAGGGCGTATTTATCTGCCCGCCAGGCAAGGCGCTGAATAAAGCGGGATTCCTTGGCGGTCCGGTCCAGGTAGAAGGCGCTCTCTGGAACCGGGGATTCCTTTTCCTGGGCGTAAAGAAAACCGGGAAAAGGACCGGCGGCCAGCAGGACTGCGATCACGATGGGGAGGTGGATTTTACTTCCCATACAAAATCCCGGTTTTCCCGGTTTGTACCTTTTCCGGTAAAGGTATATCCAGGGTAAATGTATTTTCTGCGATGCGGCCCCTTTGTTCTATTACGCCGTTTGTTCCGCTTACCGCTTCAACCTGCCAGATAAAATCTCCCCGGTCCAGCAGACGTAGATTTTCCAGGGTCAAGCTTGGCAAAGACTGGGGCCCGGTCTGCATTATCTGCCGTTTGCCGGAACCGATCCTTTGGAAAAGGGTCAAGATGTAGCCGGTCGCTCCTTCGGCGGCGTCCCAGGTAAAAACAACGTTTCGCCTCTGCCGCAGTTCTTCCATGGTAATAACATGGGCGTTTGCCGGCTGCCGCAGAACCACTTCAGGCAGGAGGGCAATGGGCAGTACCCGAAAACGCCGGGGCGCAACAGGGCTGATGTCAAAACCATCCGGAGTTTCCCCGGTTACAATCCAGTAATAGGCGCCTTCGTCCAGGCGGTTTAATGTGATGGTTTGGCCGGGATTGGGAATTTCCAGGACCGGCGTTCCCTCCAAAGGATTGGCATTC
This sequence comes from Treponema sp., assembly GCA_031280125.1. Taxonomy (GTDB): domain Bacteria; phylum Spirochaetota; class Spirochaetia; order Treponematales; family Breznakiellaceae; genus JAITHE01. The sequence goes on from JAITHE010000046.1 coordinate 14,340, forward strand.
CGGGAAAGGACAAACCGGGAATTCCTCAAGGTTTCCGGCGCGGTCCAGCGTATAACCGTGGTTTCCCTCAGGGCCGTAAGTCCCGGTATCTCCGCCCCCATTCCGGGCGCTTCCAGGCTAAGGGGCCGTACCCGCCTCAGGAAAAACTGTTCCCTGCCAACAAGGCCCACCCGGCGGGTGGCAGCGGTCCCTTCATCGGCAAATGCCTGCAATGTCCAATAGTAGGAACCATCGGAAAACATATCCGGGCTGGGAATTTGCAGATTCCTGGTTCGTACAATCTGTTCGTATACCACCCGGCTGCGGCTGTCCCCGGTATATACCTTGAACTGGTAATATTCCGCGCCGTTTACTGGTCTCCAGCGGAATTCCAGGGATTCCCTTCCACGGATTACTGTCTTTCCCCCGGGGGGCGGAATTTCCGCCGCCGGAGCGGGAAGGGGGGGGGCGATGGTAAAACGCCGGGTCTGGCTGTACAGGTCCTGGCCGGAAGAAGAAACGGAGGCAATTCGCCAATGCCAAGTCCCCGGCGGCAGCGAAGGGCCCGGGACAGATTCACCCTGAACCCGCTGGTTTATCTGCAGCCGGGAAAAATTCGCATCCTGTGAAATCTGGAAACGGGTTTCATGGGGCAGGTTCGATTTCCAGGTAAAACGCAGTTCCGGCAGAAGAGCCTCGGCAATGGCGTAATTATCCGGCGGATAAACCGGATACTGGGCTGCTTCCCCTGCCAGGGCCGTAAAGGTCCGTACCGCGGAAACAGGGGATTGGTTTCCTTCGAAATCGGTCTGAAAAACAGCCCAGTAATACTGTCCCGCCTTCAGGGGGCGATCTCCTTTTTTATGGGAAAAATAGTTGTTCCGCACGGTCTGATTGACCACGGGGTTCCGCAGATCCTGGCTTCCAGAGATCCGTATGGTATAAGAAGCCGCCTCGTTTTCTTTCCGCCAGGAAAAATAAATATCCCGGTCTCCGGTCATGTTGATCATGCTTCCCGTTTCGGGGCTTATAAGCTCGGGGACTTCCAGACTGCTGGTTTGTTCTATCCTGAAAAAAGAGGCCGCGGAAATTTCTCCCCCCTGATCACCGGGAAAAACCGGCCTTACCCGCCAGTACCAGGTTCCCGCCCCCATGGCTGATGAATTCAGGGAGGTTCCCCGCACCCGGAGGGACATGTGGGGATTGATAAAATTAGGATTATCCGCCGCCTCCACCTCATACTGGGGGGCGCCTTCCGTTTCTGTCCACTGGAAATGCAGCGCCGGAGTCCTGGTCCGGTAGCGGTAAACATAGCCCTGGGGAGGACTTATCGGCGCGGGGGCCGGGGCATAGATCACCTTGAAACGTCCCGAAGCAAGGGACTCCCTGCCCCGTTCCCGGGTTATCCGCCAGTACCAGGTTCCCGGGGAAAGAGCGGCCCGGACGGCGGATCCCGGGGCGTCAATGGCCTGGCTGATGCGGGTAAAATTCTGATCCCCGGCAATTTCCAGCCGCAGAGGTTCCCCGGCGGGGAGGTTGATCCTGTTCCATGAAAAGGGAATCTCCAGGGGTTCCTGCCGGGGATTGAGAAAACGGGCGTTGCGCTGGGGGGTATATACCAGGGCCCCGGCCCTGGTCCGCTCCGTTCCGGAAGCATCCAGGGCGATAACCGTACCCGCCGCCGCTTCCCGGCTGCCCTCCGGGCTGTCAAAAACGGCACTTCCCTCGGTAACCTGCAAAACCAAACCTTCATCTCCGGAGGAGGCGCTCATAACTGTACCGGAGGCAACCTCTATCCGGCCGCCGGCGGCGTTCAGGATAATGCCGGGACGGTTTCCTCCTCCTGCCGGCGGCGGAGCCTCCAGATTCAATTCCCCCGAGGAAAGATCAATTTCGGTTTCACCATTTTCCAGTACCTTGATTTGTATCAGCGTGTTTTCCTGCAGAACAATATTATCGCCTGCAAGGATGTGGATAACCGCTTCGGAAAGATCTGCGGTACGGATAAGATCGCCGTTGTATACCGGTGATCCGTTTTGCAGCCGGTCCCAGATAACCCGGGTCGCAAGCCGCCGCTGGGCAGTATTGTATTTAAAGGTGATGGTTCCCACCGAAGATTCCGTAAGGTGCCGTATGGTTTGGAACAGGTCCAGCCGAAACAGATTAAGGCTTACCGCCGTTCCGGCAAGGCAAAGGATCACCACTGCAAAATCCCGGGGATGCAGCGTTTTTTCTGCGGAACCCTTTTGTTTTGCCGCCCCTTGATGCGCGGCGGGGTTTAATTCCCCGCCCTTGGGGACGGAAGGTTCATTCTTCATAGACATGATCACCCGGCGCCAATTTCATACTTTTTTTCTTCTTCGCCGGTATCCACCTTTGAAATATCCGGCGGCTCTATCCCAAACAGATCCCGTACTTCGGCAAGACTCTGCGGCCCCTCTTGGCCCTTCAGGTTTACCACCGCGAACATTCTAGTGGGTTTGGCCTTTCCCTTAACCGTTACCGAAGGCATTTCTTCGGTTATCAAATCGTTTCCCACCAGATTCCAGGTGTCTTCGGTAATCAAAATATCCGTTCCCAGGGGTTTGTTGAGGGCTTCGGTCCGGGAGGCAAGGTTTACCGGATCACCGATAACCGTATACTCCATGCGCAGATCCGACCCGATTTGTCCGGCGGTAACAATGCCGGTATTGATGCCGCAGCCTATACGGATAGGCGGATTGCCCGGATCGTCGACGCTGCGGTTCTTGTTCATTTCCACCAGGCAGGTACGCATCATCAGCGCCGATTGAACGCAGTTAAAGGCGTCTGCGGCGGGGCTGCCGGCGGAATAGGCTGTTCCCCAATGGGCCATTACCGCATCGCCTATAAACTTGTCTACCACGCCGTTGGTTTTTTCCACGCAGTCAACCATGTGGGTAAAGTATTCGTTGAGCCAGTGGACGATCCGGTCAGAAGCTTCATCGCCAAATACCCTGGTAAACTGTTCGCTCTTTTCTGTAAATCCCCGGATATCGCTGAAAAAGACCGTGGCATGCTTTGGAAACCCCCCAGGCTTTATATCGCCCCGCATGGCCCTAACAGCGATTTCCCGGTTGGTAAATCTGCCAAAAATTCCCAGGGCGGCGCTCATCCTGCGGAAACTGGAGGTAAGGAGGCCGATTTCATCCTGGGATTTTGATGCCAGATCAATCTCAAAAGTACCGCCCTCAATCTTCTGGGCCGCCTCTGCCAGGGACCGCAGAGGGCCGGAGATGCTTTTGGAGAAAAACCAGATAAAAAGGACGGAAAGAAAAAGTACCGCCGCAGTAAGATAGGCATTGCGCCGGGTTGTGGCGGCAATTCCTTCAAATACTTTGTTGTATTCAATGCTGGTAATCACCGCCGACCCGGCGATGTTGAGCCGGGTAAAGGCCCCAAAATACTGTATGCCGTCTTCGGTGTAGAGGGTTTGGGTACGCTGGGCCGTATTTTCCCGCATGTTCCGGATAAAATCCTGGTTTGCCATATTTGCTCCGGCCCGTACCAGGGCGTAATCGGGGTGGATAAGAACATCTCCTTCGCTGTTGATCATAAAGGACATGTTGGTTCCTGTTCCAAAAGTTTCGGACAGGCCCTCTGCGGAAAAGAACACCACCGCCCCCTGGCTGTTATCCTGCCAGGGAAAATACAGGGCCGCCACAGGGGCGCCAAATTCCGGGGCGGCGTTAAGGAGCAGGGTTTCCCCCGCCAGCGTCCGTTCCCCCGCTTCCTGCCGGGCGGTGATAAAAGATTCCGCCGCGGCGCTGTCAATTTCCCGGGAAAGAAAAAACCGGGGGTTAACAAGAAACTGGGCGGGAGGGCCGCCTCCGGGGGAAAGAACAGCCACGGCCGCCACATCCTGATACCGTTCAAAAAAGAGAATCGCTGCCTGCCGGGATGCGTCCCCGAACCCGGCGGCAACAAGGGTGTCCAGCAGGACCAGCGCGTTGGACCGGAAGGCCGTAATGGTACTTTCCGCCTCCGCGGCAGACCGCTGGTTTACCGTAAAATTGTTGTCTTCCGCGGCGATTTGTACGTCCTGGGATACAAATACCGACACCAAAACGGTGATTGTTCCCAAAGAAAGCAGTACAAGCATGGTGATGATCGCCACCAGCTTAAAGCCGATAGAAAAACGAACATCCTGTTTGCCGGAATTCCGCATCGTTACCCGCTCCGGATGGCTGCCCTGGCTTACTATCCGCGAATTGGCTTTTATAGGGACGCTGCAGGGTACATTATAACCGGCAGGCTATGTTGTTTTCTGCGGACAGTACACCGGCAGAAAATTCACGCTCACCGGAACCAACATAAATATCGTAAGCAGACAATACTATGGATTATTTTTTTTCAAAATACAAGCGCCTTTGCCGCTTCATCGAAACTGGTACTGTAAAAAGGTCATTCCTTTCGCCGTACAGCCTTGAGGAGTTCCCCCCGGCTTATCTCTGTCCACAGGGGCCGCCCGTGGGGACACCGGGGCAGGCGTCCGCTTTCGTCTTCCATGGCCAGGACCGCCTTTGCCAGAGTTAGGGCGGCTTCGTCATCAAGGAGGCCGCCGTCCTTGATCGCCCCCCGGCAGGCCAGGGTCAACGCCCAGGCTTCGGTAAGATTTGCCGCTCCCCGCAGTCCCAGAATATCTTCCACCGCTCCGCCGTCCCCTCCTTTCCACCCCGCCGGAAGGGCTTCTATGCGCCAGGCGCCGCCGCCTTCGTTTTCCAGGATAATGCCCAGCCGCCGGAGTTCATCCGTATTATCAGCAAGAAAGCGGTTTTCTCCGGCCTCCACGGTAAAGGGGATAGGTACCAGCAGTTCCTGAAGAACCGCCGGGGCGGACACATAATGGTTATAGAGGATCCGTTCATGGGCGGCGTGTTGATCGATCAGGTACAGCCGTTCCCCCCGTTCCGCGATGATAAACAGGCCAAAGACCCGGCCCGCGAGGCGGACCCCGTAGGGAGGGGCCGCCCCGTCCAGGGTAAGCTCCCCCTCTTCGGGGAAGGCTTCTGCCGCCGGGGCGGGAGGGGTCTGGCTTTCCCCGCCGCCGGGATAGTTCGCCCCCAGGGCACATTCATCCCGCCGGGCCAGAAGGGCCTCCATAGCCAGGGAGGGGCGGCGGGCTTCCGCGGGATAACGGGGAAAAAAGCCAAAGCCCAGCTCAGGCCCCGTCCCGCCGGGGGTAAAGCCGTCTTCCCGGACCAGACCGGCGGATCCGCCGTAGGCGGAAGCGGCCTTTCGTACATATTCCCGCAGGACCGAACTTACGCAATGGTGTACCGATCCGGGGTCGGCAAAACGTACCTCCCGTTTTGCCGGGTGTATGTTAAAATCCGCCAGGGCGGGATCGATCTCCACAAAGACCGCCCCCGCGGGATGACTGCCGTTGGGAAAAAATCCCGTAAGGCCGTATTCCAGGGCCTGCATAAGGCCAAAGTCCTGGATCCGCCGTTTATTGGCAAAGATGTACTGCTGTTTCCGGTCCCGGCGGTAGACCTCGGGGCCCCCAAATAGGAGGATCACCCGGAAGCCCCGCCCTTCCCCGCAGGCGGCGTGGAGCAGGGCCCCCTGGACGCCGTCCAGGACCAGTTCTCCGAACCGTTTTTTCAACCCCCGCACATTCGCTGACCGGGCAGCCTCCGCAGATCCGGCTTCCCCGGCGGGGCAGGAGGGTACATGCAGTTTAAGACGGCCATCCTGGACAAAACGAAAGGCAACTTCGGGAAAAGCCAGGGCCTTTTCCACCAGGATCTGCCGGCACAGGACGGCCTCGGTGGCTTCCCGCTTAAGAAAGCGTTTTCTGGCAGGGATGGCATCGAAGAGGCCAAAGGCCCGGACGCTGGTACCCCGGGTTCTTCCAGCCCGGATGATCTCCGGCTCCCGGTCCTGCCCCCCTGGTTCCGGGCTGCTTTTTAGCAGCCACGCTTCCTGGCCGTCTGTACTGGTAAGGATCTCCAGCCGGGCCGCCGCGGAAACCGCCGCCAGGGCCTCCCCCCGGAAACCCAGGGTGGCAGCATGGGCCAGATCTTCCAGGGACCGTATCTTGCTGGTGGCGTGGGTTTTGGTGCAGAGCGCCAGATCCTCCCGGCCCATCCCCGAACCATTGTCGGCGGCCTCCACTTTTTGTATGCCCCCCCCCTCAATACTCAGTTCAATGACGGAGGCCCCCGAATCCAGGGCATTGTCGATAAATTCCCGTGCCAGAGAGGCGGGCCGGTCGATCACCTCGCCGGCGGCTATTTTTCGTGCCTCCGCCGGGGGCAGAATATGTATCATCCGGGGCGGGGGTTGCAGCCCTGCCCCGGGAAGCATACTGTTCATTTGCACGCTTGCGGCGGGGAGGTTCATTGGCCGCCTTCAAACAGATCCAGTTCCGGACTTTCCTGGAGCTTTGCTTCCGGCTCGTTAAGGAGTATCTCTATGCGGCTTTCGATCTTTTCCAGATCCTTTTCCAGGGACCGGGCCAGTTTGATCCCCTCCTCAAAAGCCTTGAGGGCCTCTTCCAGGGGAACCCCCTGGTTCCGCACGGTTTCCCCCAGACTTTCCAGCCTGGCCAGACGCTCTTCAAAGTTCTTCATCCTCCCTCCTCGGTTACCGCGTGTACCACCCCTTCCAGGGGCCTAATGCTCAGTCTGTCTCCGGGCCGGGCATCCCTGCCCCGGCGGATCACCTGGCCGCTGCGCTCGTTAACCACCACAGAAAATCCCCGCTCCAGCGCCGCCCGGGGACTCCCCGCTTCCAGCCGGGCGGCGGCAAGTTCCACCCGGCGGCGGCCCGAATCAATGCGGCCCCGGAGCCCTTCAAGCAGGTCCTCTTTGGCGTCGTCGAAGCGGATCAAAACGGGCTGCAGGATGGCCCTGAAACCCCGTTCCAGATCATCCATGCCAAAGGGTTTGATAAGCAGCCGGGTCCGTTCCAGTTTTCCCTGGACGGCGGAAATCATCCCTTTCTGGAAATCTCCAATCCGTTCCAGCACTTCTGTCCGGCTGGCGCTGACCAGTTCCGCCGCCGCCGACGGGGTAGGGGCCCGGAGATCCGCCGCAAAGTCGCACAGGGCATGGTCTATTTCGTGGCCCACCGCGCTGATCAGGGGAATGGCCGAAGCCGCCGCCGCCCGGACTACCATTTCCTCCGAGAAGGGCAGCAGGTCTTCCAGGGATCCCCCGCCCCGGGTAACAATGAGTACATCCGCCAGTTTCCAGCGGTTAGCGTATTCGATCCGGCGGGCAACCGCCTCCGCCGCCTCCGCGCCCTGCACCGGGGCGGGCAGGATAAGTACTCTGATTCCGGAGGCCCTTCGCCGCAGAATGTTGAGAATGTCCTGGACCGCCGCTCCCGTGGGGGAACTGATGATCCCCACGGTTTCAGGAAACCGGGGAATGGGTTTTTTCCGTTCCGCATCAAAAAGCCCCTCCGCCGCCAGGGCCCGTTTGCGCTGTTCCAGCATGGCCAGAATATCCCCGGCGCCCGCCAGCTCCGCCTCTTCGCAGACAAGCTGGTAGCTGCCCCGCTGGGGATATACGGAAAGGCGGCCCCTGACCCGGATCAGCATACCGTCCCTGGGTTCAAAGGCCAGAAAGGGCAGACGGTTTTTGAACATCACCCCGTCGATCTTGGCCCCGGAATCCTTGAGGGAAAAGTAGAGATGCCCCGTACTGGAGGGACGGCAGTTGGAAAGTTCCCCCTCCACCTGGAGCTGGGGAAAGGCGCTTTCCAGGTTCTGCCTGATAAGGCCGGTTATCTGCGAAACAGTGAGGATGTGCTGCACCGGGCAAGTATACCACGGCGGCCCGGAAAAAAACAGCTTGCCCCGGCCCCTTGACACAATCCACTTGCTCCGGGTAGTATCATTCCAATGGCGAGTACCGTGTATCCTGGGGATGACACTTTTTTTACTTTTTGTGCACTTTTTTCCCTAAAATCGCCTAACTTGGCACGGTTCTTGCTCTCTCTAGTCTAAATCCGCTTTAATAACCCGATGTTTATCCTGATTTATCAGAATGAGTTTTAGCCCTTCAATTTTCGCGGCGGCGTTTTTCAGGGCGGGCCAGGACACAGCCGCCGGACAAAACCCGCCCCCCTGAAAACTCGTGAACAAATAATGGATTGGTTATTTGGGACTTTTATAGTTTTTTATAGACTTCCAGCCCTATCGCCTATCCGTATCTAGCCGGAAGCTATCAACTACACCACCGAAAAACAGGCAACCGTAAACCACCAACTAAAATCCGTATCCAGCCACAGCAAACCCGAACCCGCAAAACCACCACCCCAACATCGTGTAAACATAATGGATTATCTTATTATGGGATTTGGCTATAAATTTATAGTAGTAGTTATTTATAGTCTATCTAGCATTTTATTATCTTGTAACTGGAAACCAACAATCTGGAAACCAACAACCAAAAAACAAGAACTAGCAATCTGAAACCAACAATCGAACACCAAAGAACCAGTACCAGCCGAATGAAAAGCATCCACCGAAACCAACCCGCCCGATTTTATTTTATCTATCTACAACTCCGGGGCGGCTATAGCCCTACAATCAAAACCCGCCCCCTGAAAACTCGTGAACAGATAATGGGTGGGTTATTTGGGACTTTTATAGTTTTTTTATAGACTTCCAGCCCTATCACTTATCCGTATCTAGCCGGAAGCTATCAACTACACCACGGAAAAACAGGCGCCCGCTAACCGTAAACCACCAACTAAAATCCGTATCTAGTTGCTCCTTAACAATGAGCTAATTTCATATCCGACAAATAAATAGCGCGAAAAGCTGCTGCATAAAAAAACCGGAAATGCTATACTCCCCCCATACAACCCGGCAAAATAGGAGAACCTATG
>JAITHE010000064.1 GCA_031280125.1 Treponema sp.
GTTAATTAAGTTCCGGGCAGGGCGTGGTGGAGACTGCGCCCTGCAAGCTGGAGAAGGGGCGGCTGCCGGGAGGGCGGACGCCCTTTTTTTATCCCCGCCTATGCCCCGGTTTTATAAAAAATCACAAAACCCCCACAAGCCCCTTGATATATGGTGCCGGAGTATCTATGATTGTACTAGATGAATAGTACAATTAACGCGCCAAATATAAAATTTTCCCTGGACCCGTCCAGCGGGGCGCCGATTTACCGGCAGATCATCCAGCAAATAGAATACGCCATTCTGTCCGGGCGGCTGAGGCCCGGAGACCGGCTGCCCACGATCCGCTCTTTGGCGGTGGAACTGAAAACCAACCCCAATACCATTGCCAGGGCCTATGGGGAACTGGAAATCCGGGGAATTTTAACCACCCAGGTAGGAAGCGGGACCTTTATCTCCGACAAAAAGCCGGTGGTGGAAGAGGACAGCCTGAACCGGAAAATCCGGGAGGTGCTGGCCCGTTTTATCCAGGATATGCGCGATCTGGGCGTGGAAAAGCGGGAACTGGTCAGGCTGATTGAAGGGTATAATCAGTGAACGCTATTTGTTAGAATAATCATACATTTTGTAATCCTGCACTGGGAATAACACAAGGAGATGCCATGACAACGATTGTTAATAAAGCGGAACCACCGGAGGTTAAAAGATCCCCGGTAAAAAACCCCCGGCGGAAGAGCGGGCCGGATTTTACCCTCAGTCTGCTGCGGTTTTTTATGCTGGCCGCGGCAGCGGGTATGACCGCGGTTTTGGGACTGTTCCCGCGGCTCTTATCTGGCTGGGCGGGGACAGTTGTATGCGGCGTTCTTTACACGCTGGCGCTCATGCTGGCCTGTATCCGCAAAGCTGACGAGTGGGAGCGGGCCATAGTGCTGCGCTTCGGCAGGTTCCACAAGGTGCGGGGGCCGGGGCTGTTTTTTCTCCTCCCTCTGGCGGACCGTGTGGCCCAAAGGGTAGACATCCGTATCCGCGTAACGGATTTCTCGGCCCAGGAAACCCTTACCAGGGATTCGGTAACGGTAACGGTGGACGCCCTCTGCTTCTGGCTCGTGTGGGACCCTCAGAAGGCGGTACTTGAGGTTGAGGATTATGAAGATGCGGTGGTACTTTCTTCCAAGACCGCCCTCCGGGACGCGGTGTCCAGCCACGATTTGAGTACCTTTCTTGAGCGGGGGGACCTGATCGAAAAACAGATACAGGCGGAGGTGGACAAGAAGACCACCGAGTGGGGGATCACGGTGCAGTATGTGGAGATCACCGACATCCAGATCCCCGAACCCCTGCAGGATTCCCTTTCCCGGCTGGCCCAGGCGGAGCGGGAAAAGAAGGGCCGCATCCTGCTGGCCGAGGCGGAAATCGAGATTGCCCGCAAACTGGAGGAAGCGGTGCAAATTTATGCCCATAATGAACCGGCGATGAAGCTCAAGATTCTTTCGATACTGAACGAGGGTCTCAAGGCGGGTAATTCCATGATGCTTATTCCCAATTCCATGGCGGAAGAACTCAAGACCAAAGACATTTTCGGTCTGGAAGCGTTAAGCGAAGTACGGAAGAGGGGGAATAAGGAATAGGAGAAGCCTTGCCCTATGTTTACCGCACCGCCCCATGCCCCAATTGCCGGGATCCGGCATTTTGGAACGATCCTTGATGCATGCTTTTAGGTATATTATAATTATGGATACCATGCAAGACTTAACCATGACCGAGCGGATCTTCCGCCTTAAATCCCGGCTTTACCGGGAGGATCGTTTTGTTTCCATAGAACAGGCCCGGATCATCACCGAAAGCTACCAGGCCCACGAAGGGGAAAAGCGGATCCTCCAGCGGGCATACGCCCTGGGGGCGGCGCTGGAACAGATAGGCATAGAAATAGACCGGGATGAAATGATCCTGGGAAACCGCGCACCGGGGATACGGTCGGGGATAGTGTTTCCCGAAAGCGGCTCCACCTGGGTAGACCGGGAACTGGAAAGCCTTTCCACCCGCCCCCAGGACCCCTTCCGGGTCCGGGAGGGGGATGCGGAACTGTTTCGATCCGCCGTGAAGCCCTACTGGGAGGGCAAGTCCCTGGAAGACATTCTCCGCCGGGACGCGGGGACGATCATCGACGAGATTGCCCCGGTGGTAAAGATAAACCAGAAAGATCACGCCCAGGGGCACATCTGCCCAGACTGCGCCCTCTGGCTTGCCAGGGGTCCCGCGGGGTTTCAGGCGGATGCTGAGGCGGCCCTTGCGGCCGTAAGCGCCGCCGCGGGGAACGGCGCGGACGCGGCGGACCGGGCGGACTTTTACCGGGCCGTAACCCTGGTGATGAAGGCCGCCCGGCGCTTCATGGTCCGTTATGCGGAACTGGCGGAGGAACGGAAGGCCGCCTGGCCCGAATTATGGGCGGAACTGGAAGAAAACGCTCGGATTTGCCGGGTCCTGGCGGACCGGCCCCCGGAAAGTTTTCGGGAAGCAATCCAGTCCCTGTGGTTCCTCTTGGTGATCCTCCACATGGAATCCAACGCGTCGTCTTTTTCACCGGGCCGGATGGATCGTTATCTCTATCCCTTCTATAAAAACGATGTGGATTCAGGCCGCCTTACCAAAGCGGGGGCTCTGGAAATTATCGAATGTTTATGGATCAAGTTTAATGAAATCGTCTACATGCGGAACCGCCACAGCGCCAAATATTTTGCCGGTTTTCCCATCGGTTTTAACATCGCTATCGGCGGCCAGGACGAAGAGGGCCGGGATTATTCCAACGACCTCACCTTTCTGTTTCTTAAGGCCCAGGAACATCTGGGGCTGCCCCAGCCGAATCTTTCGGTGCGGCTCCACCGGGGAAGCTCCGAGGAACTCCTCCACGAGGCGGTGCGGGTGGTATCCCGGGGTTCGGGGATGCCCCAGTTCTTTAACGACGAGGCGGTTATCCCCGCGTTGGAAAACCTCGGCATTGCAAAGGCCCACGCCAGGGATTACGCCGTGGTGGGCTGTGTGGAGCTGACCACCCAGGGGAACAACCTGGGCTGGAGCGACGCCGCGATGTTCAACCTGAACAAGGCGCTGGAGTTGACCCTGACCGGGGGCAGGGATCTTTTAACGGGAAAGCGCATCGCCCCCGACCGGGGGAACCTGGCGGCCTACGGGAGCTTTGACGAGTTGGAGGCGGCCTTTGCCGCCCACCTGGACTGGTATATCGAAAAGATGATCCGTTGCTGTGAGGCGGTGGAAAAGGCCCACGAGGATCTGCTGCCCACCCCCTTTCTTTCCGCGGTGGTAAAGGATTGCATGGCCAGGGGCCTGGACGTTACCGCCGGAGGGGCCCTCTATAACCTGTCGGGGATTCAAATGATCCAGGCGGCAAACCTGGCGGACAGCCTGGCGGCGATCAAGGCTCTGGTCTTTGGGGAGGTTCCGGAGGGAACGGGCAGCGGCGCGGACCGGGTAAGCGGGGCGGAATTCCTTGCCGCCCTGGAGGCAAACTTTAAGGGCAGCGAAGTGCTTCGGCAGCGAATACTGCGGAAGGTTCCCAAGTACGGTAACGATGTTGACTGGGTGGACGAGCTGGGGGCCAAATGGGCCGCCTCTTTCCGCCGCAGGCTGGAGACCTATACCAACTACCGGGGCGGTCCCTACCATACGGGGATGTATACCGTTTCCGCCCATGTGCCCATGGGGGAGATGGTGGGGGCCTCCCCGGACGGACGGCTGGCGGGAACCCCCCTGGCGGACGGCGGCATGTCGCCCATGTACGGCAGGGACGAGGCGGGACCCACGGCGGTGCTTAAGTCGGTTTCTAAACTGGATAAATTCCTGGCTTCCAACGGCGGTCTCCTCAACATGAAGTTTCTGCCGGAATTTTTTACCAGCCTTGGGGGGGTGGAAAAATTCGGCCTTTTTCTCCGGACTTTTGTGGATCTGGAAATTCCCCATATTCAGTTTAACGTACTCCGCCGGGAAGACCTGGAGGCGGCCCGGAAAAACCCGGAACAGTACCGGAGCCTGACTGTCCGTGTGGCCGGTTATACCGCCTACTTTACCGAGCTGGCGGGGGAGCTTCAGGAAGAGATCATCGCCCGGACCAGCTATGGGGCCCTGTAAAGCAAAACGGCAGCGATGAATGTTGAAGGCTTAACCGGATGAACGATTGAAGAACGATGCGGAGGGGGCGGTCTTCGACATCCGCCGTTTTTCCACCCACGACGGCGAAGGGATCAGGACCACGGTGTTCCTCAAGGGTTGTCCCCTGCGCTGCAGATGGTGTCAAAACCCCGAGGGCCTTGAAGGGGAAATCCGGCCCTTCTGGTTTTCCCAAAACTGTATTCACTGCGGGGCCTGCAAAGATCCCGCAGCCTTTGTCCGGAACGCAGGGACCGCCGCTGTTTCAGCCGAAGCGGTTCAAAAAACAATTGACCTCTGCCCCGCGGGAGCGCTCCGCATGGACGGTCGAATCATGAAAGCGTCCGCCGTTATGGCGGAACTGGAAAAGGACGCGGCGTTCTACCGCCGCGGCGGGGGGATCACCCTTTCCGGCGGGGAGCCCCTGGCCCAGGGGGAATTTGCCGCGGAGATTTTGGCTGCCGCCCGGAAGGCGGGGTTTCATACAGCGGTGGAAAGTTCCCTCTTTGTTCCCCCGGAGACGGTGGAACGGATCGCCGCCCTTTCGGACACGATCTTTGCGGACTGCAAGATCATGGATGCGGAAGGGCACCGCAGGGCCGCGGGGGTTCCCAACGCCCTCATCCTGGACAATATTCGCTTCCTTCTCCTCGGCCCCCATGCCCCAAAGGTGATCATCCGTACCCCTCTGATTCCCGGTTTTACAGCCACGGAAGAAAATATCGCCGCCGTCTCCTCCTTTCTCGCCGGTCTTTATCCACTGGCGCGGTACGAGCTTTTGAATTATAATCCTTTGGCGGCGGGAAAATATGCGCTGACCGGAAGGGACTACTGTTTTGCTTCTAACCCCGCTCCCTACGACAAGGAAACGATGGAGGCCTTCCGCGAAACGGCCCGGAGGGCCGGCGTAAAGGAAGTGATCTAATGGTATTCGGTGTCGACATCGGCGGAACCCAGATCCGGGCCGCTCTCTTTGACGATAATTATACGATCCTCCACAGGGTGGAATTCCCCAACAACCGGAGCCTCAGCGCCGAAACAAATCTGGAAAAGATAACCGCCTTTATCAATACCGCAAAAGCCGAAGACCGGCCTGCGGGTGGCAGCCGCCCCGCCGACGGCGGCCCTGTCCGGGGAATAGGCATGGGCTGTCCCGGTCCTCTGGACTTTCGCCTGGGGAAGATCCTTAATCCCCCAAACCTTTACGGCTGGAACGATTTTGAAATCGTCCGCTACTTTGAAGAAAAAACCGGCTTCCCCGCGGCGCTGACCAACGACGCCAACGCTGCGGGCTTGGCGGAGGCCCGCCTGGGGGCGGGGCGGGGCTGCGAGTCGGTGTTTTACATCACCGTATCCACCGGCGTGGGGGGAGCTTACATTTACCGGGGAGAACTGGTAACCGGAGCCCACAGCGCCGCCGCGGAGGTGTATAACCTCATGGTCTGCGAGGACCCCTACTGCCACCGGGGGGCAAACCCCGGCTCCCTAAACGAAATGTGCGGCGGCGACGCTCTGGCCCGGCAGGGGACGGAAGCCTTTGGCCGGCCCGTGGACGCCAAGGAACTTTATGAAGAGCTTTACCTCAAGGAAAAGGACCCCCGGGCCGCGGCCATCGTTGAACGCTGTGCCGACAACCTGGCCAGGGGTATCGGCAACATCGCCTGTGTAGCGGACCCGGATATTTTTGTCTTCGGCGGGTCCATCGCCCTCCGCAGTCCGGTCCTTTTGGCGCTGGTGGAAGCCCGGGCCAAACGCTATATGATCCGCCCGGAGTACCTGTGCCTGCGGAGCGCCCAATTCGGCGGCGATGCGGGGCTTATCGGAGCGGCCATGCTGGCGGAGCATCTTTCATGACCGGGTTTCCCGTCTATGCTGAACCCTGTGGAAGAGCAGGGAACAGTGATTTCCGTCGAAGGGGAAACCATGATTTTAACCGTTCTAAAGGGCAGGGTATTAAACCCCTTTTTTGGCACAAATAAAGGCTCTTGCAAAACTTTAGTTTTGCAAGAGCGGTATCTAAAAACCGTATGTTTCGTCCGTCATCAATCCTTGACGCTGTTTTTCTGTTTTACGCCTATGAGGGGCACAAAGAGCAGGAGCAGCAGCAGCGAGAGGGCCAGGCCTATGACGATTCCCACGGTGTAGGTGGCGTTGGCACTTCCGGTGATCCCGGTAACCAGGGGGCCTAAACATTCATTGGCGGTAAAGAAGTAGGATGTTACCACCACGGTCATAAACGCCGCGGGGACCAGGGTAATCCAGTAGTTCTTTCCCGTTTTTGCCAGGTAGGCCGATGCCGCCCAGAGGCCGATAGTGGCCAGGGTCTGGTTGGACCAGGCAAAGTAGCGCCAAATAATGTTAAAGTTCTTGGTGCTGGAAAGGGAAAAGAGGACCAGCAGAATTCCCACGGCAAAGAGGGGCAGGGCCACCGCCAGCCGGTTTTTTATGGGCCGCTGATCAAACTTTAAGCCGTCGGCAATGGTCAGCCGGGCACTCCTGAAGGCCGTATCTCCGGAAGTGATGGGACAGGCCACCACGCCGAAAACCGCGAGAATTCCCCCCACCAGGCCCATGTAGTCCGTGGAAGATTTGGTAACGATCACCGGGGCGGCCACCGCGGTTTCCGCTCCCACCACGTTAAAGTGGGCCATGGTTACCGCCGCCCAGATCATGGCGATGATCCCTTCCAGAATCATGGCCAGATAGAAAACTTTGCGGCCTTCGGCTTCGTTTTTAAGGCACCGGGCCATCATGGGGGACTGGGTGGCGTGGAAACCCGAAATGGCCCCGCAGGCGATGGTGATAAAGAGGAAGGGGAAGATGTGGGCCATGATGTTGGACCCCTTGTCGGGCCGGAGGTTTACCAAGGAAAATTCGGGGATCCGGGTGATTTCGCCGGAAACAAACATCATCACCGTAAGCCCAACGGCCATGATAAGGAGACAGGCGCCGAAGACCGGGTAGATCCGGCCGATCAGTTTGTCGATGGGCAACAGGGTTGCCAGAATGTAGTAGGCGATGATCGCCGCAAGTACAATGTAATAGAAGGTAACGCTTTCCGGGGCGAACATGGTACGCAGCACCTGGGCGGGGGTGGTTACAAAAACAACCCCCACAAAGATAAGAAGCACCACCGAGAAAACCCGCATAATGTAGAGCGGGCCCCTGCCCAGGTACTTGCCAACAATTTCGGAAATGCTGGCCCCGTCGTGCCGGACCGACAACATGCCGCAGAAATAGTCGTGGACCGCTCCGGCAAAGATACAGCCAAACACAATCCAGGCAAAGGCCGCCGGCCCAAAGAGAGCCCCGGCGATGGCTCCAAAAATGGGTCCCGTACCGGCTATGTTGAGGAGCTGAATCAGAACCGTCTTTTTCCAGTCCATGGGGACAAAGTCCACGCCGTCACTGAGCCGCAGCGCCGGAGTTTTTGCCCCGGGCTTAACCACGAAGATTTTTTCCGCGATTTTGCCGTAGACCAGGTATCCCAGGATCAGCGCTGCAACGCCGATGATAAAAGAAATCATAAAACCCTCCTGCTTTTTCTGGAAGAGATAACATAAAAACAGGTTGACAACCTTCCCGCAGTATACCACAAAATGGCTCATCCTGATAAAAAATAAGGTAAAAATCCTGGGTTCTTCTTTTATCTTCCGGTTTTTCACTTTTTTCAAAAAATCACTTGACTCATTGAACTAGTACATTTATGATTGTATTAGATGAATAGTACAATGAAACGCCCGCGGAAGGGCGTTATATAAGGAGCGTATATGACGGTCATCA
>JAITHE010000077.1 GCA_031280125.1 Treponema sp.
AAATCCCAGGGCGGAAAGATCGTGGCAACCACGCTGATCCCCTCTCCCCGGGCGGGTTTTTTCGGGCCCCCGCAGGCCGCCAGAAGGGGCAGCGCCAAAACCAAAAGAACGAAAAGCGCCGCCGGGTCCCGGTAGGCCGTTGCGCCGGGCCGGGCCGCCGGGCCGGGCCGATGTGTGTGTTGTGAGCGATTCATGTGATCCTCCGTTGTTGTTTTTCCCCGGCGGTTTTTTTGCGGCACGTTCCGCAGAGGCCGTAAAAAACCGTCCTGAGGGGATTTATGGTAAAGCGATGGGCCCGTCTGACGTGGAGGGCCACGCCGTCCAGGACATCGCAGTCCAGGTGAATAAGTTCCCCGCAGCCTTCGCATTTAAGGTGAAAGTGATTTCCGCACCCCGTACCGTTTTCCACATACTGGTAGCAGGCGCTGGCTCCTTCAAGAACATAGCGGCGGACTAGACCTGATTCCACCAGTTTTTCCAGATGCCGGTAGACGGTGGTTTTGCCGACGGGGGGCTTTTGTCCCTCAAAGTGTCCGGCGATTCCCTGGGCGGTTACATGGGCCCCCCCCAGCGAAGCGAGGTAGTCCAGGATCTGTTCCCCCTGGCGGGTTTGGTAGGTGGATGACCGTTCCATAAAAAGACCATACCCCGGCCCGGCTTTTTTGTCAATATGAAAATGGGTTTCATTTTCATTTTTATTGACATTTTTTTATTTTTTTGCTACGATTTCAGTTATAATGAAGGATCGTAAAAATCATCCCGAACATATCGAACCCCCGGTATTGTCCTGCGAAAACCTCTCCCTGGGTTATGAGGGCCGGGCGGTTCTTTCGGGCCTGAGCTTTTCCCTGGCGGCGGGGGAACGGCTCTGCGTGGCGGGAGAAAACGGTTCGGGAAAAAGCACCCTCCTCAAGGGCCTTTTGGGGCTTATCCCCGTCATGGAAGGGCGGGTCGTGAACGGCTTTGGGCCGGGGGATACCGGGTACCTTCCCCAGGAAAGCCCCGTACAGAAGGATTTTCCCGCGGCGGTCCATGAGGTGATCCTTTCGGGACGGCAGAACAAAAAGGGGCTGGCCCCCTTCTACACCGGGGCGGACAGGGCGGCGGCGGAAGAAGCCCTGGAACTGCTGGATCTCGCTCCCCTTCGCCGCCGCTGTTTCCGGGAACTGTCCGGGGGACAGCGGCGGCGGGTGCTCCTTGCCAGGGCCCTCTGCGCTTCGGGAAAACTCCTCTTGCTGGACGAGCCCGCTTCGGGGCTGGACCCGGTGGTACAAAACGATCTCTACCGGATCCTGGAAAAACTCAACACGGAACGGGGGATCACGATCCTCATGGTGTCCCACGATATCGAAGGGGCCCTGCGTTTTATTGAGGAGAATCCCTCCTCCGGAAAAATACTTCATCTGGCGGGAAGGCAGCTCTTTTTTGGCGGCCCCCGGGCGTACCGGGAATCGGAACCGGGGCGTATCTTTTTACAGGGAGGAAGGTAGTGGCGGTAATCGATACCCTTGTCAGCATGTTTTCCTTTGCGTTTATTGTCCGGGCGGTGATCGTGGGTTTTTTGGTTTCCCTCTGCGCCAGCCTTTTGGGGGTAAGCCTGGTTCTCAAGCGTTACTCGATGATCGGCGACGGCCTTTCTCATGTGGGCTTTGCCGCCCTGGCGATTGCCACGGCCCTTTCCGCCGCCCCCCTTACGGTGTCCCTCCCCGTGGTGGCCGCCTCGGCCTTTTTTCTTCTCCGGCTCAGCGAACATTCCAAAATCCGGGGAGACGCCGCCATCGCCCTCTTTTCTACCGGGGCCCTGGCCATAGGGGTTACGGTGATCTCCATGACCACGGGGATGAATACCGATGTCTGCAACTACCTCTTTGGCAGTATCCTCGCCATGAGCAAGGCCGATGTGAGGCTCAGCGTGGGCCTTTCAGCGGCGGTGCTGGTTCTCTTTGTGGTGTTCTACAACAAAATTTTTGCCGTTACCTTTGACGAAAACTTTGCCCGGGCCACCGGCGTCCGGGCGGGGCTCTACAATATGATCATCGCCCTCCTGACGGCGCTGACCATCGTCCTGGGGATGAGGATGATGGGGGCCCTCCTCATTTCAAGCCTCATCATCTTTCCCGCCCTGTCGTCCATGCGGTTCTTTAAAAGTTTCCGGGCCGTTACGGTATCCTCAGCCCTGGTGTCGGTGTCCTGCTTTCTCGCCGGGGTGGTCCTCTCCTATGTTTTCGCCACCCCCACGGGGGCCAGCGTGGTTCTCTGCAACCTGGCGGTCTTTGCCGTTTTTTCGGTTCTGGGAGCCCTGCGGAATTCCCGCCGGAAGGCCCTGGCCGCTTCGGCGCTTTTTGCCGCCCTGGCCCTGGGAAGCTGCGCCAAAGGGCCGGTATTGAACACCCCGAAGAACGCCGCTGGAACCCGGTCGGTAACCCTGAGCGACGGGGAAAAGGCGGCCTTTGTTCAGTCAGGCGGCGGGGCGGGCAACGCGGCGGACGGCGGGGCGGGAACGGACAGCGCTGTCAATGTACTGACGCTGGGTCCGCCCCCTGCGGCCTTTGCGGAGGGTTCCGGCGTTGCTGCGGCGGCGGGGGACATCATCGAAATACAGGAAAAAATGTTTATCGCCCAGACCAACGATGTTTACCTAAACCCGGAAGATTATCTGGGGAGGACGATCAAGCTGGAGGGAATTTTTAGAACCGACAGCTATGTGGATCTGAGCCGGACCTTTTGCTTTGTCCTCCGTAACGGTCCGGGCTGCTGCGGCAACGACGGCAGCGTGGGCTTTGAGGTAAGCTGGCCCGAGGCCGCCGGGCTTAACAGCGCCGCTCCCCTGGCGGCGGGGCACCGCTACCCCAAACCGGAAGTATGGGTGGAAGCGGTGGGAAAGGTCGCCTTCTACGAAGAAGAGGGCTACCCCTATCTTTACCTGGCCCTGTCTTCGCTGGAAGTCAAGCGCCAGCGGGGCGCTGAATTTGTAAGCCAGTAGGACATCCTTTTATGCCGCCATGGCCTGTAATGGGGACGGTGAGGGAACCGTCCGGGTTTCCGGCCAGGTCCGATGGATCTATCCAAAATCAAATACTTCGCCCTGAAGTTCCCCTGTGCAAGCGGGTTCTTGGGTACTAAACCCCTTCGGCACGAATAAAAATGTGCAAACCTTCAGTTTTTTTATAATTCCTTAAAGCAAAGGACATTCCTTTTTCCCTATGGGGTAATGATAGGGGGAAAACCCGCGATCCGGAATCGCAAAGGAGTGTCTATGTTCAAAGCGTCCACGGCTGTCCTTGTTTCGGCCCTGATCCTTTCCTGCGCCGGGAAACAATCTCTGTCTGAAAAATCTGAAATCCTCCGGGATACCCGAAAGGCGTCCCGGACCTTTGACTCCCCCATGGGGAAAACAGGTGAAAGGGAAGGAGCCTCCACCTTCGGTGAAGGGGTTTCCGGAGATGTACCGGCGGTCCTGGAAGAACTGGCGGAACTGGAACGATCCGGCCCTTTTGTACCAGGGATGGGGCTGACGGAATCGAATCTTCGGGAAAAAGCCGGGGACTATGCCGGGGCGGTATTGGCGGTGTTCAAGGAACTTTTCTGGGCCTATTCCCTGGGAAACGGCGGGGTAACCAGGGAGGCCATTGCGGACGGGCTTGGTAAACTGCTCACCGAAGAAGGCGCCGCCCTCTTCGGCCCCGAAGCGCGGGAACAAACCGCCGGGGCGGTCCGGGCCATTCTGGCTTTCTTTGAGGGACGGTGGAAGGAAGCGGAAGCACCCCTTAGGGAGATCTACGGCGGAACCGGAGACGATTCGTATTCCCGGTGGATGATTTTGGTCTGCGGTATGGAACAGGGGGAATTCCGGATCGAAAGCCGGTCCGCCTATGGGTCAATCAGGGCCCGGTACGAATCCTTTCCCGGCTACTGGTACTACGCCGCCAGGGCGGCCTGCGGCCTTTGGAACTCACCCGCCGCCGCCGCTTCCTATGCGGAACGGTGCATCAACCTGGCCCCGGAAGGCCCCTATGCCGCCGAATGCCGGGGGATCCTCGCGGAAGCCCTGGGCTTAAAGGCCGCCGATGCTTTTGCGATCCGGACCCGGCGGGAAATTGAATCGATTATCGCCCTGGCCCTGAATCTGAAAAATCCCGGAGTCCTCTCGGATCTCCTGCCCTTGGCGGCTCTGCCGGACAATCCCTCTACCCTCTACGCCGCCGGGGCCATGCGCTCCCTGGCTTCGGAGGGATCCTTCAGGGACTGGTATGTCAAGGAGGCGGCCAGAGCCGGGGGCCGCCTGGCGGAACGGCTTCTTTTCATTTCCCGGGGGTGATGATGAAAGTCCCAGGGAAGATCCCCGCAGCCGTTCTGGTTTTGCTGACGGTTCCGGTTTTTTTCAATTCCTGCAGGACGGACAGGGCGGATGAAAAAACCCTGCTCCTTTACAGCCGCTCCGCCGCCGCCTATGCCCAGGGCCGTTTCCAGGAAGCCTCCGATCTGCTGAAGGAAGTGGAGGGATTTTCCCCGGCCCTGACGCTGCGGGCCAAGGCGCTTTACTTTGACAACCGGCCTGGAGAAGCGGAACCACTGCTGCGCCGGGTTCTGCGTCGTAATCCGGGATCCGGAGAGGCCGCCCTCTTTCTTGCCCGGATCCTCCGGGAGCAGGAAAAGGAAGGGGAGGCCCGGATTTTAATTGAGGATGTACTTAGGAACAATCCCCAGGAGATCCGGGCCCTGCGGCTTGCATCGGATCTGGCGGCCCGGCGGGGAGACGCGGAAGACGCCGCCGCTTTATTGGACAGGGCCGTGGAGGCCTCTGCCGAAACAGCCCTGGTCTATATCGACCGGGCGAAACTCCGCTGGATCGCGGGCAACGGCGGCGGCGCCCTGGAGGATCTCCGCCGGGCCGAGATCCTCCTCCCCTGGAATGCCTCCCTGGGCCGGGGTATCGGCGACCTGCGCCGGATAATCGGCGCTTCGGAAGGCCGGATTTCCAGCCCGGCGGAACAGGCCGGAGGGAGGAATCAATGAACGCCGCCGCAATGAAAATCTTCGCGGGGAAGATCATCCCGGTACAGATCGCCGTCCTGTGTCTTGTTGGAGGACCGGGACTGGTTGCCTGTTCAAGCCTGGGGATATATCCTTCCGTCAAAGGCTGGCCTTCCGGGGTTCGGGAAGAAAAGGGGAGGATGGAACCGGGAAAGATTCGGGTAGACAAAACCGCCGGCCGGGATTCGGTGGAAGCAGAGGTTGAGCGGCTTTTGCCCCTGCTGCTGGCGGAAGAGGGCTATGCCGGGAAAGCCAGAATGCCGGAAGAGAACGGCCTTTCCATTCCCGGGTACAGGGTGGAGTCCTTTCTTGTTGAACGGGAGTATACGGAAGGGTGGAAAACCCGCCGGTCCCTTTCGGCAGAAATTTTGATATGGAAAAGCGGCGTTCCCGAAGGGGATCCTCCCCTGGCGGCGGGAAAGGCGGTACTCCTGGGAAGCAAAAGCCTTTCGTCGTCCAAGGTTCTGTACGATCTGCTCAGGCGGGCTCTGTCCAGGGCTTTAAGGGCCCTGCCCGGATAGGATGATGAAAATCCTGGGCGCCCTGGTGGTATGTTTTTCCCTGGCGGGAAATTGTTTGCTGGCTTCCCAGGAAGCGGATAAGCCCTCCCGCTGGGCTGGTGAAACGCCCCGGCGGCCAATCGGCTTTGGAGAAGCGGGGCGGCTTGCGGCAGCGGCTTCTCCGGATCTCCGGGCTGCCCGGGCCCGGAGATCCCTGCGGGAAGGGGCATGGATGCTGTCCCTCCGTTCTTATCTGCCCCAGATCACCTTTACCGTTTCCGAGGATGACCGGCTTTCTCTGATCAGTGCCGACTCCTTTGCCAAAACCTATACGGTAAGCGCGGAGCAGCTTGCCTTTGACGGAGGAAGAACCGGAGCGGCAAGAAACATTGAAAGGGCGGAACTTTTTCTGATGGCGGAAGAAATAAGGCGGAATGAATCGGAGTTGATGGAATCCGCCCTTTCCGCATACAGACAGATCCTCCTTTCCCGGATGATCATCGCCATCCGGCAGGGATCTCTCCGCTCCCTGGCAGAACAACGGAGGATCCTGGAGGAGGAACTGGTCCTGGGTCTGGCCCTCCCTCTGGATCTTGTCCAGGCAAAGATCACCCTGAGGGAAGGGGAACTAGAACTGGAAACCCTTTTGATGCAGGCGGAAGAACAGGAACGGCAGTTTACGGATCTTCTGGGACTGGATGAAATGCCCGAACTGGCAGAAAGGATAGACACCGGCCGTTCCGCCGTGGTTCCTCCGGAAGAGGCCGTCCTGAACGCCGCCTTGGGTGGAAACCCCGATCTGGGCCGGGCTCTGCTTTCGATCACGCGAAAGGAAACGGAGGCGAAATTTGCTTCCCGTGCATGGATTCCCACGGTAAAGGCCACGGCGGGCTTTTCCTTAAGCGGTCAGCGTTATCCCCTTACCCGGTACAGTTGGACCTTTGGGTTTTCAGTGAATTTTTCTTCCCCCTGGTTCAGCGCCGCCTCGGGAGGATCCGCCGGACGGGAAGCTCCCCACGACGCCAGCGCCCGGTTTCAGCAGTCCTTTAGTCCCCTGCCGGATCCTGCGGCGGGGTTTAACGCGAAGCAGGCGGGTTTGGCCCTGGTTTTGGAAAGGGAAAATTACCGCCGGGTTCTGGACAGAATCCGCCGGGAGGCGGCGATGCTGACCAGGAGCCTGGCCCAGACCGAACGCCGCCGGGTCCTGGCGATGGAATCCCTTGCCCTGGCATCGGAAAAATACCGCCTGCGGGAACTGCTTCTTGGGCTGGGGCGGATCACCCGGATTGAATTAATGGAAGAAAGGCTTGGGTATGAACAAAAGGAAGCGGCCGCGGCACAGGCGGCAGCGGCCTTGCTGGAGGCGGAAAGGGCCCTAGAACGGTTTATTGATCTGCCGCCGGGAACCCTGGGGGATTTTGTCCTCCGGCGGGGACGGGAAAAAACTTGTAACGAGGAGTTCTAATATGAATAGCGAAAATCTATTCCCGCGGAGAATCCGTTTTTTTGCGGCCCTTCTTGTTTTTCTGGGTTTAGGAATGTGCTTCCTTTCCTGCGGAAAAGCCCAGGCTTCTTCCGGGGCCTATCTGCCCCGGGTAAAGCTGGTCCTGGCGGAAAACCGGCGGCTGGAAGAGGAAGTGTCCGGTTTTGGTTCCCTTTCATTCCTTACTAAGGTGGATATCGCCGTTTCCCAGGAAGGGCTTATCCGGAGGCTCTACTACCGCGAGGGAGACACGGTTCCCCTGGGCGCCCGGGTCGCCGTCCTGGAAAACCCCCAGATAGAGCTTGCCGTGGGCAGGGCGGAAAACGCCCTTTCTCAGGCAAGGGCGGCCCTTAAACTTGCCCGGTCCCGGCTGCTGGAGGGAGAATTTAACGCCGAGGCGGAGATTTTAAGCGTGGTCAGGACCCAGGTGGAGCTAACCCTGGCGAAAAAAAACCTGGATGAACAGCGGCGGAAACAGGCAGATCAGGAAATCCTCCATGCTGCCGGCGGCTTAAGTGATGAGGCAATCCGGGACGGACGTTTCGGCCTTGCCGGGGCGGAAGAGCAGTTCCGGCTTATGGAACGGGATCTGGAGATCCGTACCGTGGGCCTCCGGGACAGGGATCTGGCCGCGGCGGGACTTTTTCCCCCGGAAGGATTTGCCTCCGAAGCGGACCGCCGGACCGCCCTGATCAGGCTTTCCGTTTCCACCCTCCGGGCGGAAGCGGAGGCAGCGGAGGCTCAGCTTGAGGCGGCCCGGAAAGAATTGGAATCGGTGCGGATAGCCCAAAGAGAATTAGTGGTTTACAGCCCTGCCGCGGGTACCGTGGGAGCCCGGTATCTGGAAGAGGGGGAGCGGGCAAAAAAAGAAGATAAAATACTCACCCTGATCGATACCGGTTCTCTCTATGTGATCTTTTCCCTTCGGGAACAGGACGCTCTACGGATCCGCAGGGGGATGAGCGCCGGGGTAAGCATAGACGGGGCGGAGTTTTCCTGTGAGGGAACCGTGGATCTGGTGGCTCCCCAGGCGGACAGCCAATCCTTTACCTTTACCGTCCGGGTATTGATCCCCCCGGAGGCTCTTGCCGGGGGGGAGGAAAAACTTAAGCCTGGCATGTTCGCCCGGGTAAAAGTAAAACTCGGCGGGGAACGGGAAGCGGTGCTGATCCCCGAAGGGGCCCTGGTAAACCGGAAAAACGATGGGGGAACAGTCTTTGTGGTCAGCCAGGGAATGGCTTCGGAACGGCAGGTTCGTTTCGGCGCTGCCGCCGGGGAAGACCGGGAGATCCTTTCCGGTTTAAGGGCCGGCGAAGCGGCGATTCTTAGGCCGGACGTTTCCATTAAGGAGGGAACCCGTGTTGTACCGGAGGAATAGCGGACCATTTCGGGTTCTTCAGGTTATACCCGGGTATGATCCAGAGAAAAGAATACCCCGCGGACCCATGCCTTTAAGGCTGTACAGGGGTATTTTTCTTTTGGGGATCCTTTTCTTTTCCCGCTGCGCCTTCGTTAACCTGGAACCCATCGGCTTTAGTACCTATCCGGCGGGGAAAAATATGATCCTCCCGGAGACAACCTCGGCCCTCCGCATCCACTTTTCTACAGCCATGGACAGGCTGGAAACCCAAAAGGTCCTATCCGCTACTTTTACCGGCGGAAATGTCCAGGGGGATCTGATCTGGCGGGGAAATGAACTAGCCTTTTCCCCCCTGGAACCCTGGCTTCCCGGGGTCAGGTATACCCTGAGTATTGCGGGAACCCTGTACGCCCTGGATGGCAGGGAAGAAAGGGTTTTTCGGGACATACCCTTTTACGTCCTTTCCCGGGAGGCGGCCCCTTTTGTTCTGGGGTTTTCACCCCCCAACGGCGCTTCGGTGGGGGTAAATTCCGGGGAAGGAGCCTTTTTACGGATTGTTTTTTCCCAGCCCATGGACCGGCAAAGTACCGCCGATGCCATTGCCATTGAGGGATCCGGCGAACGGGAAATTCGCTGGTTTGATGAAGACAGAACGGTGGAGATTCATCCCCAAAAAAATCTCAACCCCTGGGTGGTATACCGGTGGAACCTTGGAGGCAAGGCCAGGGGTAAAAACGGTGTTCCCCTAGGGAAGGAGGTGGAGGGCCGTTTTGTTACCGATGCGGACCGGATGCTTCCCGGGGTAAAAGGGGTCTATCCCCTGATAAGGGGGGATCCTTCTTCCGGGTTACGGTGGATCAAAACCGGCCTTCCCATGGAAACCGGTCTTGGTTCAGGCCAGGCTGTGGGGATTGAATTCACCAAGGCGATGGATGAATCGGCGCTGAGAAATATCCGCTTCGATCCTCCCCTGCCGGGAAGTGCCGAAATGCTCTCCCCTGACTGTATTGTCTTTGTTCCGAATAGAGATCCGGAACCGGAAAAGACTTATACCCTTTACGTATCACCGGACAGCCGGGACATGGGGGGCCTTAAAATGGAAAGGGAATTCTTTCTTTCGTTTATCCCGGATATTCCTTATCTGCGGATCCTTTCCCTGGACACGGGGCGGCCGGCGCCGGTTCAGGGGAATATATACCCTGCACAGATCCATGGAGCGGAGGGGATCCTTACTCTGACCCTGCGGTTTTCCCTGGTCATGGATACCCCCTCACAGGCCGCCGCCGCGCTGGCCCTGCGCCTGGAACCCTTCTTTCCGAAAAACCTTAAGCCCGCCGGCCTCCGTTCGGTCCGCTGGTGGTCCGCCGATACGGTAGACCTCCAATGGGAAGGCATTGAAAGAAGCATCCCCGGGGAAACCCATTACTACCGGCTGACGATTCCCGGCGGCCGGGGCGGTATTTCCGGCGGCGGATCCTTCCTGAAGGAGGATCTATTTTTTATTATCGAGGTTCTTCCATGATTAACCAGAGCGGCAAAGAAACCCGGCCCTGTCAAGGGTCCGCCGGAAAGTTCGCTGCGGCGTTGCTCTCCCTTTTTTTGCTTTGTTCCTGCAATATCCTCAGGAACGAAGCCTTTGGGGTAGCCGGCTGGAGTCCCGGCGAAGGCGTTCATGATCCCGCTTCTGCGGAGGTGTCCCTGCTTTTTTCCCTGGATCCTGACGAGGTGAGCGCCGAACAAGCTTTTTCCCTCAGCGAAAATGCACGGGTAGTACCGGGTCATTTTTTATGGAAGGGGAAACGGATGGTCTTCAGCCCTGCCGCTCCCCTGGAAGCGGACAGGGATTACCTTATTGTCCTTAAAACTGGCGCCCAGGATACCAAGGGCCTTTCCCTGGAACGGCAGTTTGAGGCGGCCTTCAGCACCAGAAAAGAAAAGCTCCGGCCTCTCCTGACCGGTACGTTCCCCGGTGAGGGGGGCGTATTAGCCGGAGAACGGGAAAGGGTGGAACTTCTCTTTTCCCGGTCCCTGGACAGAAGTTCCCTGAGGCATCTTACCTTTTCTCCGGCGGTCCAGGGAGTGTGGTCCCTGGAAGAAGAGGGCCGCCGGGCAGTGTTTACTCCAGCGGAAAACTGGATCACCGGCAGGGAGTATCGTCTTACCGCGGGGACAGCCCTCGCGGATTTTTCAGGGGTGGAAACGGGCCGGGAGTATGTCCTCCACTTTTCCGCGGGTCTTGACCGGCGGCGGCCGGAACTGCTGTCCGCCTGCGCCCTGGATGCCGCAGGAACCGCGGTCTTGACTCTCATCCCAGGTGAAGGAGAAAACTCCCGCTGGGAAAGAAATTACCGGCTGGCCCTGGCTTTTTCAGAACCGGTGGATGTTTCTTCGGCAGCCGCGGCCCTGAACTGTGAGCCTGCCCTGGGAATAGTCCTGGAAACGCCGCCGGGCTATGCGGAAACTGTGGTATTCCGTTTTTCCGATCCTCCCCCCAGCGGCGGTTCCCTGGTTATCATCCTGGGGAAGGACGTGCGGGACAGGGCCGGCAACACCCTGGAAGAAAGAATATCCTGGCGGATCAAGGCCGATGGGACTGCCTCCAAACCTCCCGTACTAAGGGGGATGCGATTTCCCCGCGTCCCCGGTACGGCGGATCCGGAGGATTTGGAACGTTATACCTCCGGGGAGATCTTTAGAACCCTGTTCCTGGCGGAAAACCATTATGTCTTTGACCGGCAAATTCCCGCCCGGATGGAACTCTACTTTGAAACAGCTCCGGGAGCTTCCATAAATGTAATTTCCCTGATGAACCTGTTTTCGGTAAGCGCCACCAACGGCGCCGTGATCCTTTCTCCCCGGGAGATGGGACTTGCGCCTTTCACATTTTCCCCCGTCCCGGGCTGGGAAGATCTCTGCCGGGTGGAGATCGCCGTGCTGGTAACCAACCGTCCTGCTTCAGGGCTTGTTACCTTCGAGGTCCGGCCGGGCTTAGAGGACAGCCTGGGAAACAAAAGCGAGGAACATTTTCGTATTCTCCTGCTGAAGTGAGAGAGGGGGACTGCCCATGGAAGCTTTTATAGAACTCTGTATCCGCAGGCCCGTAACGGTGATGGTTTTTCTTGCCGCTCTTTTTCTGGGGGGAATGTTTTCCCTTTCAGTACTTCCCCTCCGGCGGCTGCCGGAATTTCCTTTTCCCCGGGTAACGGTGGAAACCCTCTATCCGGGCTTGGGGGCCGAAGACATACGTCAGGTGATCACCATCCCCGTCGAAGATGCCCTGTCTTCCGTTAAGGGCCTTGAGCGGATGCGGAGTATTTCCCGGGACGGCGCTTCGGTAACGGTACTGGACTTTCACTGGGGCGCTGACAGCGGCGCGGCTTCGGTGTTGGTTAGGGAAGCCATTGACGCCGTCTATCCCAGCCTGCCCCAGGGGGTAGTTAAGCCAACGGTAATCCCCGGCGACCCTTCTGAGGAACCCCAGATTATCGCGGCGATCCGTTCACCCCTGGGAGGCGCCTTCGCCCGGAACCTGGCGGAATATGAGATCAAGTCCCTGCTCCGCCGCATTGACGGGGTAGGAACGGTGATCCTTTCCGGGGGGGAAAGGGAGGAACTGGAAATCAAGGTTGATCTTCCCCGGGCGCTGACGCGGGGACTGCCGCCCGCAGCGCTGGCGGAAATTCTGGCCTCGGAAACCGCCAACATACCCGCAGGGAACGCCCGGGAAGGCGACCGGGAACTGGTGGTAATTAGCAGGGGCCGGCCTGAAACGGAGGAAGAGCTTGAAAGCATGATCCTCCCTTCCCAAAGCGGCCCCTTCCGGATCGGGGATCTGGGGACCCTGCGCCGTTCACCGGCAAAGCGGGAAAGCCTCTTTATTGCCGTTTCCGGCGGAAAAAGCGCGGAATATGCGGCCCTGGAGGTATACCGCCGTCCAGGCGCTGATCCGGTCAAGCTGTCCCGGGAGGTAAAAAAAGTTCTGGCAGAGGCGGAGGCCGCCTTTTCCCGGGAAGCGGAGATCGTCCTCCTTTACGATGATTCCGTCTCCATCCTGCCGGGGATACGGCAGCTGCTTGTTTCCGCGGGCCTTGGAACAGCCGCTGTTATGGGGGTACTTTTTTTTACCCTGGGGGATTTTCGCTGCGGCCTTTTGGCAGGGCTTTCCCTCCCGGCGGCTATGGCGGCCTCCCTGACTGTTTTGGCGGCCGGGGGAAGATCCCTGAACAATATGAGTCTTTCCGGCATAGCCCTTGGGATAGGTCTTGTGTCGGACACATCGGTGATTATCCTGGATTTGCTGCACCGGGCTTTTGGGACGGGGAAAAAACGGCCTTCCTCCAAAGAACTGGCCGCCGCCGCCGGTTCGGTGGCCGCTTCAAGCTTTGGGGGAACCCTTACTACCGCTGTGGTTTTTGTTCCCGTTATTTTTCTTCCCGGTCCCCTGGGGGCCCTGTTTGGGGATCTTTCCACGGCCCTGGTGGTTTCCATCGCCGCAGGCTGGGTGTATTCCCAGTTTGCCCTGCCTTCGCTTTTCCGAATCTTTTACCGGGTTCCGAAAACGGCGGCGGATCCGTTCAGGGGTTTTTCGGGAAACCGTTATGGTCTTTTTCTGGAACGCTGCCTGCGAAGACCCCTGCGGCTGTTTGGCGGGGCGGCCCTGATCTGTGCCGCGGGTCTTGGTTTCCTTCTCACCAGGCCAATGGAATTTATCGGTCCCGGTGAAGCCCGGGAGATCGAGGTAGCGTTGAACTTTGCCCCGGGGACAAGCATGGAAACCATAGCCGCCGGAGCTTCCCCCCTGGGGCAGGCCCTGGAGGCTCTGCCGGAGATCGAAAGGGTATTTGGCAAGGCCGGGTCCGAAGAAGAGGACCGGGGAAAGAGGGCAGACCCGGATTATCGCAGGGAAACCTTGGTCTTTCGCTGTATATTGCGGCCTTCCGTAAAAGCCGCTGCTGCGCTGAAACTAGCCGGTCCACTGCTTGCGGCGGTGCCCTGCGAAGCTCTGGCCCGTTTGCCCCGGGACAGGACGGAAAAACTCCTGGGCCTTTCTTCTTCTGTGTCCCTGGCAGTAACGGGCCGGAACCGGGAAGAGCTGAAAAGCCGGTTTTCCCCGGTGGAAGGGCGGATCCGGTCCGGTCCCCATACGGCGGGAATCGAGGTACGGCCCTCCGGTTTCCGCCCCGAGCTGAGGATCTTCCCCGACCGGGAGGCATCGGCCCAAGCAGGGATAAGCGCTGCCGCCCGGTCCCGTGCCCTCTATGCCGCCTCGGAGGGGATAACGGCGGGCAGACTGGAACTGGAAGGAAAAAACCTGGAAATAAAGGTATCCGCCCTGGAACTGCCCCCCCTGGAGAAACTGCCTCTGGCCATGGGTCAAGGGGGCCCTCTGTTCTTGGGGAGTGCCGCCCGCCTTGAATACCGGGAAGCGCCGGCGGCTCTGGCCCGGCTGGATCGGAGCGATGTCCTTTATATCGGCGTTTCCCCTCTGCCGGGCAGGGAGAGGGCCCTTTCCCGTTTTCTTTCATCCCTCTGTATGACGGACCGGGAAGGGGGCCTTCGCCGGATCGATGAATCCGCCTTTGCCCGGTATAGGACTTCGTTGATCCTTACCTTTATTCTGGTACTGATCCTCCTCTACCTAACCATGGGCGCAGAATTTGAATCCCTCACCCTTCCTCTGGTTTTGCTTTTGGCCATTCCCTTTTCCCTGGCCGGAGCGGGGCCCGCCCTCTTTCTTTTAGGGGCAGGGCTGGACTCTTCTTCGATACTGGCTTTGATGGTACTCTTTGGCCTTTCCGTGAATAACGGAATGGTCCTTTATGAGCTGGCCGCTGAAAAGCTGGAAGCGGAAAACATAAAATGCGGAGCCGGAAAACCGGGGCCCGCCGGAGCTGCGCGGATGGTCCGGGAGGCGGCAAAAGAACGTTTCCGCGCCGTATTGACCACCACCATGACCACAGTTTTTGCCTTGATTCCCCTGGCGGTAAGTCCTCCGGGAACGGGCGAGCGCTCCATGGCCGCCGCCATGCTGGGGGGAATCATCGCTTCCACGGCCCTTACTCTCTTTGCCCTGCCCCCCGTGCTGATCCGCTTTCTGGACAGAAAAAACCGTGGCTGATCTTTCCCGGCCCCGGCGGGCCCTCTGTATCATCCTGGGACTCTGTGCCGCCTCTTTTTTTATTATTGAGATATGGGGAAAGAATACCCCTTCCAGGCACGGACAACTTACCGGAGACGAGGGTTTTACCATAACCCAGCGTTTTTACGGCATGGACGCGGAAGAGATGGAAAGGATCGCCGCCATTCCCCTGGAGGATACCCTGGCGGGGATAGACGGCGTCAAGAGGATCTTCAGTTCTTGTGAAAACGGCAGGGTTCGGGTAAGCGCCCGTTTTGAAGGAAGGGTGAAGGGCCGTTACGAGGCGGTCCGGGAAGCGGCTCAACGGGTTTATGAATCCCTGCCGGAGGCGGCCCAGCGGCCCGAAATTTCTTCCGCGGGGGATTCCCGGATTCCCGTCTGGACCGCTGCGGCCGCATCCACCGGCGGGGTTTCGCCAGGAACGGCCCTGGAAAAAACGGTTAAACCGGCCCTGGAAAGGCTGCCCGGGGCGGGGGAAGTGGAAATCTCGGGAACCGGCCCGGGGGAAATTCTTGTTATCCTCAAGGCCGAAGAAGCGGCGGCCCGGAATATTTCTGCACCGGATATTGCCGCAGTCCTGGCGTCGGAGGACGCCCTCTTTCCTGCCGGGAGTATCCGGGCCGCCGCCGGAGAAAGTCTCCTCAACCCCCGCCGGGAAATTCCCCTAGTGGTGGACGGCCGTTATAAAAGCGCCGAAGAGCTGCAAAGGGTCTTCATCCCCCTTGGGGGGCCAAACGGGGAAAGGCGCAGCGCCTTTCTTGGGGATCTGGCAGATGTGAGGCCGCAGGAACGGAATTATGACAGCCGGTCCCGGCTTAACGGGAAAGAAACGGTCCTTGTAGCCGTTATGGGCAGCGCCGGGGCGGACCTTGGGAAACTTTCATCCCTGATAAAAGAGGAATTGGCTAAACACCGGGACCTGGAATTTACCGTCCTTTCTGACCGTGGCGAGGAGGAACGGAAGGCCCGTAATTCCGCCTTGGGAGCGGCTTTGGAGGGGGCCTGCGCCGTGGCCCTTCTTTCCGCGCTGATCTCTTCCCGGCGGGGTAAGAATCTTTATATGGCCCTGATCTGCACCCTCACCGTTCCCGCCCTAAGTTTTTTCTCCGCGGCCCTGTTGATCCTTTTGGGAAAATCCCTGGACAAGCTTGTTCTGGCGGGACTTGCCGCAGGCGCCGGCGCGGCGGTGGATACGGCGATCCTCAGCGCCGAATATTTCGGCCCCTGTTACACGATGGACGAAGGAAAAAAGGCCCTGGAGGATTTGGTTTTTCCCCTGATCTCAGGATCCGTAACCACCGTTATCGCCCTTGTTCCCCTGATGGTCTGGGAAAGTCAGGGAATCAGTTCCGCCGCCTGGGCCATTGCTTCGGTTAATTTTGCCGCCATGGTTTTTGCCCTAACCCTGCTGCCTCCCCTCTTTCTCTGGGCCGCCGCGGGAAGCCCTTTTAGGGCGTCGAAGGGAATTCTAAAAACGGCGGATAGAGGGGGTTTGTTTTCTAAAACGAAGGGGCCGTTCCGTTTCAAAAAGAAGCCCTCCCTCCCTGTGGGGAGAATGCCGTACCGCTGCGGTCGCTGGTACCGGCGGCGGCTTGCCTTTCTTGCACGGGGAATTCCGCAAAAACCCCTGCCGGTGATTTTCTGCTGGTGCCTGTTCAGCCTGGCGGGGATCGCCGCCCTGTTTTTTGGCGGTGCCGATGTGGAAGAAGAAGGGTCCGGTAATTCCCTTTATGCCCAGATTGAATTCGAGGGCGGCCTCCATGTTGAAGAATGTGACAGGCGCCTGGCCCTTTACGGGGAGGAACTCAAAAAACATCCTGGGATTCTCTCTGTACAAACCCTGGCCCGGACCGGAACCGGATCGGCCCTGGCGGGTTTTGATCAGCGGATTATGGAAAGAACCAAGGTCAGGGATCTGATGCGTTCAATCCCCGTACCAGGCGCCTTTGTGTACATCCTGGAACCGGACAGGAAAGAACGGAACTGGCGCATCCGTATTGCCGGGGACGAAGGAAAACGGTGCGAAGAGCTGGCCGTGGAGGCGGCCCGGATCTGCGCCGCCCTGCCCCTGGTTTCGGAAACGGTTCTTAACTTCAAAGAAGGCGGTCCCCGGCTGGAGCTGGCGGCGGACCGGGAGCGGCTTGCTTCGGCAGGGCTTTCTTTTAATGATGCAGGTGAAACTGTCCGGCGGTATATCCATGGTCCGGTGGCCTATAAGCGTATGGACCGTCTGGGCGAAACCGACGTGCGGATCCGGGGGAACGAAACCATGGACAAGGGGGATGTGCTGAATATCCAGGTAAGGCCGGGCCTGGCCATGGCATCCCTTGTTTCGGTCCGGGAGGGCCGGGAAAGGGCGTCTATCCAGCGGGAAGATCGCCGGCGCGGCGCTTCCCTTTCCATACGTACCGCTGTGATGGATCCCCGCAGGGTCAAGGACAGGGTAATGAGGGCCCTCAAGGCCCTGGAGCTGCCTCCGGGCTACAGCGTGGAATTTGATCCGCCGGCGATCAAGGCCGCCAGGGACGTAAGCGGCCGGGCGCTGCTTTTTGTTCTGGCCCTGTTTTTTTGTTACCTTGTCATCGCCGCCTTTACGGAATCCTTTACCTTTCCCCTGGCGGTTCTGGCGGTGGTCCCCCCTTCTCTTGCCCTCCCCGCGCTGTGGATGGTCTTCGGCGGCATTCCCCTGAACGGAATCTCCGCCGCCGCCTTTGTGGCTGTGTCGGGGATAGCGGTCAACGCCGCGGCGCTCTGGGCGGATGCCCTTCAGCATGGGGAGATTGCCGCCTTCTTTTGCTACCGGGCGCTTCGCCGCCGTCTGCCGGTTCTGGCAGCCACTTCAGGGACCACCGTAGCTGGAGCTGTACCCTTTCTCTTTGTCGGGGAAAGTGCCGCCCAGGTTATCAAAACCCTGTCTATGGTAAGCGCCCTAGGAGTGGCTGCCTCCGCCCTCTGCGCCGTTACCCTCATCCCTGCCCTGGCTCGGATCTTTCCCCGGATACTGCGGCCCCTGGAATTGATCCCCGGCCGGGCGGGGTAAATCCCGGCCGCCGGCCCCCAGAAAAAAGCCCCGCTTGAGCGGGGGCTTTTAATTGGAAAACCGGGGTATGCGCCCCGGTGAGGGGGCGGATGTTCTCTCCGGTGAAACCGCGCTACCTGGAATACAGTTCCCGTGGGACATATTTGGTGTGCAAAAGCTCGTGAGCCTTGTGTCCATTGGGTTCACCAAGGAATTCCTGGTATACCTGATTGATAAACGGGTTTTGGTGGGAACAGCGGTACTGGGACTTTTCATCGTCGGTGTAAATACCGGCGGTGCGCTGAGAGCGGATCCCGTCGGTACAGCCGTAGGGCTGACCGCCGCCGCCGATGCACCCGCCCCGGCAGGCCATAACCTCCACGAAGTGATAAGGCGTCTCCTTGCCGGCATCCCGGGCGGCGCGGATCTTGTTCAGTACCGTGGCGATATTTCCCATCTGGTGGGCTACGGCAATACGTATTTTCGTCCCGTTGCCAAAATCAACTTCCGCTTCCTTGACGCCGTC
>JAITHE010000094.1 GCA_031280125.1 Treponema sp.
GAAAAAAAGGATGGAAAAAATAAAAAACAAAGAGATAAAACTTGATTTATTTAAATTCACGGCTGAAATAAAGGAATGTTTAATAAAACATATAATAACATATGATAAAGAAACGGAAAAATATTTTAAAGAAGGGAAGGAGAAGAAAAAGAGGAAATGGACAGCCCAGCCCCGCAGCACATAACATACGGTACACGCTTCGGCGGGGATAGGCCCCGCCTTCGGGGTTCACTGCGCCTAGGTCATGGCCTGCGGCCATTCCCACGGCTTCGTTCACCCACATTGCGGGCCGCCCGGTTAGCGGCCCGCAACGTCGTATACCTAAAACGTTATGCGAAATAAAAACCCAAATTTACGGAAAATATAAACGCCGCCATCCGTGGCGGCGTAAAAACCATTGACTTAAATAAAACATTAGTTTATAATAACCATATTTATTGGGGGAAATACATTGGACAATAAATGGTTTTCATATAAAAATATCCCAAATTCTCTGTTCTTATTAAGGATGCTGCTTGTTTTGCCGTTTATACTAATAATTTATGATATTTTTGTTTATGAATGTACAAAAAACTTAGGTTTAGTGATTATTTTCTTCACGATAATAGTATCTGATATTGCCGATGGTTATTTGGCAAGAAAATTAAAATGTACATCAAAAGCGGGAGCAAAATTGGATGTAATTTCAGACACGGTATATACAATTTTATCATTAACGGCTTTCGCGTATTTTAAAATTATTCCCGCATGGTTTATTTTTGTTATGATATTAAAGTTAATTGAATTTATTGTAACATCAAAATTAATGAAAGAAAAACAAAATTCTGAAAAAGAAATGATTTTTGACAAAATGGGCAAAATGTCAGTTTGTATTGTGATGTTATTGCCGGGAATATTTGTATTTAGGTGTATAATAATAGATTATAAAATGGTAATGAATGTAACAATATACATTATAACAACAATGCTAATAATATCGTTTATAAATAGAATAAAAACAACAATAGAATATATAAAAATATAAATGAAGAGAACGCCCGCCGTCCATGGCGGGCGCTTCGTAAGGGGTTTTTACTTCGCATAACAGGTCTGTTTACGCTGCGCCCGCAGTAGGCGGCTTGGTCTTTGCTGCGCAAAGCCCTCTACCTTGAAGGCGCACGGGGCGCGGCAGCTTATCGGGTTCGACATGAAGCACGTGTACCTTTTAGGGCAAAAACACTACGCCTTGTGCGCCGTAGACCCCTACAACAAAGAGGCGGCGATACACGCCGCCGCCTCCCCCTCAAGCCGGAACGCCAAAACCGCCTTGAAAAAGGCGGCTGCCCGCTTCGGAAAGGACATTACCGTGGTCAATGACAACGGCAGTGAGAACATGAAGGACGCCGAGAGCTATCTCGCCTCCCTGGACAGTACCCGGTACTGGACGCAGCCCACATCCCCCAAGGAAAAACCCTTTGTGGAGCGGCTCATCGGTACGCTTCAGCGGGAATGCCTTGATTATCATTATGAACCGATGAACGTTGGGGAACTGACGGTAGACGTTGACGCGTGGCTGGATACATATCATTTTTACCGCCCCCATGAATCCCTGAACTTCTTGACTCCGGCGGAGTTTTCCGCCACAGTGGGGCTATCCATTCCCAGAGCGCCGCCATATGGCGCAGTGTCCTAAAGGTAGTGAGTACGGACATGGCGGTTGACGCTTCCCGGCACGTGTGGCAGGATGTAAAAAATCCCCATGAAACAAACCCTGGTCATAGGTTCATCGGTGATGGACGTTATCCTTAACATTTCCCATCTTCCCCGGCGGGGCGAGGACATCAACCTTGTTTCGTCGGCCTACCGTCTGGGGGGCTGCGCCTACAATGTCTACAAAACCCTGGGCCGTTTTGAAAGTTCAGCCCGGCTTTGTTCCCCTGTGGGTTCCGGCGTTTATGGCCGCATGGTCCGGGAATGTTTTGCCCAGGAAGGGATCGTCCCCCTGGTGGAACTGGACGAAGAAAACGGCTGCTGTTACTGCCTGGTGGAGCTGGACGGGGAGCGGACTTTTTTGTCCCACCACGGGGCGGAATACCGTTTTTCCCGTTCCTGGATGAACGGTGTTGATCATGCCGGGGTGGACAGCATCTTTATCTGCGGCATTGACGTGGAAGATCCCACAGGAAACGAAATAGTCTCTTATGTCTGTGAACATCCTGAACTGGAACTCTACTTTGCCCCCGGTCCCCGGATCATGTACATTGCCCCGGACCGCATGGAAGCCATTCTGGATCGCCGCCCGGTCCTGCACCTCAACGAAGCGGAGGCCCGCTCCTATGCGGGGTACATCACCGCCATCGCCGGAAAAGCGGGCGCGCCGCCGGCGGCCGGACCCGTGCCGGATGTGGAAGAAGCGGCGGCTATCCTCTCGGAACAGACCGGCAACACGGTGGTGATTACCCTGGGGAAACAGGGCTGTTATTACCATGGCGGCCCGCACAATCCGGGCCCGGACCGGGGATTGGTTCCCGGTTTTCCCGCCACCGTCATTAATACTATTGGCGCCGGGGATGCCCATTGCGGCGCCCTCATGGCATCACTTAAAGAGGGAAAGGATCTTCGTAAAGCCTGCGAGACGGCCAACCGGACAGGGGCCGCCGTGGTGAGCCGAGAAGCCTGACCAAGCCTGTTAGTTTTTGAACAACTTAGACCCGGGCAGGGCTATCCTGGGTTTTGGCGAAACGTAACAGGTTATACCCTGTCAGGAACTGTAGAAAACCGGTGACGCTGAATTTTCAACCTACAGTCCGTCTGGCCCTTGACATCTGTTCATTTTCTATACTAGAATTATAAAAAATGAACAGGGGCATTACCATGTTTCCACAAAAAGGCGCGCCCCGGAGGGGTGCGATTCCTATGGGCCTTGCAGCAACAGTGGTCCTGGCATTGATTGCTTCCTGCGGAAAAGGGACTCCCGGTAACTCCGGCAGTACACGGATTATCATCTATACCAGTACCGAAGATTTCAGGACCGAACACATGCAGGGACTCTTGAAAGAAAAGTTTCCCGGTTACGATATTGTCTTGGAAATACTTTCCACGGGGAACCATGCCGCCAAGATCAAGGCCGAGGGAACCGCCACCGAGGCCGATATCCTCCTGAACCTGGAAACAGGTTATATGGAAACCCTCCAGGACTTCTTCGCGGACCTTTCGTCTTTCGACACATCTCCGTTCCTCCCCGGTACGGTTCTCCCATCAAAAAAGTTCCTGCCCTGGGACAAATCATCCGGGGCCATTGTTATTAACCGGCAAAAGCTGGCCGATCTGGGCCTTCCTGTTCCCGGTTCCTACCGGGACCTGCTCAACCCTGCTTACAGAGGGCTTATCTCCATGCCCAACCCTAAAAGTTCCGGTACAGGGTATATGTTTCTGGTCAGCCTGGTCAACGCCTGGGGTGAAGATGCCGCCTTTGACTACTTTGACGGATTGGCAGAAAATATCCTCCAGTTTACTACCTCCGGTTCCGGCCCGGTGAACGCTCTCATCCAGGGCGAAGTGGTCATTGGCCTGGGAATGACCCTAACGGCCACCCAGGCAATCAACAGCCGGAATATCCCCCTGGGGATGATCTTTTTTAAAGAGGGAGCGCCCAGCATTACCACTGGCATGGCGATCATTAAAGGCAAAGAAACCCGGCCCGCCGTCCGGGAAGTGTTTGAATTTGCCATGACCACCCTGCTCAGGGAAGATAAGGAACTTTTCTGCCCGGAACCAATCTTCAAAAACCAGCCCAACAATATTCCCAACTACCCCAAGGATATTCCCTATGCGGACATGGCTGGGGTTTATGATCAAGAACGAAAGGCCCGGCTGCTGGAACGGTGGAAGTATTAGTACCCTGGGCAGCCAAATTGGAGCAGACAGGCAATGTCCAGCAAACTTGAAGTTAAAAACCTGGTCCAGGTTTTTAACAAACAGGAAATTCTCCACGGCCTTACTTTTACCGTAAAAGACGGGGAATTCCTTTCCATTTTGGGGCCTTCGGGCTGCGGTAAGACAACGATCCTCCGTATCCTTGTGGGACTGCTCCGCCCAAGCGGGGGAGCCATCCTGAAAGACGGGAAAGATATTACGGCCCTTCCCGCTTCCCGGCGTAACATGGGTATTGTCTTCCAAAACTACGCCTTGTTCCAGAACATGACAGTTCTGGGTAATGTGGAATACGCCCTTAAGTTCCACCGGGAACTTAAGGGTTCTTCCCGGTCCAGGGCGGAAAGTATTATTGAGCAGGTGGGCCTTACGGAACATATCCGTAAAAAGCCCCACAGACTTTCCGGCGGGCAGCAGCAACGGGTGGCCATTGCCCGGACCCTGGCGATGAACCCGGAAATAATACTTTTTGATGAACCCATGTCTGCCCTGGATGCCGCCACCCGGCTTTTGCTCCGGGATGAAATCAAGGAAATTCAGAAAAAATTTCACTCCACCATGATCTACATTACCCACGATCAGGAAGAGGCATTTACCCTTTCGGACAGGATCATGGTGATGGACCATGGGCTTATCCATCAGATCGATACCCCGGAGAATATCGTAAAAAATCCCGCCAATGATTTTGTTCAGGACTTTGTGATCAACAATCTGCGGCGAAAAATCGGCTTTCTGGCAAAGTACATCAATGCCTCGGGGCAGACCATAACGGGGCGGCACACTCCAGAACCAGGTCCATGGAACGGCTAAATTCTGCCCCGCTGTACAAGCTTCTTCTGGGGGCTTTTCTCATAGTTTCCCTGATCTTTCCCTTGGGAAGCATGATCTTTAACATAGCCGGAACAGACATTAGGGCGGTGGTTTCCCTGCCCCAGTTTAGGGATGCCCTTAACCACTCGATCATGGCTACCGTTACCGGGACGATCATCTCTATTATTTTTGCATGGTTTTTTGCCATGGCGGTGATCCGCAGCCGCATGCCCTTCCGCAGTGTTTTTGCCGTCCTGGGAACGGCGCCCATGCTGATCCCTTCAATCTCCCATGGTATGGGGCTGGTCCTCCTGCTCGGTTCCAATGGCATCCTTACCCGTCTTTTTAACCTGTCCCGGCCCATCTACGGTTTCTGGGGTATCGTGGCAGGCTCGGTACTTTACGCCTTTCCCGTGGCTTTTCTTATGCTGGCGGATATTCTGGCTTATGAAGACGGCTCTCCCTACGAGGCCGCCACGGTACTGGGGATCCCAAAAAACAGACAGTTTCTGGCCATCACCTTTCCCTATCTGCGAAAGCCGCTGGTTTCGGTAATTTTTGCCGTCTTTACCCTCATTTTTACCGATTACGGCGTTCCCCTGATGATCGGCGGCAGGTACAGCACACTGCCGGTACTGATGTATCAAGAGGTGATCGGCCTCCTCAATTTCAGCCGGGGCAGCGTGATTGGTTCCTTCCTCCTTATTCCCGCCCTGGCGGCTTTTCTTTTTGATTTATTAAACAGGGACCGGGGAAACCAAAACTTTACCTTCCAGAGAAAAAGCGTCTCCGGCAGGGTTTTAAGGGATATGGCGGCTATGATATACGCCGCAGTAATCTGCATCATCATCGCCCTGCCCCTGGGGATGTTCGCCGTGTTGACCTTTATCAACAATTATCCCACAGATATGGCCTTTTCCTTGGCCAATATTGCTCGGACCATGAACCTGGGGGCGGGACGCTATCTGGTCAATTCGGTTATCATCGCCCTGGCCGTTTCTGTACTGGGAACGGTCCTATCTTACGCCATTGCCTATTTTACTGCCCGAAGCCCCGGCCATATCTCTTCCAGGATACTCCATCTGGTCTCCATCACATCCCTGGCAGTACCAGGATTGGTGCTGGGTATTTCCTATGTGTTTTTTTTCAAGGGTTCCCTTCTTTATGGCTCCCTGGCTATGTTAGTTTTGGTTAATATTATCCACTTCATGGCCTCCCCTTACCTTATGGCTTACAACTCCCTGGGCAAGCTTAATGCCAACCTGGAGGATGTGGGCCTAACATTGGGGGTGGGACGTTTTTTTATTCTCCGGGATGTGATTATCCCCCAGACCCGGATTACTATTCTGGAAATGGCCTCTTATTTCTTTGTCAATTCCATGATGACGATCTCCGCGGTATCCTTCCTTGGTACGATACGAAACAAACCTGTATCCTTGCTGATAACCCAGTTTGAAGCCCAGCTTTTTCTGGAAGGGGCTGCCTTTGTCTCCACCCTGATCCTTGGCTGTAATTTAACGGTAAAACTGGCAGTATATTTCCTTAAAAAGAGGCTCGCCGCTGAATGACGCTAACAAGACCTCATTTTGAACTGCTTGCCCTGCTGGAATCGATTCACCGCGGAAATGGGGAAATGAAAATGACCCAGCGGGCCATGGCAAAACAGACCGGCCTTTCCGTGGGAACCATTAATAAAGCCTTGACCCAACTGGACGAAGAGGGGTGTACGAAAAAAAGCCGCATCACTCCCGGGGGCATCAAAGCCCTGGAACCCTACCGGGTCAAACGGGCGGTTTTTATCGCCGCGGGATTCGGATCCCGGCTGGCACCCATCACCCTGGATACCCCCAAACCGCTGATCAAAGTCAAGGGAAAGCGAATCATTGACACCCTGTTGGATGCGGCCGCCGCCGCGGAAATTGAAGAGACAGTTATTGTCCGGGGCTATTTAGGAGAACAGTTTGATCAGCTCCTCCACAAGTACCCGGGCATCAAATTTCTGGAAAATCCTTTTTATAATGAGTCCAACAATATTTCCTCCGTCATGTGCGTCCGAGGCATTCTTAAAAACGCCTATGTACTGGAGTCGGATCTATACCTGAATAACCCGGCGCTGATCGCCAAATACCAGTACGCCAGCAATTACCTGGGGGTTCCGGCAGCGCTTACCGACGACTGGTGTTTTGAAACCAGAAACGGCTGTATTTCCCGGCTTAAGGTGGGAGGGGAA
The DNA here is from genome assembly GCA_031280125.1 of Treponema sp. GTDB lineage: Bacteria > Spirochaetota > Spirochaetia > Treponematales > Breznakiellaceae > JAITHE01. The sequence goes on from JAITHE010000094.1 coordinate 6,953, forward strand.
AACTGCCATCATATGTTCGGTATTTCCTATTGGAATGAAAAGGACGGCGGCAAGCTGGCGGAACATATCAAAGCGGTGTATGAAATGCCCGGCGGCAAGGACCGTTACTGGGATCAGGTGGCGCTGGAACACTTCATCAAAGAGTACAACATAGAAGTGCGAGAATGCGATTTTGCAGACATCATCGAAATCGATACATTCAGCGACCTAAAAAAAATCGATCCCTCCTATCAGCATGAGGGCGTTTCACGTGAAACACTCTCCCCCCGGCAACGGCGTTTTGCAGCGCTGCCTAATACTCAATAATTAGCCGGCGCCGGACCCGTTCTGTTTTTGTATCGCAGAGGTCTACCCGGATCTTGTTGCCTTCAAAGGCAGGCATATAGGCAAAAAGGCCCCCGCCGGAAGTTCCCGCTGTTTCCTGAATGATAATGCTCCTAAACACTCCGTTCTTACCCAGATCATCAAAACTTTCCAGTTTGATCCGCTCGGCGGCACCGCTTTTTCTGTAGAGGGTGATCTCCCAGGATTGGGTTTCATCATTCACCACAAGTTCCGCCCGCGCATACTGACTGGAGGTCTGCTTACCACTGACCAGGTACGAGGACACCCTAAATTGTATGGGAGCAGGCTGGGCAAACAGCAGCCCTCCGCAGATCCAGAGGATCATGGTAAAAACGGGTTTTTTCCTCATAATAAACTAAACCTCCTTTACTTTTTTCGGCATATCATAAAGAAACATTACCCGCCATACCCGCCGGCAGACCGGACCGGCTGTTGTTTCACGTGAAACAACAGGGCCACCCAGCAAGCAGGGTTGTCTGAAAGCCCTGGTTTTGGGACAACTTCCTTATTGCCCTAAAGTGTCCTTGCTTTTTTCCGGCGTTTCAATCATAGTATTCCTAATACAATAATATTATGGAGGAATGATCATGAAAAGAGTTTCTGTTCGGCTGATTATCCCGCTTGTCTTTGGTCTTGCCGCCTGCGGCGGTACACCGGCTCCCGCGCCGGTTGCCGATCTTCCAGAGCCTCCCGCACAGCCTGCACCTGAGGCGCCCAGGGAGGGAATTATTCTTGACGGAGCCGATCGTTACACGGTAGTTAGGGGTGATACCCTGGCTGAAATAGCCGCCGGAAAGTACGGCAGACCCAACATGTATTACTTTCCGCTTATCCATCTGGGAAACACCGAAATTATACAAGACCCCGACGTGATTGAAGTTGGATCGGTCCTTACCATCCCCAATCTTCAGCGGAACCTGGATAACCCCGGTGCAACGCGGACCCTTAAAACGGGGATGCTTAATACTTCGTCCCAGTACGAAAGGCAAAGCAAACCCAAGGCGGCGGCAACCCTCAGGCAGTTGGCCGACAAACTGCCCAAATAATCGCCCCGCCTTGAAGGGCGAGGGATCATCAAATGTCCAGAAAATAAGCCCCCCTTGTGGCGGGGCTTATTTTCTGATATATTTGGACCTATCCTAGAAACCAGGCTGGTTCCTGGAACGAGGATGTTATACTAATTGGACCGGAATACTGGTATTTATAGACCTCCGGTTTTTGGAGTTGCTTTTTTATGGAAAACCGCCGCTATTTTTTTACCTCCGAATCCGTAGGAGAAGGACATCCGGATAAACTCTGCGATCAGGTTTCGGACGCCATCCTGGACGCATGCCTTAATGATGATTCGGAAAGCCGGGTTGCCTGCGAAACCTTCGCTTCCACTTCCATGATCCTTGTGGGGGGGGAAATAACCACCAAAACCTTTGTGGATTTTCAGGAAGTTGTCCGTACAATAACGGAGGAAATCGGCTACACCCATCCCGACTATGGCCTGGACTATCATTCCATGGCAGTACTGGACATGATCCACAACCAGTCTCCGGACATCAGCCAGGGCGTTTCCGGCGCTGGCCTTAAAAAATACAAGGGTCAGCAGGGGGCGGGGGATCAAGGCATGATGTTTGGTTTTGCCTGCAATGAGACAAAGGAACTGATGCCCCTGCCCATCACCCTGGCCCACAAAATCCTCCTCCAGGCCGCAAAGCTGCGAAAAAATAAAACAATCCGGTGGCTGCGGCCCGATTCAAAAAGCCAAATTACGGTGGAATACGAAGGCCGCAAACCCATCCGTGTGGATGCGGTGGTGGTTTCCCACCAGCACGATCCTGATATATCTTATCAAGAGATCGAGTCGGAGATCATTGAAAAAATCATCAAACCGGTGCTGGAGCCCACGGATCTGTTGGACAAAAAAACCAACTACTACATCAACCCCACCGGCCGTTTTGTGGTGGGAGGACCCTTTGGGGACACGGGCCTTACGGGCCGGAAAATTATAGTGGATACCTATGGAGGCATGGGCCGTCATGGGGGCGGCGCCTTTTCCGGCAAGGATCCTACCAAAGTGGATCGGTCCGCCGCCTACGCCGCCCGGTATGTGGCCAAAAATGTGGTATCCGCCGGGCTGGCGGAACGCTGTGAGATAGAGCTGGCCTACGCCATAGGCGTTCCCTTTCCGGTCTCGGTAATGGTAGACACTTTTGGTACTGCCTTGGTTGACGAACGGCAGATTGAGGATGCGGTAAAACAGGTCTTTGATCTTTCCCCGGCGGGGATCATCAAGACCCTGGACCTCCGGCGGCCCATTTACCGGAAAACCGCCTCCTATGGTCATTTTGGCCGGGGAGAATTCCCTTGGGAAAAAACCGACAAGGCCGAAGCGCTCAAGAAAGCGCTCCGGTAGCTTTCACTAAAATGTCCGGCGATCTATACTGGAATTCCCGGCAGATTCCCGGATAGAATTGTTTACATGGAGCGGTGTCCGAGCGGTTGAAGGAGACGGTTTCGAAAACCGTTGAACTCGCAAGGGTTCCGGGGGTTCGAATCCCCCCTGCTCCGTTAAAAATCTTTTAAGGAGATTTTTATGTTGGAGTGTTGTAAAACAAATCTTTAGGTAACTTAAGGCTCCCTGCGGATTCTAACGGGGACCAGATTTCGGGACAACCCGCAGGTTGCCCTTTGGAGCGGTGTCCGAGTGGTTGAAGGAGGCGGTCTTGAAAACCGTTGAACCGCAAGGTTCCGGGGGTTCGAATCCCCCCTGCTCCGTTAAAAATCTTTTAAGGAGATTTTTATGTTGGAGTGTTGTAAAACAAATCTATCCGTCAGGAACGGGCTTGCATCCGGGTACAAATTTCTGTACTATAGCATCTGACAGAGCAGTCTTGCCGGCTGGTTTTTTGGAGCGGTGACCGAGTGGCCGAAGGTGGCTCCCTGCTAAGGAGTTGTGCCCCTAAAGGGTACCGGGGGTTCGAATCCCCCCTGCTCCGCTAAAAATCTTTTAAGGGGATTTTTATGTTGGAGTTTTACATCACAAAGCTCAAGACAACGGGGCAATTCAACGGACCGGCTTGATCATGGAGTCGGGCAGGTTGATCATGGGGTTGTACCCCTTTGGAGAGATGACCGAGCGGCCGAAGGTGCACGATTGGAAGTCGTGTGTACCCGGAAGGGTACCGAGGGTTCAAATCCCTCTCTCTCCGAACAAGCAGCGGTCATTGACGCGCTTATCCTTTTTGTTATAGACTGACACATCCAGTCAGGATCCCAGTGGATGCGTAATGAACCGTTGATACCGTTCATTGCGCTTTCCTGAAAGTATAGAGGAGTTGATTCCATGAAGCGGACATATCAACCCAGCAAGGTCAAGAGAAACCGTAAATTTGGTTTCCGGGCGCGGATGAAAACCAGGGGAGGGCGGCTTGTATTAAAACGCCGCCGGGCCAAGGGGCGGTACAAACTTACCGTTGCGGACGAAAAGAAGCCCTATTAGCAAGCCCCGCCTGACATCCGGTGAAACCCGGCGGCCACAAGAAAACACCGCCTCTGATCAGCGGTTCAGGCCAAGGGAACGCATAAAGAGAAGGGCTGAAATATCCAGGGTTTTTAAAAAAGGCCGGTCTGTAAGCTGTTTCGGCGCACGGTTGTTTTTTCTGTCCAATGGGTTGGCCTATAACCGCATAGTAATTACCTTTGCGCGGAAGTATGGAAATGCGGTAAAACGGAACCGGGCCAGGAGGCTTAGCCGGGAGGCGTACCGGTTTATGAAGGACACCCTTAAAACCGGCTATGATCTGGTATTGCTGGTTTATCCCCGGTCAGAATGTCCTCCGCGGCAAGAAAACCTTCTCCAGGGAGAAGCCCTGGGGAAACCCGGGCTGGATTTTGCCGGTAGCGCCCGGCGGCTTAAAACCCTTTTTGTCAGGGCTGGTATACAATGATGCAGAATGTGGCTTTGTTTTTAATTTGGCTGTACCAAAAAGCTGTTTCCCCCTATCTTCGCCCTAGCTGCCGTTACTACCCAAGCTGTTCCACCTACGCCTACGGGGCAGTACAGAAACACGGTGTTTTAACGGGTTCTTTTCTGGCTTTTAAGAGAATCTTGCGGTGTCATCCCTTGCACAGGGGCGGTTACGATCCGGTACCTGATGCCATAAAAAAGGATTTTTGATGGAAAAACGAACGGTAATAGCGATTGTCCTGTCTTCACTCATCTTTCTGGGCTGGATTTTTATCCAGTATTATATGCTTCCGCCAGAACGGACCCAGGAAACAGAACAAAACTCCAGCGGACAGGCGGCTCCCCAAATTGCTCCGGCCCCTGTTCCGGTTCCCGCCGGCGATTCCGGCGAAACCGGGATTGCCGCAGCGGGTCCGGTTAATGAAACCGGAATTGCCGGTTCCGGTTTAACAGAACCGGTGGAAGAAACCGCTGGAGCCGGAGCCGAAACCGCGGAACCCATGGATCAGGAAGAACGGATCGCCATTGAAACAGACCTAATCCAGGTAGTGCTGTCCAGCGCTGGAGGAGATATGGTTTCCTACCGGCTTAAAAAACATAACGACAAGGGCGAACCGGTGGAGATGATCCTTCCCGCCGCCGGTGAAAACGGAGCCCTTCGGGAATCCCGGGCTTTTACCCTGGCCTTTGGCAGTCTGGAGGCTCAGCCGGTTCAATCGGTTTTCCGGGTTTCAAAGCCATCTCCGCTTTCGGTAGAATTTTCCCGGGATTTTTCCCTTGCCGGTTCGGGAACCTTTACCTTAACCAAGCGGTACGAATTTCTCCCCGGCGAATACATGTTCCGGCTGGACGTTTCGGTGGACAGCAATTCCCCCGTATCCTTAAGTTTTAACAATGCCGCCTATACCTTGGCGTTTGGTCCGCAAATTGGTCCCAGCTTCCAAAAACTCGATCAGCGTTACGAATACCGCCACTACTACACCCTGATCAACGGCAAACGCCGCTCGGAACGGGTGGGCGAAGGAAACCCCGCCATTATTGACTCCCGTTTCACCTGGGCGGGTATAGCGGGCAAATATTTTACCGCCATCGTGGTGCCTGACAACACCCTCTATGAACTGGTCTTTTCCGCCAGGCCCGAACCGGGACTTTCCGCCGCATCGCGGATGTACCTGGTCCGTCCCGGCCTGGACAAAGCCCGGGCAAATGACGTATTTCACTTTTATCTTGGTCCGAAAAACCAGGATAATATGGGACGTTACGATACTGGAGACAACGGTTTTAAGCTGCGGGATCAGGAATTTTCCAAGGCCGCCAGCACCAGCGGCATTCTGAGCCCGTTGGAATCGCTGTTCAAGCTGCTGCTCCAGTTTTTTTACCGGCTTATCCCCAACTACGGGGTGGCGATCATCTTTCTTACCCTGCTGGTAAAGATTCTGCTCTTTCCGCTAACCAAAAAAAGTTCAGAGATGAGCATCAAAATGCAGATCCTGGCGCCGAAGATCAAGGAACTACAGGAAAAATACAGGGATAATCCGGCCAAACTTAACGCCGAAATGGGAGCGCTCTACAAAAAAGAAGGCCATAACCCCCTGTCGGGCTGCCTGCCCATGTTGATCCAGATGCCTATCCTTTTTGCCATGTACAACCTGTTTAATACCCACTTCGATCTGCGGGGAGCCATGTTTCTGCCCGGCTGGATACCGGATCTTTCGCTCCCCGAATCGGTCTGGGATTTTGGTTTTCCCCTGCCCCTGCTGGGCTGGGAAAGCCTGCGGCTTCTGCCTTTTATTTACGTGGGTTCCCAGATGCTCTACGGGCTTGTTACCCAAACTCCGGATCAGCAGGGAAATCCTTCCATGAAGATCATGATGTACCTTATGCCGGTGGCTTTTTTCTTCATTTTGTATAACGTTCCTTCGGGCCTCTTGGTATTCTGGATTGTCTCCAACCTGTTGACGCTGGTTCAACAATTGGCGCTGAACAAATACCTGGCCAAGCATAGGCCCGCGCCGGCAGTCGAAGCGCCGCCGGTTATTGCCCCCAGGAGAAAAAAGAAACGCTGACCCGTGGACTTGTTTAGCGGTCCGTCTGGCGGTTAAACAAATCTTATCTAAAAACAAGCTGCTGACAAGGAGTTGGTATGATATATGAATTTGAAGGCCGTACCGAAAAGGAGGCCATTGACAGGGCCGCTGCGGAACTGGGAATTGAAAAAAATGAATTTGATGTGGAAATTCTGGAAACCCAGCGTTCCGGGCTGTTTAAAAAGGGCTATGTAAAAATACAGGTTCATACTGATGAACCGGCGGAGGGAAACGTCAAACCTGCCCCTAAACAGACGGTGAATCCCCGCCAGGCGGAACTTTCTGCCGGTACGGAAAACTTTGAAAAAAACCTGACGGCCTTTGTGGAAGGGATGATTGAACGCATGGGCTATGCGGGAAAAGTCTCGATCCTGTACCGGGAAGAACGTAAACTGGGACTAAAAATCGACTCGGAACATTCTTCCATTCTGATTGGAAAAAAGGGGAAAAACCTTGACGCCCTGCAGTTGCTCGCCAATATCTATGCGGGCAGACAGGGCCGGGAGGATATACGGATCATCCTGGACAGCGAAAATTACCGCATCCGCCGGGAAGAATCGCTGGTCCGCCTAGCCTATACTGTGGCTGACCGGGTTAGGGAAGGCAAAAATTCGGTTTTGCTGGAGCCTATGAATCCCTTTGATCGCAGGCTGATCCACACTACCCTAAACGACATTGCCGATATTGAAACCAAAAGCGAGGGGGAAGGCTTATACAAGCAGGTACGAATTTATTACCGGGGGTTCCGGTAAGAACAGCGGGACAAAATCCCCGCGGGTCCCGCGAAGATAAGGAGTGAACCATGCAGTCCCGTTTCTTTTTGTTTGGGGTACTGTTCGTTGCGCTTGCCCAGGCAGGTTGGGGACAGCCCGTTTCCCTTACAAGCCTGATTGGAGCAGAATATGAAGCAAGCCTTAGACGGGGAGATCTACTAACCCATGTCCAGGATAAAACTCCTTTGGCAAATCTTATCCCCAGGGATGGACAGGTTAAGGCCCTGGTGGATCGCAGCATCCGGGAAATGGAACCGGGTTTTCTTGTAGAAACCCTGGGCTTGTACCGCAAGGCCTCGGGAACCGCCTGGACCGAGGCGGAGCGGGCCGGCCTGTACAACCAAACCCTGGCCTTGAGCAGCCTGGCGGGGCTTCAATACTATTCTTCAAGCCGGAAACAGATGCGCACTTTTTATGAAACATCCGCCGTGGTAAGCGGCCCAGAGGGCGCTACCCCCCTGCCGGATCCCCGCTATGTCAATCCTCCAGTGGACCTAACCATCTATGCCCGGCAAAGGGATCTGTCCTTTGGGGATAACGTGTACCGTTACAACTACCACGCCTGGCCGAATACTCTTGCTTTTGTCCAGGAAAATCTTACCGCTATGCATTACGGCCCTATTCCGGCGATAGGCAAGAATCAGCTCCGTTCCATTGTGGCAATCTGCGATGCCGGGGAATTCCTTGTGGTTTATGCCATATCCATGGCCAAGGCTGCTCCCATCCCGGGCATGCAGGGCAGAATTGGCCGGTCCTTCATTACCCGGGCCGAGGCAATTTTTAAGTGGTTTTCGGACCGGGCGGACAGGGTTTTTAGTAAAAAGTAAGGTCTAAACTCAGCAAAAAACAGGATACCCGGCCTAATATGCTTATGGTGAAAAAAATTAAAACATTTACAAAAAATTTGAAAAAAGTATTGACAAAAAGTAAACATAGTTATATATTCATAATAGTTCTTATTATGAATAAGGAAATGGGAAAGATTACAAGGCGGCCAACGAGCCAGCGGGAAATGGTACTCAATTCAGTATGCCAGGGCAACCACCTTTCGGCCCGGGATATTTTTGAAACCATTACCCATAAAACCAGGATGAGTTTTGGAACTGTTTACCGGAATTTACAAATTCTGGAGGAAGAAAAGGAGATTGTTTCTGTACAGGCAGACCCAAAAGCGGTACGATATGACCGGCGCAGAGATCCGCATTACCATTTTCATTGCAGAAAGTGCGGCGGCGTATTCGACGCTCCCTGCCAGTACCATGAGGATATTGATGATATGGACAGGAAAGTAGCAAAAACCAGCGGCTTTATCGTAGAGTCCCATACCATTGTATTTGAAGGACTGTGCCAGGAGTGTGCAAATAGTCAGATGTGAAGCTTATATTTTGTCTTATATTCATAATCATTCTGATTATGAATAAGGACATCCGTTGGATGCATATAAACAGTTGGCGAACTTTAAACGCAATGGAGAGAGATAAGATGAAACAATGGCTTTGTAAAAAATGCGGGTATGTTCATACAGGAGACAGTGCACCGGCTCAGTGTCCGGTATGCCACGTTCAGGCTTCGGCATTTAAGGAAAAAACGGCGGATGGGGAAAAAAGAGTACTGCGGTCGATTACCACCCTCGACATCCAGTACGCACACCGGTTTTTGGGATATATTGGCGAGGCGCAGTATCTGCACGGACATACCGGAACCTTAACCATTGAAGTGGAAGGCGAGGTAAACAACACCAATGGTTTCGTTGTGGCCTGCAACGATATCAAGAGGCATACCTGGGAATATTTGGTAAACTTTGACCACGCGATTATTTTGCAGCAAGAAGACCCCATTCTTCCTGAACTTCTAAAGGTATATGAAGCACAAGGAATTAAGGGAGGCTCAACATGGAATATCAGCACCGGTCCGGCCTTTGAGAACGAGCTTGCAAAGGCCTATCCTGAATGCCGCCTGGTAGTTGTCAAGAAGGTCGCCACCGTTGAAAACTTGATTGAGGTTTTCTATTCCCTGTTAAAGGGTACCCTCAATATCAAAAAATTGACATTTAAATCCGGCGATAATACCGCTACATTTAAGGTCAAATAACGGAGGGTTTCGCACAATGAAGTTTTGAGAAAGGCGTAACCATCACATACCCCGCCCCTCAGGGCGGGGTATGTTGTTCTCCCGATTCGGCTCTACCCGGCGGGGACATGCCTGCTTTGCCCTGTAAAAGTAAAAAAATTGCTTGACAGCGTTTTACAAGAGGGTGTACCATAAACTTGTCTAATTTTAGGATTTAAAAGCAGTAACGCCAAAAAATGAAACCGGTTTCATTTTTTGGTAAAGGATGCGGTATGGCGGAAGCATTGTTACAGGCGGAACATATTAACAAGGCCTTTTCCGGAGTTGCGGCCCTCCAGGATGTCCAGTTTGACCTTAAACCCGGCGAAGTTCACGCCCTTTTGGGGGAAAACGGCGCAGGAAAATCAACCCTGATGAAGATAATTTCCGGGGTCTATACCAGGGATTCGGGGAATCTTACCGTCAACGGCAGCAAAATCACCCACGACCTGACCCCTGTTTCTGCCCAGCACCTGGGGATAGGCATTATCCACCAGGAATTGAACCTGTGCCCCCACCTGACGGTGGCGGAAAACATCTTTTTGAACCGGGAATTTTCCTATACCGCCGGGGTGCTGAACAAAAAAAAGCAGAACGAAGAGGCCAAACGGTACCTTAAACAGCTTAACCTTGATATTGATCCCGCCACTCCCACCAACAAACTGCCGGTGTCCAAACAGCAGATGGTGGAAATCTGTAAAACCCTGTCCATGAACGCCAGCATCGTGATCATGGACGAGCCCACTTCGGCACTGACGGAAAAGGAAATCGAAGACCTTTTTTCCGTTATTGCCCTGCTTAAAGAAAAAGGCAAGGGGATTGTGTACATTTCCCACCGGCTGGAAGAACTGTCCCGGATTGTGGACCGGGTTACGATCCTCCGGGACGGCAAGTATGTGCGGACCCTCCACTTTGCGGAAACCAATCTGCCGGAAATTATCAGCCTTATGGTGGGCCGGACCTTGACGGAAAAATTCCCCCGGATCGAGGTAAGCCGGGGCGAAAAAGTCCTGGAAGTCCGGGGCATTTCTTCCTCCCACGGGGTGGGGGTCAAGGATGTTTCCTTTGACCTCTACAAGGGCGAAATTTTGGCCTTTGCGGGACTCATGGGGGCGGGCCGGACCGAAACGGTGCGGGCCATTTCCGGGGCCGACAAGATGAACGCCGGGGAAGTGATCCTTGGCGGCAAACCGGTAAAAGTCAAATCCCCCAGGGACGCCATTGCCCAGGGCCTTTTCTGCGCCCCGGAGGACCGCAAACGGGACGGCCTCTGCGTACGGATGACCCTGGCGGAAAACATCACCCTGCCCAGCCTGGACGTTATTTCCCGGTTTGGGGTGATCATGAACCAAATGGAACGGGACAAGTCTGCCGAAATGGTAAAGAGCCTTAGAATCAAAACCCCCGGCATTACCCAGTATGTACGGAATCTGTCCGGGGGCAACCAGCAAAAGGTGGTGGTGGGCAAGTGGCTTATGCGGAACGCCCAGGTGGTTATTTTTGACGAACCCACCAGGGGCATCGACGTGGCGTCCAAAATAGAAATTTATAACATCATCAACGATCTTAAAAAGAGCGGCATTGGGGTGATGTTTGTTTCATCGGAACTGCCGGAAGTGCTGGGAATGTCGGACCGGATCATCGTTATGTGCAACGGACGGATCACCAAAGAACTGGTTACCAAAGACACGGATCAGGAAGAAATACTGCACTACGCGACTCAATATTAAGCATGGGGGTTTATGGATGGCCGGATTACAGATTGGAGGTTTAAGGTTAAAAAACCTCTCGCGGGCGCAGCAGCAAATTTTGTCGTGTATTTTTGCACTCATACTGCTGGGTCTCTTTTTTACCGTTTTTCCGCTGCTTTTGAGCGGGGAACAGTATTTTTTTAACACCGGGAACCTTTCCAGCGTAGCCCAGCAGACCGCGGTGATCGCCATTATCGCCCTGGGACAGACCTACGTACTTATCACCGGGGGAATCGACCTTTCCATCGGTTCCAATATGGCCCTCTGCGCCATGGTGGCGTCCATGATGATGGTCCACGATCCCAACTTGGGGGTTCACCCGGACCTGCCCATGTTCCTCGGCCTTCTTTTGGGGCTTTTAACCGGCGTGGCAGCGGGAGCGGCCAGCGGGGCCATGATCGCCTTTGGGAACATTCCCCCTTTTATTGCCACCCTGGGAACCATGACCATTGTCCGGGGTTTCGCCCTGGTAATGACTAAGGGTTACCCCATCAGCATGATGCCTGAATCTTTTACGGCCCTGGGAACGGGGTATAATTTTGGCATTGGGAATTTGTACGATCTGGACCGGGGAGGCTACTATGTGCCCGAAGGAATGCTTAGGATTCCCAATATTGTGATGATCATGGTGATCACAATTTTTATCTTTGGCTTTGTTCTGCAAAAAACCAAGTGGGGCCGCCACGTCTACGCTGCGGGAAGCAACTTTGAAGCCGCCCGGCTGTCCGGGGTCAACACCAAACGGACCATTTTAATGGTGTACATGTTCTCCGGGTTTCTCGCCGCCCTGGCAGGATGCCTTATGGCGGCCCGGATCTACTCCGCCGCCCCCACCGCGGGGGACGGCTACGAGCTGGATGCGGTGGCTTCTTCCGTTATCGGCGGAACCAGTACCATGGGCGGCGAAGGCACAGCTATAGGTACGTTTATTGGGGCCTTTATCATCGGGGTTCTGCGGAACGGGCTTAACCTGATCGGGGTAAACCCCTTTGTGCAAAAAATCGTGATTGGGCTGGTTATTTTGGCTTCCGTGTTCCTTGACCGGGTACGAAACCGGAATTAACGGGTATTTGGGCGTCCGTTGCGGCGCTTTAAAAACAATATATTGGAGGAGAGAAAGTGATGAAGAAAAACGTACTTTTATTTGCGGCGCTTTGTCTTATGCTGCTGGCGGCCCTGCCCGTATTCGGCCAGGTACGAAGCACCATCAGGCCCGGACAGCCGGCAAAGGCAATTTTTATTGCCATGGACTCCATGGATCAACATTGGCTTAAACTGACCCAGGGCTGTATGCAGCAGGCTACCAAACTCAAAATCCAGTTTTCCAATAACGCTCCGGCGGGCAAGACCGATGCCAGTCAGCAGGTGGCGCTGGTGGAAGATGCCATTACCGCCAAGTATGATGTAATCCTGCTGGCCCCCCTGAATGCACAAGCCCTGATCCCTGTGGTGAACAAAGCCAAAGCCGCCGGCATCAAGGTGGTGCTGGTTGATACCGGCCTTGGTACGGGCGCTAACTATGACACCCTGATCGCCACCGATAACGCCGCCGCGGCCCGCATGGCCGCCGACGCCCTGGCCAAGGAAATTGGCGGATCCGGCAAGATCGCCATCGTCAACGCCCAGGCCGGCGCAGGCACCACCATGACACGGGAAAATGCCTTTAAGGAACAAATCCAGAGCAAATACCCCGGCATCACCATTGTGGGAACCCAGTACAGCGACGGCGATCCCACCAAAGCCTTAAACATTGCCACCGACTTTATGCGGGCCAATCCCGATCTTAAGGGCATTTATGCCTGTAACGAAGGGGCCAGCAAGGGCGTAGGCCAGGCGGTAAAGCAGGCTGGAAAAGCCGGTGCGGTAAAGGTGATTGGTTTTGACCTGAGCGCCGAAATCACCGCCCTTATCAAAGACGGCACCATGCAGGGAACCATGGTTCAGAACCCCGCCGCCATGGGCACCAAGGGAATCCAGGCCGGCGTGGACCTCTTGGCGGGCAAGAGCGTGCAAAAGCTCGTGGACTCAGGCGTTACCCTGGGAACCAAAGCCAACATCGACAAGCTTCAGTAGTCTAAAAATCCGGTGAATTTCCCGCCCCGAGGCGGGAAATTCAATCTGCCCGTCTTTCTTCAGCAAAAACAAAAACCCACAGTTTGTATCAGGATGACCCATTTTAACAGTTTTTTTAACGTTTCTTTGATTTTCTTGCAGGTCTTTCTTGCCGGGTCTTCGTAAACCGGAAATAATAATTATTTTTTATTATTATAAAATTTTATTTGACAACATTCTGATTCCATGATAAGGTTTTTTGAGGAGTTGCTATGAAAGAAATAGTTTCGACGGCCAATGCTCCTGCCGCCATCGGTCCCTACTCACAGGGAGTAAAAAATGGAGCTTTCCTTTTTGTGTCCGGCCAACTGCCGGTGGATCCCGTTTCGGGGGAGATTGCTGCCGGAGATATAGCCGCCCAGACGGATCAATCGTTAAAGAACCTCCAGGCGATAGTGAATGAATCCGGCGGGGAACTTAAAGATGTGGTCAAAACCACCGTGTTCTTGGCCCAGATTTCCGATTTTGCCGCCATGAACGAAGTGTACAAGCGTTATTTTTCATCCGGCTGTCCCGCTAGATCCGCATTCCAGGTTGCCGCCCTTCCCAAGGCGGCACTGGTAGAGATAGAGGCAATTGCCATTCTTCCATGACGGCGGTTAAACGATGAAATATGATTTTACAACCCTGGCAGACCGGAACGGAACCGGATCGGTCAAATGGATCGAGATGATGGCGGCAAATCCCAACACTCCCGGTGATGTGGTTCCGTTCTCTGTGGCGGACATGGAATTCAAACAAGCGCCGGAGCTTACCGCGGCTCTTTTGGAATTTACCAAAGATCTCATTATTGGGTATACCATCCCCACTGGCGCTTATTTTGACGCTGTCCGCCTCTGGATGAAAAAAAGACATTCATGGAATGTGGAGGAAGACTGGATTATCTGTTCCGAAGGGGTGATTCCGGGTTTTTATAATGCCATAGCGGCCTGTACCCGTCCGGGGGATGCCGTCATTATCATGCCGCCGGTGTATCCTCCCTTTTTTCAGGCCGTGGAAGCGAACAAATGCCGGATTGAAGCAAACACCCTGATTGTAAAAAACGGCCGTTACGAGATTAATTTTGAAGATCTGGCAAAGAAGGCAAAAAAGCCGGAAACCAGGGCCCTGCTCTTTTGCAGTCCCCATAATCCGGTAGGCCGGGTATGGACAAAGGAAGAACTGGAGCGGGTAGCGGAGATCTGCCTCGAAAATGAACTAGTCTTAATTTCTGACGAAATTCACTTTGATCTTGTTATGCCTGGGTTTCACCATCAGATAGCGGCGGCCATGGGCGAAGACATTGCCAATAACGCCATTACCCTGACCGCCCCCAGTAAAACATTTAATATTGCCGGACTGCACGGAGCCAACGTGATCATAAAAAATGAAGGGCTGCGAAAACGATACCTGGACGCTTTGAGTACAAAAAACGCCCATCCAGGGCTTAATATTTTTGCTTACCACGCCTGCGAAACCGCCTATACCCGCTGTGAAGCCTGGCTGGATGAGCTTTTAAAAATCCTGGATAACAACAAAAAACTTGCCGAAGCATTTATGCAAAACCGTATCCCGGCCATCAAGGTGTTTCCGCTGGAAGGAACCTACCTGCAATGGTGGGACTGCCGTGCCCTGGGCATGAACAACAAGGAGCTTGAACATTTTATGACCCATGAGGCTTTTTTGTTTCTTGATGAAGGCTACATCTTTGGCGAATGCGGCGGGGGCTTTGAGCGAATTAATCTGGCTTGTCCAGCTCAGATCCTCGAAAAGGCCCTGGAACGCCTGGAGATGGCACTGAGAAAGGGGGGAATCCACCCAGGGGTTTAATCTCCCGGGTATAAATCAGGAATACACTGAGGAGGAACTTATGCCGGAAGCTGCGGTAAAAACAGTAAGCACAAAAGAATTAAAAAGATGCCTTGGGTTTTGGGATCTTATGTCTACATCGGTGGGTCAAATTATTGGCGCGGGGATCATGTCTCTGATGGGTATCGGTATCGGCATGACAGGCCGGTCAGTGGTTGTGGCTTTTATAATCGCCGCAATCTTTTCGATCCTCAGTATTATTCCCCTTATTATTACTGCGGGAACAGTGAGGGTCCGGGGCGGTCAGTATACCATCACCGCCCTTTTGGCGGGAAAGCGTTTTGCCGGGGTGTATATTATCCTGTCCATCGCTTCCAATATTACCATTGCCATGTTTGCCCTTTCGTTCACCGAATACTTCCTCGCTCTTTTTATGCCCCATGGCCCGGGGAAGCTCATCGCCATTATTGTCATTACCGTATTCTATGTGATTAACTTCTTCGGTATTGATAAGATGGCAAAGGTGCAGAATGTGATCGTACTTATCATGTGTATCGCCCTGGGATTACTGGCCGCTTTTGGCATAGGCAAGGTAAGTCCCGGTTTTGTCAGCAAAGATTTCTTTACCCACGGTTTTCGCGGGCTCATGACCGCCGCTGCTCTTTTGAGTTTTGCCACATCAGGGGCTTTTGCCATTGTAAATTTGAGCGGCGAAGCAAAAAATCCTACCAGGGATATACCCCTGGCGGCAATTTGTTCAACCCTCCTGGTGGCGGTACTTTACGGATTTCTTGCGGTGGTGGCTGCCGGGGTTCTACCCATAGATCAGGTGGCATACAAGCCCCTGGCAGGAGTAGCGGAGGCGGTACTTCCCCGTCCGGTGTATTACTTCTTTATGGTAGGGGGCGCCATGTTTGCCCTTATCACCACCCTTAATGCCCAGCTCGGCTGGGCAACCAAACCGGTACTCCAGGCCTGTGTGGACGGCTGGTTTCCCCAAAAACTTGCCTATTTGCACCCCAAATACAAAAGTCCGGTGATCCTTTTGACAATTTTCTATTTCTTTGGGATTATCCCCATCATTATCGGTTTTAACGTGGGTATCATCGGAAGCCTTGCCACGATAGTATCCCAAATCACCTTTGTGATTATCGCCGCCGCCCTTTTCAGGCTGCCCAAGGTGGTACCCGAAGAATGGAACAAATCAAAATTCAAAATGCCCCCGGGCGCCCTCAACATCATTGTGGTTATGGGGGCCATTGGGGCATCTATCCCCATTTACTTCCTGGTTACCGATGTATCCCCTGCCATCCTTACCGGCAACTTTATCCTGGTACTGGCGGGGATCCTTTATTCAACCTGGCGGTTCAATACCAAAAAGGTTAAATTTGAAATAAGCTACGAAGCCAACTAAAAACCAGCCTGACCACTACCCCGCCTTCTGTTTTAGGGCGGGGTATTTTTTAAGGGACGGCAAAACACCTGGCCGCAAGGCTGTTCAACTCTTGTGTTTTTTTCGTTTGTTTATCATGGCGATATAGCGGTAGAGGCTTGCTTCGGAGCAGCGCAGCTTTTCCGCCACGCTGCTTACGGATCCCCGGAGCAGAAAAATGCCGTGTTCCATGAGCCGTTCAATAATGGCAAGCCGTTCTTCCTGGGAAAGCTGATGATGGGTTGAACCACCGCCTATGCCCATTTCCTGCAGAACCGATTTGATAATCTCTTCCATGTTTTCATAAAAATTTTCCGCCTGGGATTCTTCTGAATGTTGGATGTCTTTTATGGGGCCCAATCCGGCAAGTCCGAGGACCGCCTCGCTTAACCGGGTGTATTTGCTGGTATCAATGTTGACACAGAGCATCCCCAGAAGCTTATCTTTTTTTTCATTTTTAAGAAAAAAGGTGGATGAGTGGAGCAGCCGGTTATCCCTGGTTTTTCCCTCATAATTACAAATATAGTCCCGGATCCTCCATTCTTCCTGGGCCATCATACGGAGGGCAAGATCCGTGGGCGGCCCCCCAAGGGTGCGTCCGCTGATGTGGCCGTTGGCGATGGCCACAATCTCCCTTTTCCCTTCCCGCAGATCCTGAAGGACAATCTCGCAGTTTTTCCCGCAGGCTTCACCCAAAAATTCTACTATGCCTTTGGCTACTTCCATAGGATCCATTTTTGCATTATAATGGCCGTACAGGGTATTGCACAAGGAGCCGTGCCGCACGGACCGGCTAGGCCGATTCCCGAATAACCAGGCGGGGTTCAATCAGGTGCTTAACCGGAGCCGTTTTATTCTGCATAATCCGGTCCAAAAGAATTTCCGCCGCTATTCGGCCCATGTCGCAGACCGATTGGGAAACGGTGGTCAGGGGAATCCGGCACATGGCGGAAATCCGTATATCGTCAAATCCCGCCACAGCAACCTGGCTGGGAATGGCAATGCCCAGTTCCAGTAGTTTGGCAATAACGCCCACAGCCACATAGT
Organism: Treponema sp.; assembly: GCA_031280125.1. Taxonomy (GTDB): domain Bacteria; phylum Spirochaetota; class Spirochaetia; order Treponematales; family Breznakiellaceae; genus JAITHE01. The sequence continues at coordinate 24,355 of JAITHE010000094.1, forward strand.
CGTTGGCGACGAACATACAGGTTTTCTTTTCTGCCAGATGATAGGTTTCCGCAATAAACTGGGCAATGCGGTACCCATCCTGGTAGGTCTTGGCGCTGGAAGACAAGATGGGTTTAACCGCCTTTATGTTAATATGATCTTCAAATCCTGCGATCCGGTCCAGTACGGTTTGATGATCCGCCACCGGCAGAATAACCATCTGTTCAAAAGCAAGTTTTTTAACATACTCTGCCATAAGGGCGCCGCCCTGGTAATTGTCACAGCTGACACAGGAAATGTCCGGATCACCGGTACGGCAGTTCAGCAGCACAAAGGGAATCTTTGACCGTTTAAGCAAATCTACCGCTTCACAATCCGGCGAACTGGGGGCCAGCAGGACTCCCGCGGCACGGTTGATGATCATGGAACGGATACCCTGTAATTCCCTTTCGGGATCCCAAAGAGAACTCATCACCTGCAAAGTATATTTTCTTGCTGTGATAATACCATCAATGCCATCAGCCAGATCAATATAAAAATTGTTGGGAAATTCATCCACCACAAAGCCGATGTTTTTTGTGGGCAGGCCCGCCAGGGCCTGGGCAAATACATTGGGTATATACGAATATTTTTGGATAACGGAAAGTATCTGTTCCCGGGTCTGCTCTTTAACAAGATTGGGCCTGGAAAGAACCCTGGATACCGTAGCCTTGGATACCCCCGCCTCTTTTGCTATATCGTCTATGGTGATGTGTTTCATTTGCCTAAAGTATACTCCAATCTTAAAAAAATACGCAAAACCCTTGATTCCGCCCGGTACAGAAACTATATTTTTTAATTATGGAAGGATCGCAAAACCGGGATTTTGCGGCCCCGTTTTATGTAAAAACAGCAAGGAGAAAAAAATGAAAAAAATTGTTTTGTTTGCTGCGGCATGTTTTGTCCTGTCCGGATCTGTTTTCTGCCAGATAAAAAGCACGCTGCGGCCCGGGGAAAATGTTAAAGCCATTTTCATCGCCATGGATGACGCCGACATACATTGGCAGACCCTGATGAGGGGCGCACAGCAGGAAGCTGCCCGGTCCAAGATTGAATTTACCAACAACGCCCCCACAAGCAAAACCGATCCGGCCCAGCAGATCACCCTGGTAGAAAATGCCATTACCGCCAAGTATGACATTATCATGCTGGCCCCCCAGAATGCCGACCGGCTTGTTCCGGTGGTAAACAAAGCCAAAGCGGCGGGTATCAAAATGATCATCCTGGATTCCCCTATTGGCAATGGCGCCAACTTTGATACTTTTGTCGGTACCGACAATGCTGCCGCCGCCCGCACGGCTGCCGATACCCTGGCAAAAGCCATAGGCGGAAAGGGCAAGATCGCCGTGATCAACTCCCGATCCGGCGTTCCTGCCGCCGTAACCCGGGAACAGGAATTCAAAGACCGCATCACAAAAAACTACCCCAACATTACCATTGTGGGCAGCCAGTATTCAGACGGGGACAAGACCAAGGCCCAAAGCATCGCCGGTTCCTTTATCCAGGCCAACTCCGATCTGGCCGGTATTTACGCCTGTAACGACGCCGCCACCATTGGCGCCGCCAATGCGGTAAAGCAGGCCGGAAAGGCCGGGAAAATTATCGTGGTGGGCTGGGAGAAAAACAAGGAACTGGAAAACCTTGTCAAGGACGGTACTATCCATTCCGTTATGGTGCAGAATTCCTCCGTTATGGGAGCCAGGGCTATCCAGGCGGGCATAAACCTGATCCAGGGAAAACCGGTGGGCAAATCCGTTGATTCGGGAATAACAGTGGGGAACAAGGCCAACATCGGAAAACTGTAGCAGCGGGTATAATTCCGGCGGATGATCCCGCTGCAATCCGCGGCGGGATCATTCTTGAAGAATTTAACCCCTCCCGGTACACTGGGATTATGGATTTCTGTTCTACGGTTTATACCAATTCCCCGGAGGGAACACCCCGGCTGCAAAATCCGGAGGACCGGGTTTTGGTCCCCTTTAAAGAAGCGGTTCTTCGCTGCCTGCCGAAAGAGGGAGGCCTCTATGTTCCTGAATCGCCGGTGGATTTAAGGCCCTTTTTTCTCCACATGGGGGAGGAAACCAGCTACCCCGAACTGGCGGCGGCGGTAACAAGCCAGCTTTTTGGGGGTGATTTAAATCCCCTTTCGGCTTCCCGGATCGCGGAAAGCGCCTTTACCTTTGAACCGGAACTGGTACAACTGGACGAAACTTTTTCGGTGCTGAAACTTTACAAAGGTCCTACGGGGGTTTTTAAGGATTTCGGCATTACCTTTTTGGCTGCCCTGCTGGAAGAACTTCTCCAGGGAGAACAGGCCATGGTTATTTCCGCCGCCAGGGGGAATACCGGGGCAAGCATTGCCGGGGCCTTTAAGGGGCGGCGGGGTATTATCACTACCTTGCTTTATCCGGATGAACCCATAGAGGGCCTGGAAAGTTCTTCCTATGTACCCCGGGGGGGAAACTTGATTCCCATCAGGGTTAAGGGAAACCTGGACGACTGCCAGCGGCTTATAGGAGAAGTGATCCGGGACCGGTCCTTTGCGGAACGCTACAGGGTAAGCAGCGCCAACGCCATTAATCCGGGCCGCCTCCTGCCCCAGTCATTTTATTTTCTGTACAGTTTTATTAAGCTAAAAAAGCGTATTTCCGGGGAGTTGATCTTCAGTATCCCATCGGGTAATTTTGGCAACCTTATCGCGGCCCTCTATGCATGGGAATTCGGCATGCCCGTAAATGGGTACATTGCGGCGATGAACCTGAACAACCCCTTTGGCGAATTTATTTCAGGCCGCCTGGTTCCCAGCCGCCTGGAAAAACCAGTCATCCCAACACTTTCCCCCGCCCTTGACGTAAGCCGCCCGTCCAACCATGAACGGCTTGTAGCGTTCTACCAAAGCGCACCGGCGGTTATGCGGAACATGGTGTTTCCTGAAAGCATTGATGATGCCGCCATGCTCCAGGCCATGGAACGGGCCTGGAAAAAATACCGTATCCACCTTGATCCCCAGGGAGCGGTTGCCTTTGCAGCGGCGGAACGGCTGGCGGCCAGCCGTGATTTTAACGGCCACATTGTTGTCCTTGCCACGGGGCATCCGGCAAAATATGCGGACACTGTTTTCAGGGCTTCCGGAAAACGGCTTGTGCTGCCGGAAAAACTTGCTTCCCTTGCCAGCCCGGCAGAACCGGTGGCGGAAATAGAGCCGGACCTTGAAGGACTTGAAAACGCCATCGCCGGCTGTTTCTAGCAGCCTGGCCGGGACGTAGGACGCTGTTATAAACAGGCCGCGGGGCGTATTATAACGTTATGAAATACTGGAACAATCTTGCGGCCTTGATTTCCGGAGACGCGGCCATATTCAGCCTAACCCTGCGGTTTGGGATTGCCGCAGTTTTTACCGTTCTCCAATGCATCCTTATCTGGCTTACGGTGGTTTTTTTCCGCTGGACCCGCCTGAAACTTACGTTTCTGGTAAATAAATACATCCCTTCATTGACCATAAAAAAATTCCGTATCCTGGAAAGTACCCAAATTCTGGGGGTTCTGTACCTTGTTCTCAAGGGTTTCACGTATGCCATAATCCTGCTACAGCTTTTTTTAATTATTCCCCTGATATTCAGTCTTTTTGAACCCACCCAGGATTTGGCGGTAAGTCTTTTGGGGCATATTCTTAACCCCCTCAAACAGGCGTTTACCGGCATGGTAAATTATATTCCCAACATGATTACCATTGCCGTGTTTGTTCTTATCACAAGGTACACAATCCGATCCCTTAAATTTTTTGCCGTCCGGATTGAAAAAGAAAAATTGATTATCCCCGGCTTTTACCCTGACTGGGCCCAGCCTACGTTTAACATACTTCGTTTTTTAATTTACGCCTTTACCGTGGCGGTAATATATCCATACCTCCCTGGAGCGGATTCAAGGATCTTCCAGGGGGTTTCGGTATTTGTGGGCATCATTATTTCATTTGGATCCGGATCGGCCATAAGTAATCTGGTGGCAGGGATGGTGCTTACCTACATGCGGCCCTTCAAGCCCGGCGATCGGATTCAAATTCAGAATGTAACAGGTTTTGTGGTGGAAAAATCGCCGGTTATTGTCAGGTTGCGGACACACAAAAACGAATATGTTACCTTTCCCAACAGCATGGTACTGACTTCGAGCATTATCAATTACCATACTTCCACTGCCGAAGATGACGGGCTGATCCTTAACGCTGAAATAACCTTTGGTTACGCTACCCCATGGGAGAAGGTACACGAAATTCTTACCTCGGCGGCGCTTAAAACAAAACATATTCTGGCAAAACCATGCCCATTTGTGCTACAAACCTCATTGGATGATTTTTACGCCCACTACCAGATAAACGCCTATACAAAAAATGTCGGCCATGTTCCGTCGATTTATTCGGAACTGTTCGCCAATATCCAGAATGGGTTTCGGGAAGCAGGGCTTGATCTTACCGCCTCCCACTTCAGGATCAATCTGGTAGAAGGACGATCCACAGTACCGCCGGATAAAAAGAAGCCCGTGCCATGATAAATAATCCGCCCATCAAGCCCTGCCTAAAATGGGCAGGAGGAAAAAGGCGGCTTCTGGACCACGTCGAAGGCTATACCTATTATGAACCCTTTGCCGGATCGGGGGCACTTTTCTTTGAATTGCAGTCCAAAAAGGCCGTTATCAATGACCGCAATTCTCAGCTGCCGATTCTTCCGGCAGAAACGGCGCAAAAGAAGTATTAATCAGAAATTACGGATAAAGAAGGAACGCCGGGACCGGGATATTTCACCCGCGGCGGGAATTAATCAACCCGCCGGACCGGTAATGTGCTGAACTGGCAGCAGCGCTGTTTAGGGTTCCGTACCTGTTTTTGAAACGCCCAGAGCTTCTATAAGCGCCGTTAACTGGTAACCCGACTTTGATCCAGCTTTTTTAAATTCTTTCACTGTTTTCTGTACCAGGGTAAAATCGCCGTATTCCATGGCCGCAAAAACCGGCGCATAGCGAAGAATCCGGCCAAAGGCCTCTTTGTTAAACCAGGTAATATCGTCAAAAACATTGATCCCCAAAATACGGCGGAAGTCATCATCTCCATAGTTGTTCAGGACCACAGCCTGAGCCAGCGCCCGGGGAGATTTTTTCGCCGCCGGTTTTTTCGTTCCCGGGATTTTTGCTTTTGCAGTTTTTAGGTATGACGGTACAGATTCCACGCAGCCAGAACCAGTCCGGGCCAATACAGCCTTCATGATCTCTACCCCATGCCAGGCAGCTTCCGTATCCGCTCCCAGACGGGCCAGAATTTCCCGAAGCTTTCGGTCGAGCTGCCAGTGGCCCGCCAGAGAAAGAGCCTCCGCGCCGGTTCCTCCACAGACCGATCTGAGCAGGGCCAGGGATGCGTAGGCATAGGCAAAACTTGCCAGGCGGCTTTCTGTAAGAGAAGGAGCATCGCCGTCTGCGCCAGTTTCAAAGGCCGCAGGGACAGCTATCATCCGCTCCAAATACACGGCAAAGGCGTCCCAGGCTTCTTCCGCCGGGGGAAGCGGGACGGCCTCCGGCACAGTTGGCAGTATGGCGGCAGTTCCAGCGGAACTTACCGCATTTGCACCTCCAGCCGCGGCGGTATCCTCCTCAGCCTGTAACCGGATCCAGGGTTCGTAGACCCCGCCACCGTCCAAAAATGTACGGGCAGTTTCTACAAAGGAGATCAGGAGGGGTTTTAACACGTCCGGTTCTATACCGGGCTTAAAGAGTTCACCATAGCGGTAATAGAGATCACCCAGAACAATGTCCATTTTGGCGGCGTTGATATCCGGCACACCCCGTCCGCCCAGCTCATGATTCAGCCGGGCCCAGGAACCCCGCTCATCGTCCAGCACCCCGCGGATGTCCAGGAAGATCTGGGCCTCGTAACCGTCCAGGGCCGCAAAGAGTCCCCGTTCAGCAAGATCTTTGGAAGAACGGATAAACCAGAGACCGCTCCGCTGTTCCTGGAAAATCACAAAACGGTTTTCCTCCCCTCGAAGATTCAAGGCAGAACAAAGACTGCCCCGGCGGCGGCTTCCGTCTTTTTGGGGGGTCGCCACGGCCCCTTCTTTGATCCAGCCGGAACTCTGGCAGTAACTGTTGTTGTAGAGTACCAGGGCATATTCGCTTCCCGCCCGGTTGGAATAGGCAAAAACATTTTCGTTTACCGCCCCATTACCCCCGTTGATGTAAAAATCGTAGAGGCAAAAATCAGCGCTGCCGGAAAAAAGGTAACGCCTCTTCATGAGGGGGAAAATTTCCCGCTCGTGGCGGTCCACCAGGCCGCCGTCGGGCGCTTCGTCCCGGTAAGCCCGGCGGTATTCCATGCCGTATTTTTCTTCAAAGCCTTCGATCTGGCCATGACCGAACATGGGAAGCCCCGGCATGGTTACAAGGAGCGTACAGATCCCAAAGTACTTATCCCCCTTGCCAAACTGGGCCACGGCGGTTTCTTCGTCGGGGTTGTTCATAAAGTTAACAAACCGTTTGAGGATCTCCGGATCAAACTCCAGGGTATTTTTTATGGTAGCCCGGTACTTGGCATTGTCTTCATTCTTGAGCATGTTCATAAAGGCCGAATTGTAGACCCGGTGCATCCCCAGGGTACGGACGAAGTAACCTTCCATCATCCAGAAAGCCTCCGCTAAAAGCAGGGTATGGGGCGCTTCGGCGGCGCAGCGATCTACCACTTCCCGCCAAAATTCATTGGGGATCCGGCGGTTGAATTCTTCGGTACTGATGGCGTGTTCCGCCCGGCTGGCGATGTCGCCACCCCGGCCCGGTTCGGGATACCAGAGCCGCTGGATGTGGCGTTTGGCCAATGTCATGGCGGCATCGAAGCGGACAATGGGGAACTGCTGGCAAACCCCAATGATTGTACGAATCACGGCCTCCCTGGCTTCGGGGTTGAGAAAATCGATCTGAGCGGTGTCGTTCCAGGGCATGGAAGTGCCGTCGTTGCCGTGATAGATAAAGCGGGTTTCCCCGGTACGGTTGTCGATGCGGCGAAACACCACCGCGGCGTCGCTGCGGGTAAAGTAATGTTCTTCGATCTGAACGGTGATGTCGTTCCGGCCCGAAAGGTTTCCGCAGTTAAAGTTATAGAGCGGAAAAGGCGAATAGGGGAGCTGTAAAAAACGATCCGGGTGTTCGATCATCCAGCGGCTGTCGATTCCTGTATGGTTGGGAACCATGTCAGAACCAAGCCGGATCCCCCGGCGGAAGGCCCGCTCCCGCAGGTTTGCCAGGGCCCCCCAGCCCCCCAGCTCACCGGCAATGTCGTAGTCGTAGAGGGAATAGGCGCTGGCCGCCGCCTCGGGGTTCCCCGTCCACTGCTTGATTGTTTTGCTGGCGGCGCTCCGTTCCCACAGGCCGATAAGCCAGAGGCCGGTAAAACCCCGGCGGGCCAGTTTATCCAGTTCTTCATCGGGGATCTGATCGAGCCGGGTGATCTCCCGGCCATACTTTTGGGAAAGCTGAAAAAGCCACACCAGGGTACTCTTGGCAATAAGTACCGTCCGGGGCATCCACTCCTGATCAGGGCTGAACCGCTCATACTCGTTTTCCAAATAACCGTAGGTGTAGGCTTCGCTGGGACCGGGTCCAAAGAAACTGGGCTTGTCTTCTTCTTTGATAACGTCCAGGCCCATGAGAAGCCGGGCCATATATTTGCCCAAAAGGAGGCCCCAGTGCTTCCGCATAAATTCCAGCTGCCCCCCCAGGGAATCCGGCGATGCCAGAGCCGGGGCCCGCAGGAGATCCCAGAGGCTTTGGCCGTCTGGACCAAAGGGGGGAAGCTCGGCAAAGAAGCTTTGCAGTTCCCGGATCGCCGCGGGGTACACTGTTTCCCGGGCCAGATCTTTGTCGTCGAATAAAAATAGAAAAGGCCGAAAGGCGGGGTTAAGATTGGCCAGGGCCAAAAGGAGCATTTCTTCCAGTGCCAGGGCCCGGCAGCTTTCTCCTCCTTCGCTGGAAGCGAGGTATGCCTCCACGGAAGTCCGCCCGGCGTAAACCGCCTGGGGGGGGAACTGGCTCCCAAAATTCTGAAAAAGGTCTCCGGTTCTGCCGGACCCAAGCCGTCCTTCCAGCCGGGCGGCGGCCAGTTCAAAGGCATCGCTCTGAACCTGCTCCCGGTAAAGGGATACCATGTAATGAAGGATTTCATCGATAAGCCCCATGGCGTTAAGCTGCCCCGCCTTGACGATCCTATCGGGTTTCTTTACCGGGTCCACTCCGGTGTTGAGCTTGGCTGTAAGGGCCCGGACCTGCCGCAGATCGGTGAGGATCACGTTCCCTGTAAGGGAAAAAAGGGCCTCTTCCAGACCGTGCTGTTCCCGCACTTCCCGGCGGATGTGAAATTCCCGTGCCGCGGAAGGTTGAGCAGTGAAAAACCCGGATTCATGAACAGTTTCGAAAATTTGACGGCCAGGCCGCAATTCGCCCTGGGGAGGTTCAAACCTGCTCAACCTGACCGTTATTCTTTTCATGAAATTTATTATACCACAAAAAAAGCATTATACATGAAAATTCCGTTAAATTATAATTTCTGGGGATCCCCATTTTCGCCGTTCCGCTCCGCAGGGATCACTGGACTGGTTCAGAACCAGAGGGTTCTAAACACATTTTTATACCCAAAAATGTTTCCCAAAACACGGTGGTACTTTTACATAAAAAACCCAGATTGAAGGACCCACAGGCTGTTGTATTCGGCATTTTATGGTTTAATGAGCGGCTTGAAATCCACATCATAGCCAAAGTGCCGGGGGCCAAACACTTCCAGCCCTCGGGGAGTGGTCCATTCGGCGGGGGCAGGGAGGACAAAGACGCTGAGTTCCGCTCCCTTTGCCACATGGGGGGTAAGAACCGAATTGCCCCCGCCGTCCATGAGGCAGATAAGTTCCGGTACCGTGGCGTGGACGGCGCCGTCCAGCCAGCTAATAATGAATTCATTCTTGAACCAGATTTTATAGCGGTGTCCCAGGGAAGTTCCGGTTCCTTCCAGTTCTACGGTTCCCACGGTAAAGCCCCCGGAAAATTCCCAGTTAAAGCCGCTGACCGTTCCGGTAAAGATCCGCCTTCCCCCTCCGGCGGCGGCCACGGCGGCCACGATGTCAATCGAACCGGCGCCGCCTTCCCTGGCCGCGCGCAGGGCCTTGCCTATGCTCTGGGCATAGGTGATGGCCCCTTCAATCACCTTGCCCCGCATATCCAGAGCCCTGGCGGGGTGATCCAAAACACCCACGGCGTTTCCCGACGCCACCGCCAGGGCCCGGGCCCAGGCTTCGGCCCGCTCGTCGCTGGCGGCGGCGGTAAAGATCGCCGTGTTGCCCCAGGCGTCCGCCACGGCCATGGGGGTAATGGGGAGGCCGTGAAGAAAAAACGTTGAGTGCTGCAGTTCCGGCACCGACCGGCCCG
>JAITHE010000114.1 GCA_031280125.1 Treponema sp.
GGGCTTATAAGCCCAGGGCGTAAAGCCCAGCAAGGAGCACACAAAATGACCGTACAGAACCTTTTCACCGCCGTTTCCACCGCCATCGCCGCCATCACAAAATACGATGCTGCAAAGCAAATAAAAAACAAACAAACTGCAAAACGAGTTGGCGCCGTGCTGACCAGCATGTCGTTGCTGTCGCCGCTGCCGCTGGCCGCCGCTTTGACCGCGCCGCTGTTCAACAGCTGCAAACAGCCGGTTTCTGGCGAGGAAACGCCAAAGATAATCAGTAAGAATTATCAGGTCTTTCTAGGAAAGACAATAAAGGTTGAAATGACTGAGGATTTGTTTAATCAAGACGTAGATACTAAGCTGACCGCGGCGTTTGCGGCGTTTGCTCCCAGTTTGCCAGCAGGCAGCACAAGTGAACCTAAAATTAAATCATGGTGCGATACGCCGGGCGCAAAGATAGTCATTGAAAGAACTTCTAATTATGCAGAAACAGTCAGGGATGGAATAGTCTTAAAAGTCAATATTCAGTATATAAATGATACTGCTAATACCAATTATATATATCAAACGATTTCGAGCGAAATAGTATATATAGTGGATAATCCGTAGGGGCACGCAAGGGCGCCTGGCGCCATTTTGCCTAACGGACGCATCAGCGCCTTACCAAAGGCGGAGTTTCACCGTAGGTGAAACCCCGTGCCGGTTTATGCCGTGGAGATTGGGCACAGCACAATCTCCACCCTTCCCGTCTGTGTACCGGGCGGATTTCAATGGGCAAGGGCATCCGCGGCAAACAGTTCTCGTAATCTGTTTTGTTCGCGCGTCATCTCAGGCGTTGGCCGGGGTGACGAGTTTGGGAGTAGTAAGCGGTTCTCCTTATTTTCCGCCCAGGGCGCGCTCTGCCACGCTGGCCAGAAACGCCGACCTGTTCCGCGTTCTGGCATCAATTCTCGCCATCAGCCCGGCGTTCATCGAGATAGTATATTTCCGCGCAGCCGTATCCGGCAGCAGGTCGATATACGCCACCGCATAGTTTGTTCCATCCCAGTCGGAAAAACCATCCCAACCCAGCCGTATATCTTCCAAAGAACGGGCTACCGGAAGTTTTTCGCCATTTTCCCGCATAACCTCCGCATGTCCGGCCAACGCTTCGTGCGCATTACGGAACGCCTCATCGTAATCATTGCCGGCAGAGACCAATCCGGGAAAATCGGGAAATACCACGCCGAGCATATCGGTTTTTTGCTCGCGATCCAATTCTATAAATGCTATATATTTCGCCATTGTTTGCTCCTTTTTATTGTAATCCCGCCTGTTTCAGAATGCTTTTTGCCGTTTTCGGATTCATAGTGCCCTTGTGCATCAGAATCGTCGTCGTTCCCTTTTTGGCCGGGTGGGTATAGTGGTGGTGCGAACCATTCGCCCGCACAAACTGCCATCCATCACCTTGTATCACCTTTTCTAAATCCTTGGCCGTGTACCTTATTGGCATTTCTTATCCTTATCTAGGATTTTATTATACATAATTATCGAACAAGTTCAATCGTAAGAAGGCTGCCGTTCCGCCAGCATGGCCGAATAGTAACGTTCCTCTATCCGGTCTTGGTCTATGCCCGCTTTTTCCAACAGATCCAAAAGCCGTTTCCGGGCGGCGCCGATCTCCGCCGGGTCCCCCCCCGCCGAAAGTATTTCCAGTTCCAAAAACCAGCCCAAATTGTTTACCGCGGAAGGGGGGGGGGACCTTTCCGCCAGGACAAATCCCGATACTTCGCAGAGTTCCGCGGTTATCCCTTCAATATTCCAGCTCCAGCCCTGTTTTTGTTTGCGGATCCTTTCTTCAAACCCCAGGGCGGTGAGGAGATCCTCAAAGACCTCCCCATCGGAAACGGAAAATTCCCTTTCGTCGTTTACTTCAATCTCCCCCCGTTTTTCCTTTACCTTCCGGGTTACCAGAATGCTCCGTTCTCCCCCGCTTTCTTCCCGCCTGATCCGCAGCTTCAGGTCCTCCCGGTTCCGGAAGACTCCGGAACATCCACAGGAAGGGGCGGGGAACCAATAGGCGTCGTCCTTGAAAAAGTCCTTTTCCCCGCCGGCCAGGGCTTCCAGCCGCCGCCGGCAGGCTTCATAACCGGCGGGCCGGGCCTTGAGTTCTATCTCTATCGCTTTCCCCATAGGCCCGGTAGTTTACCGTAAATTCTGCCGCCGGGGAAGCTCTGTTGACAGAGGGTATCCCCTTCCCTACAATGAAACCAGAGACTTGCCAGGCACGGCCCCTCCGGGCCGGGGTCAAGCTCCGTGAAAGGAGTTATTGTATGCTTTTGGTAGAACTGGGAAATCCCGTGATGGAACTTTCCGCGAAGATCCTCGACGCCTGGAGGCGTCTTTGAGGAGCCCCAAAAAAGTTCCGGCCAGACCATAAAGGAACGCATCGGGGAACTTGAACAAGAAAGCGGGGGGGGGGATTTTTGGAACGACCCTTCCAGGGCGGAAAAGGTGCTGGGGGAACTTAAGGCCCTGAAAAACCGCTACGAACCCTGGCGGACCTTGAAGGCCGATGCGGAGGATCTTTCTGCCCTGTTGGAGCTTGCCCATGAAGCGGGGGACGAATCCCAGAGCCCGGAAATAGAGGAAACCCTTAAAAAAATCGCCGGGCGCTACGAAAAGCAAAACCTGCTGGAACTTATGTCCGGCGAAGTGGACAGGAACGGCTGCTTTTTGACAATCCACGCCGGAGCGGGAGGAACCGAAGCCTGCGACTGGGCGGGGATGCTCTACCGTATGTACCTTCGCTGGGCGGAACGCCGGAATTTTACCCCGGAAGAAGTGGATATGCTGGAAGCCGAAGGGGGAATCAAATCCGCCACCTGTAAAATCGAAGGAGATTATGCCTATGGTTATCTCCGGGGAGAATCAGGGGTTCACCGGCTGGTCCGGATTTCTCCCTTCGATTCCAACGCCCGGCGCCACACCTCCTTTGCGTCGGTTTATGTTTCTCCCATTTTGGACGACTCCATAGAAGTGGATATAAAACCGGAGGATCTCCGGGTAGATACCTACCGCTCCGGGGGCGCCGGGGGACAGCACGTTAACAAAACCGACAGCGCCGTCCGGTTTACCCATCTTCCCACGGGGATTGTAGCGGCCTGCCAGAGTGAACGGAGCCAGACCATGAACAGGGCCACCGCCATGAGCATGCTCAAGGCCCGGCTCTATGAACATTTCAAACGGGAGCGGGAAAAGGAAAACCAGCGTTTTGCCCAGGAAAAAAAGGACATCTCCTGGGGCAACCAGATCCGGTCCTATGTGTTTCAGCCCTATACCATGGTCAAGGATTACCGGACCAGGGCCGAATCGGGAAACATCCAGGCGGTTATGGACGGGGATATTGATATGTTTATCGAAAAGTACCTTAACTTTTCCGTGCTGAACTAGGAGAGGGGCCTTGCGTTATATCCAGAGGGTCAGCCGGGTTTTTATATTCTGCCTCTTTCTCTGGACGCCCCTGGTTTCCCTTTCCGCCCGGGGAAAGCAGGAAGAGGAGCCGCCGAAGCCGGTCAATGGTGAATATGTTCTCTGCATTGCCGCCTTTGACGTTTCCGCCCTTCCCCCGGCCCAGCAGATCCTGGGTTCTGTACTCCAGCGGGAACTGGTTCTGGATCTTGGACGGATCCACCACCGTCTCCGGGGGGGGGAAGAAATTCTCCGCTACGAAGAACTTGCCTGGGCCGGGGCTGTACGCCAGACGGCGGCGCAAATCGGGGAAAAGCGGGCGGAACGGGACGCCCTGCTTTACCAGGGACTGCCGGGGTGGAAATACAGAAAGGAAATCCGCCGGATCCGGAAGGAACTGGAGGCCCTGGAAAAAGAATGTGCCAGGGCCGAAGGGGAAAAACCCATTATCGAGGAAAAACCCCTGTTCAAGATAAACGAGGCCAACCTGCAGGGCGTTTTCCCGCCGCCCCCCGGACCGGGGGAAGAAGAAATATTTTTGAAGGCCAACGGTGCGGACGTTCTGCTGGCGGCCCAGATGAGGATCCACTACGGACGGATCCATATAGAATTCCGCCTGTATGGCCGGGGAGCTTCCTTTGAATACAAAGATTCGGCGATCTTTTCCCAGGAGGATCTTAACCCGGTGGCGGATGAGCTTAAGGACCGCTTCATGAGGGCCCTGGCGGGTTCCGATCCGGCCCGGCTGGCCCTGTACGCAAAACCCGGCGAAGCCCGGATACAGATAAATGGAAGGTCCGTACAGAACGGCGTCCCCCTGCAGTTTCCCCCCGGACCTGTACAAATCACCGTCAACGCCGCCGATCACCGGGGCGAAACCAGGGAATGGGAAGCCGGGGCGGGCGAACAAACCAGCTACTTTTTTGTTTTAAGGCCCCTAGCCATGGAAAACCTGGGCCTCACCCTCCAGGGACTTAATCCTTCGGTATACATGGGCGCCCTCTACCTGGGGGGATCTCCCAAGGCGCCGGAAACGGAGGAAGGAGGGATCTCCCCGGAACTGGCCTGGGTAACCCCCGAAGAAGCGGCGGCGGCATCCCTAACTCCGGCGGAGGAAGCCAGGGCGGAAGACACCGGAAACGGCGTTTTTACCCTGAACATCCCCATGGGGGAATACCGTTATATCCGCATAGATACCGAAGACGGCCTTACCGGCGAGACCATTGTAAAGGGCAGCCCCCAGGGACCGGGGGGGAACCGGATCATCACCCTGCAGCCGAGAAAACTGCCGGGGCCGGATGACAAGCCGGTGGATGTGAAACGGCGGAAATTTTACGGCGCCTACGGCAGGCTCTGGGTATTCCTGCCTCTGGCGTTTTTGGTCAACGGCATTACCCGGAGCTACAATACGCCGAATATACCGGTGATGTACGAGAAGTACAAGGACTGGCACATGGATTACCTTACCATAGGGGCATGGGCCCTGACGGGGGTCTTTCTTGTCGAATCCCTTATACGGATGGGGATCTACGTTCATACCGCAACCAGGGAATCGGTTCCCCTGTGGGAATAGGAGGAGGGCCGTGGGTTTCGCCGGCAGGATAAGGGATTTTTTCGGACTGGGCCGCTCCGTATCGGAGGATTTTTTTGAGGATCTCCTGGATCTCCTGGTGGAAGGCGACTTTGGCGCGGCGTCGGCCATGAAGCTGGCGGACCGGCTTAAGGAAATATCCAGAAAGGAAAAAATAACCGAAGCGGCCCCTCTGCGGATCCGTTTTGCACGGCTGCTCCAGGAGGAGCTTTTTACCGCCGATCCCGATTCCATGGTGGAAGGATCCCCCCTTCCGGTGATTTTGCTTTTGGGGGTCAACGGCGTGGGTAAAACCACTACGGCGGCAAAACTCGCCGCCCGCTACCGTGCCCGGGGCAGAAAACCCCTTCTGGCCGCGGCGGATACCTTTAGGGCGGGGGCCATTGATCAGCTTAAGATCCACGGTGAAAACCTTAAGATCCGGGTGGTGGCCCATAAGCAGGGGGGAGATCCGGCGGCGGTGGTTTACGATGCCGCGGAGGCGGTCCTGGCGGGAGCCGGAGACATGATCGTTGCCGACACCGCGGGACGGATGCATACCAAAACGGCCCTGGTGGAGGAACTGAAAAAAATCGGACGTATCCTGGAAACCAAAGCCGCCGGAGGAAACCACCGCTGCGTCAAATGGCTGGTGCTGGACGCCACCACCGGACGCAACGCCCTGGCCCAGGCGGAGATCTTTCACCAGGCGGTGGCCCTGGACGGGGTAATCCTGACCAAGTACGATTCTACCGCCAAGGGGGGAGTTGTCTTTTCACTAGGGACGGAACTCAAGGTCCCGGCGGTTTTTCTCTGCGACGGTGAAGGGTATGATCACATCAGGCCCTTCGAGCCATCAGCCTTTGCGGATACCTTTGCGGGCCTTGGCTAGGCGGAGCGTGTTCCGCGGGGTTCTGATTCCGGTACTGGCCGCGGCGGTTCTGGTTCCGGCGGCGGCCCAGGAATGGCACCGATCCAATCCCGCGGGGATGGCCCTGGAACGGATCGATTCCCCCGCGGCGGCCCTCCACCGCGAATGGGCCCTGTCGGTGGAAAAGCCCCTGTTATCGTCCCTGCCGAACCTGCTCAAGGGTTACTATAACACCCACTATTCCCTGGAACTGCGGAAACTCTATGAACGGGGAACCCTTAAAAGACAGCAGTGGATCTTCAGAGACGGCAGGGGAACCACCCGGCTTAACGCTTCCCTGCCGGCGGATCCTTCTTTTCTGGAAAAAAAGGAGGGGGAAGAAAACGCTCACCCCCCGGAGGGGGAAATTCCCCCCTTCATTGAATTTTTTTCCGCCGGACGGTCTTTAACGGAAATCCGCCAGTACCTGGCCGCGGGAATCTACGTTACCACCTACGCTTACCGGGGAGGACTGCTTATTCGTTCCGACGCCTTCCTGGACGGCAAGTCCCTGTGGACCGATCAGTACCGGTATACCCGGTCTTCCTTCCTCCGGGAGGTGGAAAGAACTTACTATTCGGCGGGGACCGCCGTGACGGAGATACAGGGATACAACGCGGCGCTTCCAGGGGAACTCCAGACGCGCCGGCCGGAACGGAAGGAGGAAGAGGGAGACGCTTCCCTCACGGCTTCCCTGGATCTTAGAACCCCCCCTCCCGTATCGGGTTTTGTCAGTTCCCTCCCTCCCTATGATTCCAGCATCATGTCAAACGTCCTCCCCGGAATATACAGCGTTCCCGCGGCGAAGGTTCTCTTTGATACCGACGCCATGGGCAAGGTACTTTCCGAAACCAGGTTTGACAAAGACGGGAGGGTTCTGGCGGAAATCAGCAACGAATGGTCCGGGGACAGGATCAAGATGATCCTCTGGTCCGCGGGAAACGACAGGGGCCGCGTGGAATTTACCTACTCCGAAGGGGAACGGATCGCCGAGGAAGACTACAGAAACGGCGTTCTGGAACGCAGGGTCCGGGTCCGGGGAAATGAAGAAACCGAAGAAATTTTCCTGGAAGAAAAACTTGTCCTCCGGGCCCTCTGGAGGGAGGGAAGGAAGGTATCCGAGGAGCGAATCCGGTGACGGGATGGGTAGGTTTTGTCGCCGGAAGACTGGCGGTAAAAAAGAGGGGCACCCCCCCGCCGGTACTGTCCGTCTTGGGCATAACCGTGGGGGTCCTGGCCTTGACGGTAATCATCTCCGTGATGAACGGTTTCCAAATGGGTTTTATCGAAAGCATCCTGGAAATTTCCTCCTACTACGTCCGCCTTGAAAACCTATCCCGGAACCCCCCCCCGGAGGAAAGGGCTTGGATTGAAAAAATCAAGGCCCTCCCCGGCGTAAAGGCCGCCGTACCCTTTAGGGAAGTCCAGGCCCTCATCCGGGGAGAGGGGGGGCAGCAGGCGGCGGTAATCCGGGGACTGGGCAAGAATGCCGCCCTGGAGGATCCCGCCATGGCGGAAAAACTTTTTTTTGAAAAGGGATCCTTCAATTTAGAACGGGAAGATTCGATTCTCCTGGGGGCGGAACTGGCCCTGCGGCTCCGGGTGGAACCGGGGGATACGGTACAGTTAATTTCAATAGGGACGGATTTTTCCGGCAGCGCCGCCGGTGAAAACGGAGGGGATGGAGGAATCGCCCAGGCTCTTTTTACCGTCCGGGGGATCTTCCGGTCCGGCTTTTACGAATACGATCTGGGCTGGGGGTTTATTAACTTTGAAAAGGCGGGAACCCTGGGAGGAGAGGGGTATACCCTGGGGATAAAACTTCAGGACCGCTGGAAGGACAGGAAGACCTCGGCAGCCGCGGCGGAACTAATGGCGGCGGAACCGGGCGGCTCCCCGCCCGAAGGCGCGGAGCGGGTTGAAACGGAGGGTACCGGAACCGGTACGCCCAGGGTGAAAACCTGGCGGGATTTTAACCGGGCCTTTTTCGGCGCGCTGCGGACGGAAAAACTGTTTATGTTTGTCCTGGTGGGACTTATCTTTATCGTGGTGGGTCTTAACATTTTCCAGGCCCAGCGGCGGATCGTACTGGAACGGCGGGAAGAAATCGGCCTGCTCCGGGCTGTGGGAGCCGGGGACCGGGCGGTCAGGCTGATCTTTGTCTGGGATGGATTTATCATCGGCATCACCGGCTCCGCCGCGGGAAGCGCCCTGGGGCTCCTTATCAGCTTTAATATTGCCGCCTTCTTTACCCTCCTTGAACGGGGGATAAACGGGATCCTCTACGTCCTTAACCTGAGCGGGGATTTTGCCGTTTTTTCCCCCACGGTATTTTATATCAAAGAATTAAAAGCCCGGGTAATTCCCCATGAAGCGGCCCTGATCTTTCTCTTTGGCCTGGTTTCCGCCCTGGGGGCCGCATGGTTCGCCTCGGGAAAGGTTGCCCGTATTAGGCCCGCGGAGGTTTTGCGTTATGAATAACATTATCCGGGTAGAAGGGCTGGTTAAAAACTACCAGTCCGGCGCGGAAACCCTTAGGATCCTCCAGGGCTTGAGTTTTACCGTGCCCGCGGGGACCACCGCTGCGGTGAGGGGGAAAAGCGGCTGCGGAAAAAGCACCCTCCTTAATATTCTGGGAGGGCTGGACAGGAGCGATGCAGGCATTGTGGAGGTGGCGGGTCTGGATGTCTCCCGGCTTCCCGAAAAGGACCTGACCGAATACCGCAGAAAGAGGCTGGGTTTTGTCTTCCAGTTTCATTATCTTTTACGGGATTTTACCGCCAGGGAAAACGTGATGATCCCCGCCTACATCGGCGGGATGAAAAAAAAGACCGCCCTGGAAAAAGCGAACCGGCTCTTGGAGGAACTGGGCCTGGCCGGCAGGGCCCACCACTACCCTTCCCAGCTTTCGGGGGGGGAACGCCAGCGGGTGGCCGCGGCCCGGGCGCTGGTGAACGATCCGGAACTGCTCCTGGCGGACGAGCCCACGGGCAACCTGGATCCCCAGAACAGCCTGGCGGTGGCGGAACTGCTCTACCGGGCCGCTGAAGAACGCCGCATGAGCCTGGTGGTGGTAACCCACGATGACAAGGTGGCCGAACGGGCCCGGCTCAAATTTGAACTGACCGAAGGAACCCTGGCAAGCCATGCATAAAGGACCCCCCGCTTCGCGCCCCAATACTCCGGGGGATCTTCCCGGTTCCTTTTTCATCGCCCTCCGTTACCTCTGGGGCCGCGCCGGAGAGGGAGGCCGTTACCTTCGGGGGGCCGCCGCCGGCATAGCCTTGAGCCTGGTACCGATCATTGTTACCCTCATTGTGGCGGACGGCATGATCCGGGGCATCACCGACCGCTACCTGGAACTTGGCACGGGGCACCTGGAGGCGTTTGACTTTTCCGGCGGCGGCGAATTTCCCGCCGGGGTCAAGGACAGGATCCTCGCCGGCGGAGGAGTCCGGGGAGCCTGGCGGGAACGGCAGGGTTTGGGGATTATTCTGGGAACGGAAGGCCGGGTGGGGGCCACCATACGGGCGGTGGAAAGCAGCTTCTGGGAGGATCCGGGGAGCGCCCGCTTTCTGGAACTGATTGCGGGCAGCGTAAAACTTGAATCTGACAGGGAACTGCTCCTGGGCCGGGGTCTTGCGGAAACCCTGGGGGCGCAGCCGGGAACAAAGGTACGGCTTATGACGGTCAGGGCCGGGGAGGAAGGGAAGAACCTCCCCCGGGTAAGCATTTTTACCGTCAAGGGGATCATCTCCTCGGGCTACCGGGATCTGGACGCCCTATGGTGCGTCATGGACTACCGGGCAGGGCTGGAACTTCTTTCCCCCGAACTGTACCGTTCCTTTTTGGTGATAAAAATCGGGGAGCCCTATACCCGGGCGGAGGCGGCCGCCCGGGAGGCGGAACTGCACGCCGGACCCGGTTACGGGATCTTTACCTGGAAAGAAGCGCAGCCGTCCCTGTACCGTTCCTTTGAATCCACCAGGCAGATGCTGCTCTTTATCATGGCCCTGCTGGTCCTGGTGGCCGCGGTAAACGTATCCTCGGCCACATCCATGCTGGTCATAGAACGGCAGCGGGATATCGCAGTGCTTAAAACCAGCGGGGCCGGACCAGAATCGGTCCGGAACATTTTCCTCTGGGGATCCCTTTTAACCGGCCTGGCCGGAGCGGTTCCCGGAATCGCCCTGGGACTGGGGATCGGCTGCTTGATCAACCCCATCATCAGAGGACTGGAAAGAATCCTGGGTTTCCTGTCATCCCCCTGGGGAGCGGGGGAAGTACGAATCCTGGATCCCGAGTATTACCTCCAGGCAATCCCGGTGATCATCGACTGGAAGACGATCTTTCTTATCGGCCTCTTTACCCTGCTCTGTTCCTGCCTGGCCTCGGCCCTCCCTGCCCGGCGGGCCGGAAAACTAAAGCCCCTGGATATTCTCAGGCGGGTATAGGCGTGTTATTTTTTCGTAAAGTATTCTATACTTAAAAAATGGCGTCCGTCTGCGGAGGAGTCCGTTTTCCGCTTTGCCTCTTCTGCCTGGCCCTGCTTGCCGTTCCACCCGGTTTTTCCGATCACTACGATGAAACCGAAGGATCCGGACTTTTTATCAACAGCGATCCCCGGGGCGCCAGGGTGTTCATCGACGGCATAGAGCGGGGGGCCACTCCCTTTAGCCTGAAGTCCCTGCAGCCCGGAGAATACCAGATCCGGCTTGTTAAAGAGGGCTACGTAGAACGGAGTTTCAGGACCAAGGTCCGCAGGAACAGCCGGATGGAAATCACCCTGGATCTGGAAGAGGCCCGGGGACAAGCGCTTATATCCATACGGCGGGATCCTTCGGCGCCGCGGTCCCTCCCTTTGGAGCCCCGCCTCTATGCCGGAGGCGTCCCGGTTCCCGCCGGAAAAATTCCCCCGGAGGATGTATTTTCCGGAACATACGAGATCCCCCTCAGCATGCCCGCGGGCTGGAGAACCCTCTCCGCTGAGTCCTTTGGCTGGGAGAGGATCAGCAAAACCGTCTACATCACCGAAGACCGGATAGAGCGGGTGGAACTTATCCTCAGCGCCGCGGCCTTTACCCTAAGCGGCGGAAAGTTGAAGAAGGGCAGCGTTAATCCCCGAAACGGCGGAACCCTGGGAAACGCCGAAATTAGCTTTGAAGTTTCCGGTCCCGGCGGCGGCCTTTTGGAAGTTCTTGATGAAGGGGGAAACACGATCCATACCCGGCCCCTGGGACCCTTTACCGTCCGGCAGCAGCGGGTGTTGTGGAACGGCAAAGACAGCGGCGGAAATCCCCTCCCGGACGGAGGGTATACCATCAGGATCAGTGCCTGGAACGACGAAGGAAACACCCGGCCCCTGGAACTGGCGGCGCGGATCAATTCTCTCCTGGCCATGAGACCCCTCGGCGCAGCTTCATCTTCGGGGGGACTCTTCCTTGCTTCCGCTCCGGAGGCCCTGCCCGCCCTTTCCTATCAGATCGAAGGCAGCCTTCTGGGGGGCAAACCACCCGCGGAAGAAGCCTGGAAAACCCTGCCCTTCGCCGTTGGTTTTCGCCTTGCCATCCTGGATACTTTGGAAGCGGCCGCAGCCTTTAACGCCGTCCCTGCCGTTTCCGGCGGGGAAGCACAGGTCCTTTGGGGAGCGGGGGCTTCGGTTAAGTGGATCCTGCTCCCGCCGGGCCGGGGAGACCCTTCCTTGGCCGCCGCCGCGGAGTTGTCCTACGCCTGGGCCGGTGAAGGGCCCTATACTGCCTTTGGCATGGGAACCGGAGCGGCCCTCCGCCTTCCCCTGGCGTACCGGGTTCTGGAATCCCGGCGGGAGGGTCCTGTGCTGGACATGATCCTGACCCCCTTCATCCTGTGGGCGGGGGAAGAGGGCTTCCCCTCAAGTCCGGTTCCCCGGATCGGCCTGGGGGGGGGGATTCTTTTTTCGTGGAAACAGTTTGCCGGAGGGATTTCCCTTCGCTGGGATTATGCACCGGGGGCGGCACAAGCTTCGGGACCTCTGGTTTCCGCCCTGGAACTAAAGTTTCTGCCTTCCAGCCTGATCCTTTCCCTTTTGGCGGGAGCCTGGCGCGGGGAAGAAGGGGCGGGATTTTTCTTTGGTACGGGCCTGGGGGTCATGTACTAGAAAGCCCTTTCCTCCATGGCCTTGAGGGCAAGATCATAATCCAAGTTTTCGACGTACCCGCATATTTTTTCCACCAATGCATCTGTGGCGGCATCGAAGGTTTTTGTTTTCAGTTCCCTGCCCAAAATGTCCGCCTCGCCGCTGCTGCCGGTGGAGCAGGCCCGTTTAAGATCCTCCAGCTTTTTCCTTAAAAAGACAAGATTCGCATGTTCCCTGGGCGGCTCTTCGTCCCGGACAAAGAGGACCGTAGCCTTGAGGGCGGCAATAAATCCGTTTATCCCCCCGACGATCTCCCCCGTTTCGTCCCGGCAGCGCTGATAATCCCCCCGCCGGCAGGCATCCTCTGCTTCCGCCGCTCCCTGGGCCAGTTCCCAGGCGCCTACCCCCGCCAGAGCCCCCTTGACAGCATGAACAGCCTGGGCATAGGCCTTCCAGTCATCGTTTTCCAGGGCCTCCGCCAGGGCGGCGTTTTTCTTAGCCGCCTCACCGCAGAAAAGCCGCAGGGCGCCGGCGTATACCTGTCTGTCCCCTCCCACATGGGAAAGCCCTTCCCAAATATCAAGGCCGTCGATACGGATAAGCTCATGGTACAGCAGCGACAGATCCATGGGGGATGATACCACGGCGGCGGGGATATGGCAACGGAACAGGGCCGGAACGGTACGGACGGCCCTCGTTAACCGGACTGGGAAGTAAAAGCCTCACGGCGCATCAGGCCGCCGGGCATCCGGCCTTTGGCCGGGTGTCGGGCGGTGATGGGCGGTAAAAGTAACGGCTATGGAATTTGGGACAAAGGCAGCGCCCAGGGGAAGGATTTATCGCTAACGAAGCCGTGGGGCGGATTACGCATAACATGATGGCAAACCGAAAATCCGGGTGGGCGAAGTACGCCCCGCCGCTACATTGCCGCCTTAGTACGCTGGGCATGAGGGTTGCCGGCCCTGGGAAGGCTTATTACGCTGAGTTCCCCACGGGACCTTGTAGAGCTGGTCTTGCGGAGTAGGCGAGTCAGTTTCGTCTTGACCTTGTCGGGGACATCTGAGGAAGCTATCGGCCGCTAGTAAGAGATCCTCAATATAAAACGATTGACAGCCCCAAAAAATCATGATAAAATTGATTGAGAGGTTAATTATGGCATTGCTAGATGAAGTTGATTTTGGGAATGAAGCTGGTGATGATATTGAAGCATCGGATATTACAGACTTGTTTGTCGAACAGTTATCGTTTGATTCCTATTTAAATTTCGATAATAAAATAAAATTAATTACAGGTAAAAAAGGTGTAGGTAAATCACTCTTATTACAATGGCTGAATTTAAAATTTAATAAAAAATCAGATAATGTGATAATTATTAAATGCAGAGGTGCTGATTTAACTAGAAATGAGTTTAATCTTAAAAATGAAATAAAATCTCCAAATGATTATATAAAAGATTGGATGATAAGGCTTTCGGCCATTGCAAATAGAGCCATTGCGCAATTAATTAAATTTCCACTAAATGATGATCAGCTGACACTATTAGAAACATCTGAGTTACAAGGCTATAAGCAAAAGAATCTATTTTCTTGTTTGCTATCTAGATTTAAAGTTAAAATTGATAAATTACCAATAGAAATTGATTATGAACCAAAAGCTGTACAAAATGAGTTAGAAATATTAAAACGAAATCCTAATAAGAAAATAGTATTTTTAATTGACGATCTGGATGCTACTTTTCAAAACAATATGGATGAATTATTATCCTTAAGCACATTCTTTACCGCTTGTAGATACTTGTCGCAAGATGTGAAGGATGTATTTTTTCGGATAACTTTACGAACGGATGTCTGGCCACTTATAAGGAGATATGATGAAGCTCTTGATAAAATAGATCAATATGTTGAAGAAATTGTTTGGACCGTACAGGATTTTAGAACACTTTTATCGAAGCGCATTCAAAAAGAATTAAAAAGAAGGGGACAAAACTATGTTCAAAGAACATATCAAACAGAGGAGGAATTTCAAGAATTTATTATCAGTCAGGCTTTTGTAAACAAGATGGATTGGGGAGAATTTGGTCATTATACATATAGAGTATTATTTACTTTATCTTATAAAAGACCAAGGTGGGCAATTCAATTATGCAAACTAGCACAAATTGCCGCAAAAAAACGCAAGGATGAAAAAATAGATAAAATTCATATTGATCTTATTTGGGGTGAATATGGTAATAAAAGAATTGCCGATCTTGTTTCGGAACATAAACATCAATGTAGTAGTGTGAATGAATTAATTAATGCCTTTCGGGGAAGTGAAAGGCTATTAACCAGAGATGAATTAATAAAAACTATAAATAACAAGATCATTGCGCACTTAAATGTAATGATAGATGGAAATAAAGTAAATAGTCCATTGGAAATTGGATATTTTTTGTATCGTATTGGATTTTTTGTTGGCAGATCGGATGACGCTAATAATTATGAGCACTATTCTTTTGATCAATTACCAGATTTATTGACAAACAGGACAAATGATGATTTTAAACTAAAGTGGGAAATTCACCCCTGTTATAGGGAAGCGTTAGATATTAAAAAGATTGACAAATATAACAGAATTAAGCGTGGTTATATTAGAGAATAAAACTGCGCTTAATAAGGCTGTATATTTCCAGTATTTTATATTCTGTTTGGCTAGGTTATTATATTCTTACGTTTCACTCCACCATATATTAGGTTGCTCTTTTGAGTTTTTTGAGAGGGGAAGCCCGGCGGCGAGGAGGAGAGACAATATATGCCGCCTTACCACGATGGGCTTGACTAATTCCTTATACGGTAGTAACATATACGCATAAATCCTAATTGGTATCTGTCTTTATCAATGGGCTCTGCATAACAGACCTGTTATGTGCAGTTTGCGCCTTTATATCCAATTTTCTATTTTTAATTCAGGTATTCGATTAAATTCTTTTACGCTATTTGTAACCAATGTCATCTTTAATGCTTTTGCGTGTGCCCCTATTAACATATCATATGGTCCTATTATACCATTTCTGTCCTTCAAATATTTCTTTATCATTCCAAATTCCCTTGCCGCATTTTCATCAAATTTTTTTATATTGATTATTGTCAAAAATTCCATTAATGCTATTTTGTTCTTTTCTTTATATAAACTG
>JAITHE010000122.1 GCA_031280125.1 Treponema sp.
CCCGCCTAGATTGCCGTACCCGGATAGAGGATGGTATTTTTTGGAATAACGATGATGCCGTCGATGATGTAATAGTGGCCGTAGTTGCCGTCTTCCCGGGTAATGTTGTCGATGCCGATCCGGCAGCCCTCTCCAATGCAGGCGTTTTTGTCGATGATCGCCCCCTTGATGATGCTGCCCTTGCCGATGCCCACATTGGGCACCCGCCTTTCCTCGTTAAGCAGTTTATGCTCTTCTGTTTCGTAATAATCCGCCCCCATGCAGATTACTCCGTTAAGGCTTGCTCCGGATTCAATGGTGGTCCTAACCCCCACGATGGAATTGGAAATTGAGGCGTTAGTAATGATGCAGCCCTCCGCGGCAATGGACTGGTTCATGTTGCTGAAATTCATCTTTGAGGGGGGCAGGGCCCGCACATGGGTATAAATCGGCATGGCTTCGTCGTAGATGTCAAACCGGGGCTTCAAGGTGGTCAGTTCCAGGTTTGCCTCGTAAAAGCTCCTGATTGTTCCGATGTCTTCCCAGTAGCCGTTAAAGATATAGGCGTTGACCTTGAGTTTGTTCAGGGACTGGGGAATAATCTCTTTGCCAAAGTCGGTAAGTTCGTTGGCCAGACATTCTTCCATGGCCGCGGCGTTGAACACGTAGATCCCCATGGAAGCCAGGTATTCGTCCCGGCCGGATTTGTCCCGCTTGAGTTCCTGGGGGGCCCGGTAATCCGCGATGTCCCGGTCCGGTCCGGGTTTTTCCAGAAATTCGGTGATATTGCCGCTTTTGTTTACTTTGAGGATTCCAAGCTGGCTCGCCTCTTCCCGGGAAACGGTGGTACAGGCAATGGTGATCGCCGCCCCCGAATCCTGGTGCCGCTTGATAAAATCCCGCAGGTTCATCCGGTACAGCTGATCCCCCGAAAGGATAAGGTAATAGGAAGGGTCCTGGGTTCTAAAATGGATAAAATTTTTTCGTATGGCGTCGGCGGTCCCCTCGAACCAGCTGGTATGCTCAAAGGTTTGTTCCGCCGCCAGGATCTCCACAAAACCCTTGGAAAAGGTATCGAAGATGTAGGTTTGGGCCAAATGCAGGTTAAGGGACGCGGAATTGAACTGGGTAAGCACGTAAATTTGGCGGAGACTGGCGTTGATGCAGTTGGATATGGGAATGTCCACCAGGCGGTATTTGCCGCCGAAGGGAACGGCCGGTTTTGCCCTGGCTTGGGTCAGCGGAAACAGGCGCGTTCCCTTTCCCCCCCCCAAAACGATAGACAGTACTTCCGACATGGCGCCCTCACTTTTATTTATTTACGGATCCCAATCAACCATTGAGAACATCCTTAGAATAGTATACCGGGTTTTGTGGATCCTGTCGATAGGTAATTTATTTGTTTCCCGGTGAATTTTATGTGCCAAGACCGTCCTGGGGGGATGGAAAGGGGCCGTTTTCCTTTTCCGGCCGGAGATATTGTCTTTTGGGGAGGTGTCTACCCGGGAAAGCTCGACTTTTTTTGGTCCAGGGGCTAAAATCTCCCCATGACCGGCAGTAATGGCGGCGCCGTTCCCGCGGCGGACCTGCGGGCGGCCCTAGAGCGGATCATCGCCAGCCCCGAATTAGCCCCGCATATTGTGGTAAACCGGCTTATCCCCGCCGCCTCCGGCTCCTACACGCCCTTTCCCGCCGGTTTGGACGGACGTATCGCCGCCGCCCTCCGCTCCCGGGGCATAGAAAAACTGTATACCCACCAGGGAGAGGTCTGGGAACTGACCCGGAGCGGACGGAATGTGGTAGTGGTAACCCCCACGGCGTCGGGAAAAACCCTCTGTTACAACCTTCCCGTTCTCCAGACCCTGCTGGAGGATCCCCAAGGCCGGGCGCTCTATCTGTTTCCCACCAAGGCCCTCTCCCAAGACCAGCAGTCCGAACTGGGGGAATTGGTACAAGCAATTCCCCCGGCTTTGGAATGCTGCCGGGGTAACATTCCGGCCCCCGGTGAACCTGCGGGGAATGGCGGGGCGGGGGCAGATAGAGCTTCCGCCGGGTTTATTCCGGTTAAGGTGGCCACTTACGACGGCGATACTCCGGGCAGCCTGCGAATCGCCGCCCGGGATTCTGGGCGGATCGTCATCAGTAACCCCGACATGCTCCACGCGGGGATACTCCCCAATCACCCCAAATGGATCAAGTTTTTTTCCCGCCTTAAGTTTATCGTCATCGACGAAGCCCACGCCTACAGGGGAGTTTTGGGGAGCCACGTGGCCAACGTGATCCGCCGTCTCCGGCGTATCGCCGCCTTTTACGGATCCGATCCCCGGTTCATCCTCTGTTCCGCCACCATCGGTAATCCCCGGGAACTGGGGGCCGCCCTTATCGGCGACAGCGGCCTGGCCCTGGTGGATAACAACGGATCACCCCGGGGAGAAAAGCGGGTGATCCTCTATAATCCGCCCCTGGTAGACCCCGTCCAGGGAATCCGCAGATCCTCCATGACCGAAAGCCGCCGCTGGATGACCGCCCTGCTCCGGGGGGGGATCAAAACCATCCTGTTTGCCCATTCCCGGGTTAAAACTGAGGTGGCCGCTTCCTATGTGAACGAAGACCTGGCAAACTTTTACACCGGTAACGGCGGGATCCGGGTTGAACCCTACCGGGGAGGGCTGCTTCCCGGGGAACGGCGGGAAATTGAACGGGGCCTCCGGGAAGGGACAATCCGGGGAGTGGTAAGCACCAACGCCCTGGAATTGGGCATTGACATAGGCGGCCTGGACGCTTCGGTGGTGGCGGGTTTCCCCGGTTCCTTTAACAGCTTTTGGCAGCAGTCAGGCAGGGCGGGCCGCCGGGGAGGAACCTCCGTGTCGGTTTTTGTGGCCTCCTCAAATCCGGTGGATCAGTTTATCATGAAGGACCCGGACTGGTTTTTCGGCAGGGGCGCCGAAGAGGCCCGGATCGATCCCGGCAATCCCTATATCCTTACGGATCATGTAAAATGCGCCTGCTGTGAGCTTCCCTTCCGGGACGAGGAGGTGCCCCGGGATCCCTTTGGCGCGGCGGCGGCGGAGGTACTGGCCTATCTGGAAGAAGACGGCATGGTCCGCCATACCGCCGGTCCCCCCGGGGCATCCGCCGGAGAAGGAGAAACCCTCCGCCGCCCAGGAGGGCGCTGGCACTGGTCGGACCGTTCCTTTCCCGCCGAGGGAATCAGCCTTCGTTCCGCCACGGCGGACAATGTGGTAATCATCGATCTGACCGGAGGAAGGAATGCCGTCATCGGTGAGATGGACCGGCCCAGCGCCAGGGAGCTGATCTTCAAAAACGCCGTATACATCCACCGGGGCCGGCAGTACCTGGTGGAGGATCTGGATATTCCCAACCGGAAGTGCCTGGTCCGGGAAGCGGAGGTTAACTACTTTACCGACGGCCTGGTTAAAACCGACATCAAGGTCCTGAGTGAGGACGAGGAAAAAAAGGAAGGAACCGCGCCCGAAGGGGAGGGCGCTCCCCTTTTTACCAGGGTGGTGGGGGACGTGCTGGTCCGTTCTCAGGTATCCAAGTTCAAGAAGATCCGTTTCCATACCCACGAGAATATCGGCTACGGCGATATTGATCTGGGGGAAGAAGAAATGCAGACCCGCTCGCTGATGCTCCTTTTTCCTCCGAAGAGCGCCGCCGGGGGGATCCTGGCCGCCATGGACGAGGAAACGGCGGGGGCGGCCCTGTCTGGGGCGGGGACCCTGGTGCGGCGGATTGCCCCGGTGTACCTCCTCTGCGACGCCAGGGATCTGGGAATTGCCGGAAGGGTCAGGGATCCCCACTTTGCCTCCGCCGCCCTTTACATCTACGACAAATACCCCGGCGGCACGGGCCTGGCCGAAGCGCTGGCGGACAAGATCCGGGCGGTCTTTGCCGCCGCCTTTGAGGCTGCGGCGGCCTGTCCCTGCGTTTCCGGCTGTCCCTCCTGCGTGGGCCCCGAAGGCGGCAAGGAGGGGGTCCTTTCATTCCTTTCGGCCATAACCCGGTTCGGATGATTTCCACAGGACCATGGAAAAGTACGTTACCGTGTTGGGTCCGTTGTGGTACTTCACGCCGGCGGCCTTGCTCAGTTCCGTTACGTTGATCCCCGCCGCTTCGATGGAGCCGATCTTTTTTTCCGGCCGGCGGCAGGGGGCGGGGAAAGAGCAG
Organism: Treponema sp.; assembly: GCA_031280125.1. Lineage (GTDB taxonomy): Bacteria > Spirochaetota > Spirochaetia > Treponematales > Breznakiellaceae > JAITHE01. The sequence goes on from JAITHE010000122.1 coordinate 4,171, forward strand.
TAATTGTCTTCGCCGCCGGTAAGCCCATCGATGGGCTTACCGGGCCTGCAGGAGGGGCAGCTCCCCGCGCCGTAGACGGGAAAGGCCGCCCCGGCTTTTTCCAGCCGCTCCCGGAAGCACAGGGTCAGCCGGGTGTGGCGTTCCCTTCCTTCGGTCATGCCCTCGTAGTCAAAGGAATCTTCCAGATCGTATTTGGTGGTAAAGACCAGGACGTTTTGCCAGGCCAGTATCTTTTCCCGCTGTTCCTCCAGTGTCCCCGCTCCAGGGGGGCAGGTCCAGGATCTATTGTAGTGGCCGCAGACATTGGAGGCGCAGGTATTGTACAGCGCCTGAGAAAAGACCAGGGCGGAAACAGGCGCTTTCCCCCGTTCATAAACCGCCACGCCGCTTTCCGTTTCCGCGGCGCTTAAGGCTGCGGCCAGGGCCGCCGGTGGTTCTTTCATTAGTGATGAGGGTAACAGGCGCCCGGAGGACTGTCAAGAAATGAGAAGTTTTTCAAAACCAGCCGGGTTTTGAAAAAATCCACTAAGCAAGAAATTACCGTTATCGAGCATTTTTTTTATACCGCATATTTGGGATCCGGTGTAGTATGTACCGGAAAGATCCACAATTAGGAAGCACGAGGAGTTTGCTATGGTTGATTTTACCGTACAGTTTAACGAAATTTCGGAACTTCTCCAAAGGGGGAAGGCCAAGGATATTGTCGTATCGGTCCAAAAAGCCCTGGACGAAGGGGCGGCGCCGGGGGACATTCTGGAAAAAGGCCTTATGGCCGGGATGAACATTGTGGGGGGTAAATTCAAGCGGAACGAAGTTTTTGTACCCGAAGTCCTTATCGCCGCCCGGGCCATGAACAAAGCCACCGAAACCCTCAAGCCCCGTCTTGCCGAGGCGGGGGTGAATCCTGTAGGGAAGGCCCTGATCTGTACCGTCAAGGGAGACCTCCACGACATTGGCAAAAACCTGGTCAAGATGATGATCGAAGGCAAGGGGATCGAAGTGGAAGACCTGGGGGTAGACTGCGATCCCCAAAAGCTGGTGGACCGGGTCAGGATCGGCGATGCAAAAGTAGTGTGCCTTTCCGCCCTTCTAACCACGACCATGACCGCCCAAAAGGATGCCTTAGATGCCCTTAAAGAAGCCGGCGTCCGGGACCAGGTAAAGGTGATGGTTGGCGGAGCGCCGGTAACCCAGAGCTTTGCCGACGAGATCGGCGCCGATGCCTATACCCCCGATGCGGCCAGCGCCGCGGAAGTCTGCCGGGCCTTCTACGACTAGGGTCCTCCAGGGTGATACCGTGACGCTCCCGGCATGCCTGGATTCCCGCTTTAAGGGAAAGCCGGTGGATACAATTCTTACCATGGGCATGGTCATGGCCCCGTCGGGAACCGCCGTACCGGAGGGAAACCTTCCCGCCATAAAGGCCCTGCTCTACCGGCCCGTGTGAACCGTTACGGGATCGACGGCGGCGAAAGCGGCGAAACCGTCCTGGCCGCCCTTGTTAAACAAGGGGCGGTTCTTTCCGCTCCCTGCGGCGGCCGGGGTCTCTGCGGTAAATGCCGGGTTAAGCTGATTGAAGGCCGGGTCCGGGAACTGGAGACGGCGGGCCGGACCTCCGGTGAAGAAAACGCCGCCGAAGGCGGCATAGTTTCCGGCGGCCTTATTCCGGCCTGTAAAACTGTTCCCCTGGGCGGCATCCTTGTGGAGCTTTTGCCCGAGACCTTTGACGGTAACGAAGTAGACGGCGGCTGCCTTGACCCGGAGTTCCTTTCCGCCGCGGCGGGTTCTCCCCGGCGGGCGGGGGCGGCCCTGGACATCGGGACCACCACCCTGTCGGCCCAGGCGGTGGATCTGGATACGGGGCAGGTAATCGCCGTCCATTCATGCCTGAACGGGCAAAAACTCTTTGGCGCCGATGTGATGAGCCGGATCAGCGCCGCCAGGGAAGGAAAAACCGGGGAACTCTTTCGCCTGATCAACGATCAAACGGAGGAACTGCTCCACCTCTTTATGGAACGCTGCGGCCTTTCTTCCATAGAAACTTTGGCGGTCAGCGGCAACACCGCCATGCTCCACCTCTTTGTTAACGAGGACCCTTCGGGGCTGGGCGAAGTTCCCTTTACTCCGGTATTTCTGGAAAGCCGGGACTATGCCGGGGCGGAACTGGGGCTTTCCGCAGGCAGGGTAAGGCTCCTCCCCTCCATTTCTTCTTTTGTGGGAAGCGACATCACCGCGGGCCTGGCGGCGCTGGACATTTTCCGCCGGGAAGACGGGACGTTCCTGGTGGACATCGGCACCAACGGAGAGATGGCCCTGCTCCGGGGCGGCGGCCTCCTCTGCTGTTCCACCGCCGCGGGCCCCTGCTTTGAGGGGGCGGAAATTTCCTGCGGCATGGGGGCCGTCCGGGGGGCCATAGACCGGGTGGCGATGAAGGACGGGCGCCTGTCTTTTACCACCATCGGGGGCGCAAAGCCCCGGGGGATCTGCGGCTGCGGCCTCATTGACGCGGCGGCGTTGATGCTCAAGACCGGCGTCATTGACGAGACCGGGGCCTTTGCCGGAGGCCGCGGCGGTTTTCCCCTGGCTCCGGGGATTGCCCTTACCCAGGGCGATATCCGGCAGTTTCAGCTTGCCAAGAGCGCCATCCTGTCGGGGGTCCGGATCCTCTGCCGCCGGGGGGGCATGGAGCCGGGGGACCTGGCGGGCCTCTTTATCGCCGGGGGTTTCGGCTTTTTTATCGGCCAGGAAAACGCCATAACCGCGGGGGTGCTGCCGGATATTCCCCGGGAGCGGATCGCCGTCTGCGGAAACCTAAGCCTCAAGGGCGCGGTCCAGAGCCTTACGGACAGGAGCTTTTTTCCCCGCTGTGAAGAGATCGCCGCCAAAAGCCAAACCATAGACCTCGCCGCGGACCCCGCCTTTATGGATGAATTTGCCGAAAATATGATCTTTCCCTAATTATCCAAATGTCCGTAGACCTTTATGAGGCGGGTAATTTCCCGGTCCATGCTGTCAAGACATTCGGGGATTGGCGCCCGGCCAAACATCCGCCGGGTATGGGCATAGATAATTTCTTCGATTCTGTTCAAGGGAATAATGATCGCATTTTTTTTGTGTCCCATGGTTCTTTTCCGCGTATACTTGAAATTGTCCATGGTGATCCGCATCCAAGGGTAGAGTTTCAAAAGCTCGTTGTTCTGGTAGGGATATACCGATGTTGACTGGCCGTCCAGAATGGTCAGATAGTAGTTTACATCCTTGCGGTAAAGCCATTTGAAAAAAGTAAGGGCGGTTTTCTTCTTTTCCGAAAAGGGATTAAGCCCCAGGTTCCAGCCTATGGAAATAGGAGACCGGTGGGGGACAAAGGTAAAGCCCAGTCTTCCAAACACCTTGTGGTTGATGGCGTCTGTGATCTTGGCGGCGTAGACGGTAAAATTGGTAAGCATGGCTGTCTTCCCCTCGTAGAAATCGCTGACCGTATCGGTAATGCCGGTTTCCAGGATCGGACGGGATATGTAGTGCCGCAGTTCAATCAGGTTTTCAAAGGCTTTGATGTTATTGGCCGTGTTACACTGGGGAAGATTTTTACCGCTAAACAGGGAGCCGTTGTATCCCCAGATGCGGTTGTAGATCTCCGGGCACAGGTCTTCGGCGGTGCTGCCGGGACAGGATGTCCCGTATTCCACCGGCGAAGCGGGATTCAAACGGCGGGTAAAAAACCGGGCCACGGCGTTGAATTCCGTCCAGGTCCGGGGCGGCTGAAGCCGGGCGCCGGTCATGGAAAAGTAGTCCTGGCAGATCAGGGGGTCTTCAAACAGATCGTTACGGTAAAACAGAAGCTGGGCGCCGCCCACAAAGGGAATGCTGTAGTAATGATTCCGGTACATGGAATTGACAAGATTTTCTTTGATGATGGAATTGAAAAACGACGGGTCCTGGGTAATAAAGGCGCTGATATCCTCCAGAAATCCATTCTGGACAAGAAACGTAAGCCAGGGAATGTCGAACATAAAAATATCATGCCGGGGCCTTGAGGAAAGGGTATCCGCGATAATCTCGCCGCTCAGATCCTTCTGTGGCCGCCTTTCGATGGCGATAGAAACGCCGTATTCGGCCATGAATTTTTTCGCCAGTATCTTCATGGTTCCCGCCAGATCGTTGTCCAGCATCAAGATGCTCAGTTCTTCCTGGTGTCCCGGTTCCTTTTCTTTTCTGCTGCTCCGGCGGAGCGGAATGTCGATACGGCTGTACAGAATATTGTCATCCAGAATAACGCTTCCGGTGGAACCAGCGCCTTTGTCCGTCTTATCCGGCGCGATATTCGCCAGCAGCAGTTTTGCCGCCTCCGCCCCCAGGGCAAAAGCGGGCCGGGAACTTCGTATGGAATTGGGCTCATGGATGCTGTTCATCCAGGTTTCTTCCCCAAAGGAAACGATAAGGATCCGGTTGATCACGTTCCCCAGCACCCGTGCACTTTCCATGATGCCCCGGCCTATATTTTCCGACGTGGCGATGATCGCATCAGGGCCGGGCCGTTTGTTGAGCGCCGTCAAGGCGGTACGGAAGGCGTCTTCCCGGGACATATTGGTATAGTGGATGCCGTATTCTGCCGGCCTCCGCAGGCTTCGGTTAAATTCCTTAAAGGCCATTACGCAGTCTTCCTCGCTGCTCACCGCGGGGTTTCCGCAAAAGAGGGCGATATCCCGGTATCCCCGCCTGAGAAGTGCTTCCGCCAGGAAAGAGACGGTTTTTTTGTTGGAGATCCCCACAAAGTTTACATTGAGTTTTGCCGGGCGGCGTTCAATGAACACCACGGGTATCTTTCGGGCCAGCAATTTTTCAAAGTACCGGGTATCGTCGCTCATGCAGCTGATGAGGATGATCCCCGCATAATTCCGGGAGATAAAGTTGTTGAGGATACCGGTTTCTACCTTGGGCTGATTGTTGGAAAAGGCGATGTTGATGGAAAAGTTGTTTTCCTGGATCACCGTACTTATGCCCTTGAATATTTCGCCGTGGTAGGTGTCATCGATGCTGGTTAAAAGGACTCCGATGTCCCGGCTTGTCTTGTCCTTGAGTTTCCGGGCGTTTTCGTTGGGTATGTAGTTAAGTTTTTCAATGGCCGCCAGGATCTTTATTCTTGCATGGCGGGAGACGTGTTTTTTACCGCTCAGGGTACAGGACACCGTGGCGGTGCTGACCCCGGCCAGGCGGGCTACATCCTTTATGGAAGCCATGATTCCCCCGCTTTCAGTGTATCTAATCGTTTAGATTTATTATACCCCCAAACTCCGGTTTTTTGTTTACAGGCGGAGAATTCGGCCCCACAATAGCTTATCCGCTTAAGGGTAAAAGAGGAGGCGTCATGTTACCGCGGGATTATGTGATGCAAAGCGTTAACCACCGGGAACCGGATAAACTGCCCCTGGATCTGGGAGGAACCCCCAGTTCGGGAATCTCCGCCATCGGCTACAATAAGCTCAAAGAGGCCCTGGGTTTTGAAGACCGGAACAACAAGATTTACGACGTGGTCCAGCAGGTAAGCCAGCCGGAAGAAAACGTCCTCTCCGCCCTGGAAGTGGATGTTCTCTGTATCGGCAGGACCTTTAACGAAAAGCCCGGGGACTGGTACGACATAAGCCTGGCGGACGGCAGCCTGGCCCAGTACCCCCTATGGTTTAAACCCGTCAGGGAGCCGAATGGAGACTGGACGGTCCGGGACGACGGCGGCTCGATGCTGGCCCGGATGCCCGTGGGGGCCACCTTCTTTGACCAAACCTGCTTCCCCTACCTGGACGGCTACCCCGATACCTATAAAGACCTGGCGGAGGCCATGAACAAGGTACACTGGCAGCGTCTGGCCCACAGTCCCTGGGACAACGCGGGAATGAAAGGCTTTTGGGAAGAACTCCGCCGCCGGGCTTTGGCGCTGAGGGAAAGCAGCGGCAGGGCGGTTATTATCACCTGTGGCTGCAATCTCTTTGAATGGGGAACCTTTCTGCGCCGGATGGACAATTTTCTTATGGACATTTATGCCGAACCCGGTGAAGTGGAACGGCTTCTGGACGCCCTTATGGACATTCACCTGGCTTCCCTGGAAAAGGTCTGCGCCGCAGTGGGGGATGCCGTCGATATCCTCCGCTTCGGCGACGACCTGGGCATGGGAACGGGGATGTTCATGTCCGCCGAAAAGTACCGTACCCTGTTTAAGCCCCGGCACGCCAAACTCTGCGACTACGTCCACCGCCACAGTTCCATGAAGACATTCCTCCACTCCTGCGGTTCGATTTATCCGATCATGGCCGATCTGGTCGAGGCGGGTTACGATATCATTAACCCCGTGCAGACCTCGGCAGCCGAAATGGATCCTAAAATCCTCAAACGGGAATTCGGGAAGGACATTGTCTTTTGGGGCGGCGGGGTCAATACCCAGACCGTATTGAACAGGGCAAAGCCCGGCGAGGTCTACGATTATGCCCGGAGGATGATAGACATTTTTCTTAAAGACGGAGGTTTTGTATTTAATACGGAACACAACATTATGCCCGATGTCCCCCAAGAGAATATGCTGGCCCTGTACCGGGCGGTTAAGGAGTACAAGTAGCCTATGACGGAAACCCCGGCGGCCCTGGAGATGCTGAAAGTCTCCAAATCTTTCCCCGGAACTCTGGCGGTAAACAAGGTAAGTTTCAGCGTCAAGGCCGGGGAAGTTCATGCCCTGGTGGGCGAGAATGGGGCGGGTAAATCGACCCTGATGAAGATCCTGGCCGGTTCCTACCCGGACTATACCGGCGAAGTACGGATCAAGGGAAAGTCTGTAATCCTTCACAGCCCCGTAACCGCCCGGGAAAATGGAATCGGCATGATCTACCAGGAACTGAGCCTGGCCCGCCCCATATCGGTGGCGGAAAACCTTTTGGCCGGACGGCTTCCCCTGATCAAGGGCACGCCTCTGGTAAACTGGAAAGCGGTGGAAAAGGAAGCCCAGTCCCTTCTTGTCCGGGTGGGGCTTGAACGTCTTGATATACGGATACCCATATCGGAGATAAGCCAGTGCGAAGCCCAGCTTGTGGAAATTGCCAAGGTCTTGGGAAGCAGTCCCTCGGTACTGGTAATGGACGAACCGACCTCCGCCCTTTCCAGCGCAGAAGTGGAGCGGCTTTTCGGCATCATCAAGCAGCTTAAGTCCCAGGGGATCGCCATAGCATACATATCCCACCATCTGCAGGAAATTTTTGAAATCGCCGACAGCATCACCGTTATGCGGGACGGAAGGCACGTTACAACCTGCGGAATCAACGAAGTAACGAGCGGAAAGATCGTGGAACTCATGGTGGGAAAGAACATCAGTGAATTCTATTCTCCCCGGCAGCCGGTGATCGGCGAAGAATCCCTGCGGCTGGAACACATCACCCGGTACGGATTTTTCCACGACATTAATCTGGCGGTCCGCCGGGGAGAAATCCTCGGGGTCTGCGGTCTGGCCGGGGCGGGCCGGACGGAACTTGCCCGGTCCCTGGTGGGGGTCGATCCCCTGGACGGCGGAGAACTGTATCTTGAGGGAAAGAAAATCACGATCCGGGCCATGAGCGAAGCCATCGAAAAGGGCATTGTGTACCTGACGGAAAGCCGTAAAACCGACGGCCTTGCCCTGGGGCTGACCGTGGAGGACAATAGTCTGGCCTGCATTATTCCCCTGCTTTCCCGGGGGCCCTTTTATAGTCCCCGGAGAAACCGTAAAAAGGTCGTGGAGCTGATCAAGCTCCTTGCCATTTACCCTCCCCAGGCGGATCTCCCCATACGGAACTTAAGCGGCGGTAACCAGCAAAAGGTACTGATGGCCAAGTGGATCGCCGCCGCTCCCCGGGTGATGATCCTCGACGAACCAACCAGGGGCGTTGACATCGGCGCCAAGATGATACTGCACGAGGCCATTACCGGCCTGGCCGCCAAGGGTACGGCGGTGATTCTTTTTACCTCGGACCTGCCCGAAATGTCGGGCCTCTGCGACCGGGTGATGATCATGCGGCAGGGCCACATCATCGGCGAAATTGACAAGGCAAATATCAGCGAGGGGTCTTTGCTCCTGGCGGCCAACGGCGAGGGGGAATTTGTCGCATGACCACATCACAGTATGTTAAAGACAACCGGGACGGTTCCCGCAGTATCCGGCGGAACCGGTTTATGGTCTTTATCAACAGGGTGGGAATCTATGCGGTAATTGCCGCCCTGCTTGTTTTGGGAGGATTTGTTGCCCCGGGCAAGTATTTTACCGCCGCCAATATCAGGGCCACCGTCCAGGCTATTGCCCTTTTGGGTATGGTTTCCGTGGGGATGGCCTTTGTTACCTTCTCCGCCAATTACGCCGATATGTCGGCTCCCATGACCATTGCCTTTTCCGGGATGATCACCGTAACGACCCTCTGGATGGGTTTCTGGCCGGCGGTGATCTGCGGGACCGTCGCGGGAACAGCGCTGGGGTTTATCAACGGAATCATGGTGGGCAAGTTTCGGGCGCATCCAATCATCTGGACGATGGCTTTTAACTTTGTCATGAGCGGCATCGTACGCTGGATATGGAGCGGGACCCAAATTTATCCCGATATGATTGCGGCCAACAATCCCCGGGCGGTGGAAGTTTTTAACGCGATTTCCCGTTCTTCCTTTAACGGCATCCCTGTTATGGTGATCGTCATGATCCTGATGTTCATCGCCGGCCACTTTCTTTTAACGGGAACCAAATTCGGCAGCCAGCTTAAGGTGGTGGGTTCCAGTTACGAAGTGGGCCGGCTGTCGGGGATCGATGTGGTCAAGTCCATCATCCTGGTGTATGTGTTTAACGCCGTCTGCTGTTCCGTCGCGGGCATTTTTCTTGCCTCCGTGTCCAAAACCGGGGCTTACTACACTGGAGACGGCTACGACTTCCGGGCTGTTACCAGCGTACTTTTGGGAGGCATGACCTTGGCGGGCGGACGGGGCCACATGGTGGGGGTCTTTGGCGGGGTTATCACCATTGGCATACTCAGCAATATCATGAACCTTATCGGGATACCGACCTTTAACCAGTGGCTGGTTCAGGGGATCGTATTCCTCTTTATAGTCTGGCTGAACACCAATTCTTCCCGCAGGCTGGGGAGGGAATAATTATGGATAATAAAAAACGGAGTGTTCCCCTCAGAGGGCTGGGAAAAAAGATCAACGATTACCGTTTTTACGTGCTGATCGTGGTGATGCTGTTTCTGGGCATCTTTGCCCGGAATTTCTTTTCCGGTTTTAATATAAAGGCGATCTTTGACAGTACCGTCCTTTACGCCATGTTGGGCCTGGGCTTTACCGTCTGCATGATCGCGGGCCACATGGATCTTTCCGTGGGGGCCATGGCGAATATGGGGGCGGTGCTGACCATGGGGATGCACACCCTTTCGGGAAAGGGCTGGGCTTTTTCCATTGCCGTTGCCCTTGCCGCGGGTTTGGCGGTGGGAATCATCAACGGCCTTTTGGTTTCCAAAGCCAAGATCCATTCCTTTATTACCACCCTGGGGATGCAGTTTGTCCTGCGGGGGGCCATGTACATTTACTGCGGCGGCGCGGAAATCGGGGACAAGGGGGACTTTGCCTTTGCGGATTTTCTCAATTCACGGATCACTTTTCTGCCCTTTTCGCCCAAGGTCCTTTTTATTTTATCTGTGGTGATCCTTACCGCCTTTTTGATGTGCAATACCCGCTGGGGCCGGAACATCTATCTTATCGGCGGCAGCGAAGAAATGGCCTGGCTGGCGGGGATCAGAAAAGACGCAGTGGTGGTGTCGGTCTTTGCCCTCTCCGGCGCTGCCTGCGCCATCGGGGGCGCAATCTTTTCGATCTGCCAGAGTTCGGCCCTTCCAAACCTGGGGGAAAAGGGTATTTCCCCCCTTCTGGTAGCCCTGGCGGCGACGATCATCGGCGGAACGGCCACCACCGGAGGCCGGGGCAGCGTGTGGAATACCTACGCTTCCGTGTTTGCTCTGATGATAATGTCCAACGTCATGACATCCCTTTCCGGCAAATACGAAGTGCAGATTCTGGCCAATGGCCTGGTGCTTGCAGCCTGCGTACTCTACGAAACAATCACCAACTACTACCGGTCCAGGCGAATCGGGGCCAGGGCTCTGCTGCTGGAGGAATGTTCCCGCCAGGAACGGGTATAGCCGGCTTCAAAGCCGGATAAAATATGAAACTTTTGAGGAGGAAAAAATGTCAAACGTCAGAAAAACGGGAACAGCGTTTTTGGCGCTGGCCGCGCTGCTTATGGTACTGGCCGGATGCAGCAAAGGAGGAGGCGGTAACGTCGGGGATGCGGGTAACCTGGAAAAATCCCAGGTCCTGGACGTATCGGGGGTCAAGAGCGCCGACGGACAGGTGTTGATGCCGCCCCTTTCGTCGAAGCAAATCCCACCCCGGCCCGCGGACCCAAACGCCCTTCCCGAAGAGGATGCGATGCACTGGTACGACATGGAGTACGCGGGGTGGAACGCCGGCGACAAGGTTAATCCCGCCGCATCTCCTGGGAACGGCAGTATCGGTAAATACGTGATCGTCATCGTTCACGGCGACCATCCCTGGACCACGGCCTACATGAACGGCGCGAAAAAGGCCGCCGAAGCCCTGGGCATGAAGATCGATCTGTGGTCGCCGAACTGGGACGTTAACGTACAGAACCAGATGATCGATCAGGCGATCAACGCCAAGCCGGATGCCATAGGCGTTATTCCCATCAATGCGGAATCAGCGGTTCAGCAGTTCCGCCGGATCAACCAGGCGGGTATTCCCGCCTTCGGGACCAACACCCTGACCACCAGCGAAGCCATGCGTTACATGGTAACCTGGACAGGCCCGGATGACTGGGGACAGATGAGGAAGCTGGCCCGGCATCTGGCGGACGCCATGGGAAAGACCGGCGGTATTTGCTACGTTACCCACAACCCCGGCGGTTCCCCCTATTTTGCCCGGATGTTCGGTCCCCGGACGGAACTTCAGACCTATGCGCCGGACATCAAGACCCTGGATTTCCAGAGTCCCGGCTTTGACGCCCCCGCCACCAAGCAGGTGGTGGCCGACTGGATAACCCGCTACGGGCAGGATCTGAAGGCGATTTTCCTGGCCGACGACGCGCCCCAGGCTATCGGGACCATCGACGCCATCAAGGAAGCGAAAAGAACCGACATCCTGGTGGTGGCCGCGGGGAATTCCAAGCAGGGAATGGATCTGGTTACTTCGGGGGATCTGCTGGCAATCAATTACCAGACCGCCGAAGGAGACGGCGCGGCCTGCGTCAAATCCATGGGCGATTTTTTTAACGGGAAAAAGCTTCCCGAACTGGGATACCTTGCCCAGGACATCATTACAAAAGAAAACGTGGCGGCCTTCCAGCCCCCGCAGTGGTAAAAAAGACCGGTGGGGATCTCCGGTTCCTCACCGGTCTTACAGCGCGTACATAAGGAAAACACCATGAAACGGTATGGTTCAGTTATTGGGATCCGGGCCGAAAGACTCGATGAATACAAAAGGCTCCACGGGGCGGTTTGGCCGGGGGTCCTAAAAATGATCAAGGAATGTAACATGGAAAACTATTCCATTTACTATCACGACGGACTGCTCTTTAGCTATTTTGAATACACGGGGGACGATTACGAAGCGGACATGGCAAAAATGGCCGCCGATCCTGAAACCCGGCGCTGGTGGGACGTATGCAAACCCTGCCAGGCGCCGCTGGACAGCCGGAAAGACGGCGAATGGTGGGCCGGCGCCGAAGAGGTGTTTCACTGCGATTGAAAAGACTGTCCGGAAACCGGCCGTTTCCGGATAAGTAGTGCTGCTGCAAATAGTGCTGTTAGATAGAGGAGGAACGTATGGCGGATTCAAAACAACAAAAACTGGACCGGGTCAAGGCGGCGCTTTCCCACAGAGAAGGGGACCGGGTTCCCGTATCGGACTTTTTCTGGACCGGCTTTATAAACCGGGCAAAAGCCCGGTGGGGCGACATTGATATGTACCGTAAATTCGATCTTGATTATGTGGTGGTCAATCCCAACATGGACCCCGTGATCCGGGACTTTGAAATTCTTGAGGATGACGGCGTCAACATTAAACTGCGTACCGGTTTCGGCGCCGTTGTCCGCCGCAGCGGCAGCGCTCCCATGCCCCACTTTGACAGCTTTTCGGTGGGAGAACCGGAAGAAATGGAAGGTTTTATTCTGGAAGACGCCCGGGACAGACGCCGGCTTTACCGTGCCGGGGACGATCAGATTAACGGCGTGGGGGACGCCATAGGCCGGAATACCCCCAGTTGGAGCGACAGGGTAGATTCCTACTGTAGTGATTTTCCTGTTTTCGGGTCCATCTGCGAAGGCTACGAATTTTTGTGGCGCTGTATCGGAACCGAAAATTCCCTGGTCTGGATGATGACGGAGCCGGAAATGTTCGGCGCCTTTGTCAAGCGCCTGGGCGATTTTTTAACGGGACTCATGGAATTCCAGATTGAAGAAAGCCGGGGCCGGCTTGCGGGCATGTACGTCTGGGGAGACGTGGCCTATGTAAACGGGATGCTGTTTAGTCCCGAAATCTGGCGGGAGTATTTTAAGCCCATTACGGCGCGGATCATCAAGGCCTGCCGCGATGCAGGGCTTATGGTGATCTACCACGGCTGCGGGAACGCCGCCCTTATCTATAACGATTTCATAGAAATAGGACTGGACGGCTATAACCCTGTGGAATGTAAAGCCCATCTGGATGTGGTGGAGCTCAAGAAAGATTACGGCGGACGGCTTTGTTTTGTGGGTAACTATGATGTGAGGGAAATGGAAAGCGGGAACCGGGACCGGATAAAGCGGGAAGCCCTTTACAAGCTGCAAAGCGCCCGGAACGGAGGCTGGATATGCCAAAGCGATCACTCGGTAACCAGCGGCGTGTCCCCCGATTCCTACGCCTACATGGTGGAACTTTTGCGGGAATACGGAACGTATCCTCTTAATGCGGAACGGATAGAAGCGGAACTGGATGAGCTTGACAAAAAACTGGGGAAATAACAGGGCAGGATGATTCGGCTTGAAGAAATCGTCAACCTGGGTGAACTGGATAAGCTGCTGGGCTACTTTGCCGCCGTTACCGGTTTGGACGCTGCCCTCTGCGATTTTTCGGGAAAGGTGATCATCCGCCGCCGGGCGGCCCGGACCGGCGGAGCCCTGGAAGCCGCCCGGCAAAGCGCCGAAGAAACCGCCGCTGGAGAAACCTTCCCGGCCTCTTCCGGCAGCGGCCTTTCCATCTGCGGCCTGGCGGCGGGATCCACCCTCTGCGGGGAACACCTGGCTTCAGGCGGAGTCAAGTCCATGGAACTGGGGGAACCCTACATCTATGCCTGCGGCTGCGGCCTGGTAATGTGTTCCTCTCCCATTGTGTTTAACGAGGAATTGGCCGGGTCCATCGCCTGCGGCCCCGTCATGCTCTGGGACGCCGACGAACTGGCGGTGGAGGAAATCAGCAAAAAAACCGCCGGGATACATCTCCAGATAAACGACGACCTGCTAAGGGGTATCCCTTCCTGCGGCTGTGTCAATATTACCGGCGCGGCCCAAATTCTTTTTATCATCGTGAACAGCCTCTGCAGGGAACACAGTGCCTATCTCCGTCAGCGGGAACAGATTACCCGCCAGCAGGCTGCCATCGCGGAGCTGATCATTGAACAAAAGGCCGCAGAACTGGGGGAAAGGAAAAACCCCGGCGGCGCCCTGGCGTACCCCGCGGAAAAGGAAAAGGAGCTTATTGCCTTTGTCCAACTGGGGAAAAAGCGGGAGGCCACGGTACTCCTCAACGATATCCTCAGCGCGATCTTTAGCCATGCCGGGGGCGATCTGGATACGATCCGGGTTAAACTTTTTGAATTGGTGGCCTTCCTTTCCCGGGCGGCGGTGGATGCCGGGGCCCCCCTTAAGGAGGTCAATACCATTACCCGGTCTGCCTTTGAAATCTGCGAGGACGATACGGATTTTGAACGGCTCTGTTTTTTAACCACCCGGGCCATGGAGGGCTTTATAGAAACGGTACACCGGAACCGCAGACAAAAACAAACCAGCGTTCACATGACCCGCGCCATCGAGTATATCAGAACCCGCTACATGGAGGATCTTTCCCTGGGAACCGTGGCCGACGCGATCTATGTGAGCGAATACTACCTGTCCCATCTTTTTAGGAGGGAGATGAATCAAACCTTTTCCGACTATGTGGCCCGGGTGCGGATAGAAAAGGCCCGGGAACTCCTGCGGGACAATCCCCACGCCCAGATCCAGGAAATAGCGGACAAGACGGGATTTGCCGATCCCAACTACTTTGCCAAGATCTTCAAGAAAGATACCGGGGCGAGCCCCCGGGAATACCACGGTTTTTTTAAATAGTCCCATGGACAAAATATTCTCCGTTTTTGACAATTTAGTTAATGAAGGGGTTTTTGTTTTTTTGTTTACTGAACAGGCTTGTTCAACAACCCGGCTGACTGCCGGGCAAGCCCGGCGAAGAGCCCTGCTTTTCGCTGTTTTCAGCGGCAGTTGTCCGGAAACCAAAATTTCTGCACAACCCTGACATATAACCGCACGATAAAAGGAGCGCCCATGAAAAAGCAGTTTACCGCCCTGGCCTATGATGATCTAGATAACTTTATCTACGGCAAAGCCCTCTATCCGGTGCCGCTGGCCAACGGCATGACCATCGGGGGCGGAACCGTATACCCGGAGATCAACTTTACCCTTCCTCCCATGAGCATCGGTAAAGATACCATGCCCGCCGTGATCGAAAACTACCGGGAGATCATCACAGGGATCTGCGAACGGGCCAGGGACCTCTTGGTTCCCGGCTTTGTGGCGGAAATCGAAACCCTTCCCCCCATGACCTTTAATCCTTCATGGGGAACCGAGGTCTGCAAAACCGTGGTGGACATCATGGGGGACTACGCCGCCAAATACGGGCTTAAGGGGGCGGTACGGATCACCCCCAATGACATCCGGGAAGGTTCCGGCCTGGAACACATGTGGCGGGGCTCCCACTGGGAAGCGATCCTCGAAACCTTTGAACGCTGCGCCGAAGCGGGGGCGGATTTTTTGGCCATCGAATCGGTGGGAGGAAAAGAAGTCCACGACGACGCGATCATGTACGGGGACATCAAAAAATCCCTCTTTGCCCTGTCGGTCCTGGGCTGCCGGGACATGGAAAAACTCTGGACCGAAATCGTCCGGATTGCGGAAAAGACAAACACGATCCCCTCGGGGGACACGGCCTG
>JAITHE010000130.1 GCA_031280125.1 Treponema sp.
CCTTCTTTTGTTATCGGAACTCCCAGCATGGCGTTCCGGTACATTCTGGCGGCAAAGGCGTTGAATGCCGTTCTCCCTTTTTTATAAGCGTCCGAAAACTCTTCATGTTCGCTTACCCAGCAAAAAAAGGTATCGCGGGCTATATCCAATTCGGCGCATACCTCTTCCACGATATATCCTTTTTTCATGCAGGATACAACGGTTGCACACATTGAGGTTTGATATTTTGACGGCCTTCCGCCAGCATGAGCCATTTTTTTCCTCGTTCACAGATTATACACCATTTTTGAGGAATAGCAAGACTGCGGGGATTTTACATTTTCCGCATGTACAATTCCCTGGAATAGCCCTCTGACCGGGAAGCCATGAGTTTCAAAAAATGCTCCTTGGAAATGTCTGACAGGCGGAATACCTCCTCAGGTTTCATGCCCAGTTCCTTCCCGATTTCTTTTATGGTTTTTCCCTGGGCCAGCAGTTTCTTGACTATGTTTTTCATGGGTTCAAGAAGGTGGGTTCCCCGGGCGCGGTTGTGGGTTACGGTTCCGTAAACGTTGGCGGCCTCGTCTTTGTGCTGGACTATGACTACCGGCACCTTTCCCCCCAGGCGGCTTTTCAGGGGTTCTTCCCCGGCAACCGTCCAGCGGTGAAAGCCGTCAATGATGGTGTAGTCGGGGCGGCAGACTATGGGGAGTGTCCAGCCATTACTGAGTATGGATTTGACCAGCAGGTCAAGATTTTCCCTGGATACCCGGTTGGGGTTGTAATCGTTGGCTTTCAGTTTTTCCCGGTCTACCCATTGCAGAGTAGCCAAGGGTGCTTTCAGATTATTTTCCATGCTTTCTTTCTCCTTTGTTGGCTTTGGAATAACGGCAGTTGATATTCGTGATTAACCCTCTTAAAGCCCGTTGCTTTGGATCACCTCCGGCCAGGCAATTGTAGACAGCCTGGTACTCCTTCGGCTCAATAATTGGGCCGTACTTTATGAGGAATTGTATCATCCGCTGCGCCCCCTCCATAGCGGTTTTTGTCAGGAAATGGTTCCGGGGATTGTTCAGCAGTTTGAAGGTTTCGGCTTTGTAGTCTTTTTCTTCCTCAGCGGCTGAACGTTTTCTGGTGGAACGCCGAAACATTTCACTGTCCCAATAAAGCGCCGCCAAATATGCGTTTGGCTCCCGCTTTATTATTCTGTCCATCAAGTCTGGATAATACTCGTTCATCTTTACCAGGGACTTGGCGGTGTCTACGCTGAAAAATTGGGACACCCGCAGTTCATTAAGACGGCTCCCGGTCTGGTACAGGTAAAGATAAATGTCCGGGATTTCGATATGCTCTTCGTACAGATACCGCCATACATCAATATCTTTCCAGTCATAGATAGGCCATACCATATTCCCCCGGGCCAGACCGCTCTTGGACGAAAAGGAATAGGCCATGTACTTTGACCGCTGCACTGATTCGGCCATCCGCACCCCGGTCACACAAATGCCATCGGCGTTGTGCTTCATAAGAAATTCCTGGTACGTGTTTTGCCTTTTTTTGAGCCGCGGATGTTCTCGAATAGCGAAGGGCGGCGGGGCGCGAATCCAGCGGTCTTTCTGGGCGCTGTCCCAGCAGATAAAGGTTTCGTCCTGTTCAAGGTGGTTAAAGCAGGAGAAATGTTTTACCTCAAGGCAGAACCAGTTAAACCTCCCTCCCGCAAGGAGCGTTTTTTTCCGCCAGTCGTGGACGGTTTTTTCAACACACTCAAAAATGGCTTCCTCATCAATGAACTCGACGATTATGAGGGAAGGGTCTATTTCCCCCTGGGAGGCCAGTTTGAGTATCATGTCCAAAAGGCACAGGGAATCCTTGCCGCCGGAAAATGACACGTAGACTTTCTTTCCGTTTGAAAAGGCGTTAATAATCCGCTTCCGGGCGGCTTCCACCACAGTCCGCCGGCCTTCCCGCTTTACAACCATATTGCTATACCGCATTGGGGGCAGGTGATGTTTTTCCGTTCTCCCTCATCCGCCGCCGGACATTCGGTCTCTTCGGTATCCGGTTCATCTGCTTTCTCATTCGCCCCGGAGTGGGCATCAATTTCCCGAATATTTTCCACTGTGGCCTTGCCGTAATCATCCAGGGCCTGAGATATTTCTTCCGATGCGGCGTTGATGGAGGCCAGCACTTCATCATCGAAGCCGGGAATGTCAAAGTCCCCCGCAAGTTCGTTGATGAGGTGTTCGATGTTGTTCAGGTTATCTATGCCCAGGCCTGCGGTTTTATTATCCGCCATCATCAGCTTGGTCTTCTCGTTCTTGCTCAGGCCAGTTATGACCAGAGCCTCTATAGTCTTGAACCCTTCGGCGCGCATAGCGTCTACCAAGCCGTTTCCGGCCAAAACCATATTTTTTTCGTCCACTACCACATTCTTATACTGCCCCCATTTCTGGAGGGCGCGGCGGATTTCGTTTATTTGCTTTTCGGGGTGGATGCGGGTGTTATATTCCGGGGTTACCAGCAGGGCGATGTCCAGGTCTTTGCGCTCTTTCTTAATCTTTTTCACGGCGGCCCCCTATTAAGGCAACAGCCCCGGACATTCCCAGGGTCAAAAGGCTGCCGATAACTTTGATTACCGGAAGATTCGCAAAGGTTCCCCAGGCGAACAGGGGCAGCCCCACAGTCAGGGATGCCAGTACCCCCGGGGCTACCCAGCGGATACGCTTGCCCTGCAGGGCCATGACGGTAGGGGCAAAGGTGGAAGCCCGCAGCGTTCCGTAAAACAGGAACAGGTTGGTAATGGTCATCCCCGGAATGTTGGCTATGAGGACACCCAGGGCCAAGTTCAACAGCATGGCGCCGCGGGGAATGGCCATGTTTTCCGATTTGGTGATGTCGGTGGTCAGGGAAGCCATGGCGCACAGGTTGCTGTCCACGGTGGAAAGCAGTCCCGAAACCAGCATGAACACGAAAGGCAGTACCGTCCAGGCGGGGAACAGGCTGGTCATGATTTCGAGGTTCACAATTCCGGGATTATGGGGGATAAAGCCGGATCCCCGGCTTATGTAGCCTAACAGTCCCATTGCAAGTGGGACCACGGCGAAGGCCGCGGCACCCAGAAAAAAGGCTTTCCCAATTTTTTCCTGTTTTATCGCAAAGGCACGCTGCCAGAAGTTCTGGTCCCCGAAGGGGCCGGCAATCAGCCCTATCGCCGTGGGGAGGCCGAAGGAGCGAAACACATCCAAGCCTTTCCTAGAGAAAATATTTCCGTATTCCCCGCCCGGGCCGTTTAATCCTGAAATAAGGCTGGCAAAGCCGTTCCGTTGGATTGCCCAGGGGACAAAGAGGAAACAGGCGGCCAGGATTAAAACCATCTGGACGGCATCGGTAATGACTGATGCTTTTATCCCGGAGAATTGCGAATAGGAGCAGGCGATTGCGGCCAGCATAACGGTCAGCAGAGGGAAGGAAAGACCGGTGATGGTTTCCAGTACCGCCGCCCCCGCCAGCAGGTTTACCCCGGTGGACAGTACTGATAGGGCGGATAGTTGGAACAGGTACACCCGTTTTGCGGCAGAACCGTACCGCTCCCCCATGAAGCCTGAAAGCGTTATGCCATGAGGCATCAGTTTATGGATTTTTTGAGCGAAGGGGATAAAAAGGAGAAGGCATAATACGTTCGGGGCCAGAAACCAGAATAGTCCCGAAATGCCCTGTAGGTAGGCACGCTCAGCAGAAACGAATAACGCCGGAGCCCATATCCATGTAGCGGCAATCGAAAGGGCCGATTGAGTGGTTCCCATGTTCCGATCCGCGACATGGAACCCCGCGGCGGTTTTCGGTCTTCCGGCAAGCAATGCTGTTAGAAGCATAAGAACCGCATAGGCGGCAAGCATGATTATTCCGCCCATGGCATACCCCCTGCGGTCAAAGAGAAAATTGATATGCGGTGAATATCAATGTCCGGTGGTTCGGAGTTCCGGCGGAACCGGAATCTGGCCGGATCGGCTGCCAGGCATGGCCCGGGCCGGTTTTCGAAAAAAGTGTACATGATTAGTTCTCCCAATAAGGGAGTATACACGGCGGGATTTTTTTTGTCAATTTTTATTCATTTCCAAAGTGTACTAATATGTCTATACAATGGAAATATGTCTATTCTGTCCGATTGGTCGGACAGAAATTTTCAGAAAATGAAACTTTGCACATACCCCCGCAATCAGCCGCCAGAGAGAAGCCGGTATCTACGCACCCATCGCGGCAAGCGCGAGGGCCTTCGCCGTATTTACCGGCACGGCGTTGCCTATCTGCTTTGTCTGCTCCGCGATGTTCCCGGTGATTTTGTAATCGTCCGGGAAGCCCTGTGCTTTTTTTAGTTCGTGATTTTTAAGCATACGGAACC
>JAITHE010000040.1 GCA_031280125.1 Treponema sp.
GTTACCTATACCTATACGGGCTTCCCGGCGGTCAAGCAGGCCCGGGAGATGATCCGCAAGGGAGAAATCGGCGACATCATCTATGTAACCGGGGAATATCCCCAGGACTGGCTTATTACTCCCCAGGAAAAGGAAGGGAGCAAGCAGGCCGAATGGCGGACGGACCCCAAACTGGCGGGCAAGTCCAACTGCGTGGGGGACATTGGTTCCCATATCGAAAACATGATCTCCTATGTAACGGGGCTCAAAATCAAGTCCCTTTGCGCCCGGCTCGACAAAATCGGCCCCGGCCGGGTCCTCGACGACAACGCCACGATCATGCTGGAATACTCCAACGGCGCCAAGGGAGTGTACTGGTCCAGCCAGGTAGCCCTGGGCAATGATAACGGCCTTCAGTTCCGCATTTTTGGCACCAGGGGCGGCCTGGAATGGCGGGTGGAAGACCCCAACTACCTCAAGGTGTCCCTGCTGGGAAAACCCCGGGCGGTTCTGTCCAGGGGCCGGGACGGCTTCTATCCCAGGGCCCAGTCCCTGTCCCGGATTCCTTCGGGCCACCCGGAGGGCTACTTTGAGGCCATGGCGAACATCTACAAAACCTACGCCGGGGCCCTGCTTAAACTCAAGGCCGGGCAGACCCTTTCCGAAGAGGACCTGGATTTTCCCAATGCGGAAAACGGTCTTGACGGCGTAACGTTTATCGGCAAATGCGTTGAAAGCTCCCAAAAGGGAGCGGTGTGGGTTACATTTTAGGGTTTTTCAAAACTTCAGTTTTTGAAAACGGCTCTTTTAGGAGGAAATTATGTCTCGTCCTGTTACGTTATTCACCGGTCAGTGGGCGGATCTGCCCTTTGAAACGATCTGCGCCAAGGCAAAGTCTTTTGGCTACGATGGCCTGGAGATCGCCTGCTGGGGCGATCACCTGGATCTTAAAAAGGCCGCCACGGATCCCGCCTATGCCAAAGGCCGGCTGGACATTCTGGCCAAACACGGCCTTAAAACCTGGGCCATCGGAACCCACCTGGTGGGCCAGTGCGTGGGGGACCGCTGGGACCCCCGGCTGGATGGCTTTGCCCCGGCGGAATTTTCCGGCAAGCCCGATCAGATCCGCTCCTGGGCCGTGGAGTACATGAAGTACGCCGCCGCCGCCGCCAAAAACCTCGGGGTCAAGGTCGTTACGGGCTTTATGGGAAGCCCCGTCTGGGCCTATTGGTATTCGTTCCCCCAGACCACGGACAAAATGATCGACGACGCCTTTAAGGAAATCGTCAAGCTGTGGACGCCTATCTTTGACGAGTTCGACAAAAATGGGGTGAGGTTTGCCCTGGAAGTACACCCCACGGAAATCGCCTTTGACTACTACACCGCGGAGCGGCTGCTGGAAGAATTCAAACATCGCCCCGCCCTGGGCTTTAACTTTGATCCGTCCCACCTGGTTTGGCAGGGCGTAACTCCCCATGTGTTCCTCCGGGATTTTGCCAAAAACGTTTACCACGTTCACATGAAGGACGCCGCCGTTACCCTGGACGGCAAGGCGGGGATCCTCGGTTCCCACATTACCTTTGGGGACACCCGCCGGGGCTGGAACTTCCGTTCCCTGGGCCACGGCGACGTAAACTTCGAGGACATTATCCGGGAACTGAACGCCGCCAACTACCA
Organism: Treponema sp.; assembly: GCA_031280125.1. GTDB lineage: Bacteria > Spirochaetota > Spirochaetia > Treponematales > Breznakiellaceae > JAITHE01. Next base: position 1,657 of record JAITHE010000040.1, read on the forward strand.
GGGGCCGCTGTCGGTGGAATGGGAAGATTCCGGCATGGAACGGGAATTCGGGGCAAAGGAAGCCTGCGAGTTTGTCCGCAAGGTAGACTTTGCCCCCTCCAACGTGGCCTTTGACGACGCCTTAAAGTCTTCGTAAGGAATTTCCGTGAGCGTTGATCGAGAGACCGTTCTGTCCATCGAGCATATCTCCAAGTCCTTTTCCGGGGTCCAGGTTCTGGACGATGTTTCCTTCGGGATCCGCCGGGGAGAGATCATGGGCCTCATCGGTGAAAACGGGGCGGGGAAATCAACGCTGATCAAGATCATCAGCGGGATCTACCAGCCCACATCGGGGAATCTCGCGCTGGATGGAAAGGAAGCGGCGATCCCCGATTACATCACCGCCAAGGCCCTGGGGGTCGCCCTGGTTCCCCAGGAATTCAACCTTATCAACAGCCTGGCGGTATTCGAGAATATTTTTTTGGGGAACGAGATCCGGCAACGGTCGGGCCTTTTGGACAAACAAAAAATGCGGGAACGTTCGTCCAGGCAGCTGGAAGAACTTAAAATGCCCGTCAGGGTAAACCAGCTTATCAGCGATCTTTCGGTGGCGGAAAAACAGATGGTGGAAATTTCCAAGGCCCTCATGCTCCGGGCCCGGATCCTCATCATGGACGAACCCACCACCACCCTCACGAGCCGGGAGGTGGAAACCCTCTTTGGGATCATGCGGGACTTAAAGGCCCAGGGAGTTACGATCATCTTTGTGTCCCACAAACTGGGGGAAATCAAAACGATCTGCGACCGGGTAACGGTTCTCCGGGACGGAAAGCTTATCAGCGTGGACGACGTGGCTTCGGTAAACGAAGAAGACATCGCCCGCAAAATGGTGGGCCGCTCGAACTTCCAGCAGCTCTTTCCCCCCAAGCTTCCCCGGTCCGAAGTCGAAGTGGTCCTGGAGGCGGAGAACATCACCGTGGAGGGCCTCCTTAAAAACGTTTCCTTTTCCCTCAGAAAGGGCGAGGTCCTGGGCTTTGCGGGCCTTGTGGGTTCCGGCAGAACCGAACTGGCCGAATCGGTCATGGGACTGCGGAGCGCCCGGGGAACGATCCGCCTTGACGGAAAGCCGGTGTCGATCAAAAAGGCCGCCGACGCGGTGGGACACAGGATGGCCTACTTAAGCGAAGACCGCCAGGGCAAGGGCATCGTTCAGGGCTTTAACCTGCCCCAGAACATCACCCTCATTTCCCTAAAAAAGTACCTCCAAAAAGGGCTGGGCCTTATCAACAAAAAGGCCGAACTGTCCGCCACGGCGGAGTATGTGGCCTCCTTCAAGATTGCCGCCGCTTCTCCCAAAATGCAGCTCCGGTACCTTTCCGGGGGGAACCAGCAAAAGGTGTACCTGTCCCGCTGGCTCGACACAAGCCCCGCCGTTCTTATCCTGGACGAACCCACCCGGGGCATCGATGTCAGCGCCAAGCAGGAGATCTACGAGTTTATCCACCAGTTGGCGGAAAGCGGCATTTCCTGCCTGGTCATTTCTTCGGAACTGGAAGAGATCATCGGCCTCGCGAGCCGGGTCTATGTGATGCGGGAAGGAAAAATCGCCGGGTGCCTCGAGGGGGATCACATCAACAAGGAAGAAATCATGTTTCATGCCACGGGCATTAAGGGGTCGAACTGATGAGCGATAAAACAGGCGCCGCCGGCGCTTTGGGCCGCTTTAAGTGGAGCGAACATTCCACCGGGCTGGGTTTTGCCCTGCTCTTTGTGCTGGCGATCATCGTATCCTGGGCGGGCCAGGACTGGTATGGCTGGCCCAGCTTTCTTACCTGGGGGAACCTGACCAACATTGTCAAGCAGGCTTCGTATACGGGGATCATCGGCCTGGGGATGACGCTGATCATCATCTCCGGGGGCATCGATCTTTCCGTAGGTTCCATGATGGCCTTTGTGGGGGGAATTACTATCTTCCTCCTTAATCTCTTTCCCGTGGACTCGGTGGCGGGGACCCTCATAGCGGTGGCGTTCTGCCTGGCCTTCGGCGCCTTCTGCGGCTTTGTCAACGGCTTTATGGTAACCACCGG
>JAITHE010000089.1 GCA_031280125.1 Treponema sp.
CTTTTGTGAAGATATAACCGCGACCGCAGTGGTCAAACTGGTGAAGGTAAAGCGCAAGACCCTCAACAACTACTACAAGGTCTTGCGGGAAACAATACTAAAAGAGACCCTTAAAGAAACGCCCCGGGACGACGGCGGGTTTGAACTGGAGGAGCCGTATTTCGGCGCGAAGCGGGTTCGGGGGAAGCGCGGACGGGGCGCGGCGGGGAAAACGCCGGTCTTTGGGCTGGCAAAACGCGGCGGGAAGGTTTTCGTAAAAATTGTTAAAACCTGTTCAAAAGAGGAGCTTTTACCGGTTATTCAGGGTAAAATCCTTGAAAAATCAGTTGTTTACACCGACGGCTGGAAGGCTTATGACGGGCTGATACTGAACGGCTACGACTACTACCGGGTGTACCATAGCGGGAACGAGTTCGCCCGGGGGAAGAACCGCGTCAACGGGATAGAGAACTTTTGGAGTTATGCGAAACGGCGGCTTTCCAAGTTTAACGGCTGCACTTCAGAGAAATTTGTGTTACTCCTTAAGGAGTGCGAGTTCCGGTACAATCACCGCAATGAAGTTTTACTGAAACTTGTTACCAAAATATTCAAAAGATGATGGTCTAGAGCCAAATGTAACATTGTACCAAAACGATCTCGTACCATCTCAGAATGGCATCTTATAATTAGTTCGAATACCACCCATTCAGAATAGGCATAGGACATCTCTACAGTATTTTCATGAAATCTATATGTTGTGTTACCATACACAAGGGTATACTCCCCATCTTCCTTTGTTTGATACCGTGTTTCACGCCAGACCGTTCCAATAAGCTCTTCTGCAATACCCGGCGGCGGCTCATTATCATCAGATGAATTGGGATTTTCACAACCAAACAAAACCACCAGAAAAACGAGCCGCTATAGCTTTTTCATAGCATCCTCCTCCACAGAAATGTCGCATATTCATTAATTAGGTTTGAACATGGCATCTGTCAATCCTTTTGCCCCCGTTTTTATAAAAAATGCAGCCGGCAGCGCACATAAAAGCGTAACGCCTGTATAGTATTTTGCAGGGTACGGCGATCCGTTTTATCGCCACTCCACGCCTTACAGCCAATCCGCAATCGTGCGAGATATCGTGGAATTGTTATGGACAACGCCAGGGGAACTACAGGGACCATTATTGTAGTGCGTATGGTTTCCATGAGTAAGGGCTAGGTGGGAAGTTTCCCGCCTTCCAGGAAGTCAAATTGGAGAACTTGAAGAAGGACTTCGAGGTATTAGAACGGATGTCTCTCGAAGCCTTGATGAGGCAGGAACTGCAGCTCATGGAATCCGAGGTGAACTGCAAGAATTCAGAGTATAAGTCGAAGTTCTGGAAAAACTGTTCCATCACCTTGGGGTGTGGGACTGCTTAGTAACTATTACTCATGCTCTGCATAAGCAAGTCTATTTGGCCGGAAACCCTAAGTTCCCGCTTATATTGACAGTATTGAGCTTTTGTCATGTTTGGCTGGAAGTTATCTAACCCATTCCTTAAATTCAGGGGATTGACTTCCGTGCAGCTATCGTGCAATTATACTTCGGATATTGACATGCTATGCGCCAATTGCGGATAGTGCAACAGACACATTCACAAGGAAGGAAATCTAAGTCTATACCACATCATCATTTGGGCCCATAGCTCAGTTGGTTAGAGCTGCGGACTCATAATCCGTAGGTCTCTGGTTCAAGTCCAGGTGGGCCCATCGTAATTCCTTTGCTGATCCGGTTTTAAGGTTCGTTCCTTGCGGCTTTCTTGTGATCCGTCTCTTTTGGCCGATAATCAAAAGGGGGTTTTTATGTATACGCCTGCCATTAACCGCCGCCTGCTTTTCTGTCTGGTCCTGACCCTGCTGTTCACCGCCGGAGCGGAGGCGGAAACCTTCGTTTACAAGTACCAGAAGGGAAACAAATACCGCATACTTTCGGTGGTTGATCAGGATGTCTACATAACCCGGCCCTCCGAGGCGCGGCGCCTCGATCACCGGGCCCGTACATTGAACAAAATATCTGTGGAAATTACCGGTCTTGAGGGGAACCGGGCCAGGCACAACGCCCTGTTCATTACTTTAGAACAGGGCGAAGGCGAAGGGGAAAGCTTCCACTGGACCAGGGAATACCCCTCTGTGTTTGACAGGGACCGGTTGGGCTATATCAGCATAGGCCCGGAATATTTTATGCCCATGGTCCGCGATGTGCCGGTGTTTCCGGATAAAAACATCAGGGAAGGCGAAACATGGACCGCCCCGGGTCATGAGGTACACGATTTCCGCGATGCCTTCGGTATAGAAGAACCCTATCGCATCCCCTTTGAAGCGCAGTATACCTTTTTGGGCAGTGGTGAATGGAAAAACAGGACCTATCCGGTTTTTTCCATTTCTTACCATATCAGTTACGAACCCCCTCCCGCGGCGGGGCATGTCTATCCCCGGAAGATTAGGGGGGTATTGGATCAGCGGGTATACTGGGACAACGAAATAGGCCAGCCCGCGGCCTATACCGAAACCTTTGAAATGGTGTTTGAAATGTCCAATGGGTTCATTTTTGAATTCCAGGGCCGGGCCGAGGCGGAGATTATCGAATCGGAAATCATGAACCGGGAAGAAACCGCCAAAACCATCGCCGATGAAATCGAAAAACTGGGTATCACGGACGCATCGGTACGGGTCGTTGAGGAGGGAGTTACCATAAGCCTGGAAAATATTCAGTTCCAGGCGGACTCTTCGGTTCTTCTTCCCGGAGAAAAAGTAAAGCTGGATAAACTGGGGGAGATCCTCGGCCGTTACGGAGACCGGGATATCCTGGTGGGGGGCCATACCGCCATGGCGGGAACTGCCGCCGGGCGTCAGCGGCTTTCCCTGGAGCGGGCCTCCTCCGTATCGAATTACCTTATCTCCCGGGGCGTTAGGACGGCCTCCCGGATCATGGTCCGGGGTTACGGCGCCGAACGGCCCCTGGCGGACAATAAAACCCCCGAAGGGATGGCCAGAAACCGCCGGGTGGAAATCACCATCCTGGAAAATTAGGGATAAGTCCGGCGGAAGCAGGATTGCCGGAAGCGGCGGACACTGCCCTTGACCCTGCGCGGAGGGCGTAGTATCGTGTTCCTGTCCATGGGCTTCACAGATCCGTCCAAACTTGCCATCCTGGCCTGCCCCGGGGGGGAGGCATTCGCCGAAGAGGTGATTGTCCATATCAAACACTGGTATCGCCGCAAATTCGAAAACCTCAGCCCTCATTTCAGGGTTAACGCCCGGTATACCCTGTTTGCCAACGGCGAGATCAAGACAGAACTGCTTGATTCCGTCCGGGGCAAGGATCTGTACATAGTGGAGGATGTAGAAAACCATTATCCCCTGGTTTTTCAGGGCGGCATATCCAGGGCCTTAACGGTCAACGACCACCTCATGACGGTCTTTGTTACCGTGGACGCGGTAAAGCAGGCCGGGGCCAGACGGGTTACCCTGGTCCTGCCCAGTTATCCCTATTCCCGGCAGCACAAGCGCAAGGGCAGGGAAGGGCTTACGGCAAGCCGCATCGGGATAATCCTGGAATCCCTGGGGGTGGACCGGCTTTTAACTCTGGACATCCATTCCAGCGAAATCGGCAATTCTTTCCGTACCATGGGTTTTGAAAACCTCCACGCCAGTTACCAGATCATTCGGGAACTTGCCAGGATGCCCGAAATCCGGGATGGTAACTTTGTGGTGGTTTCCCCCGATACAGGGGCGGTGGACCGGAACAAGTTTTATGCCACCAGCTTCAAAAAACCCCTAGCCCTGCTTTACAAGGAACGGGACTATTCACGGATCAGCAAGGACGCCGGGGAAAGCAACATCGCCGAAATAAAGCTGTTGGGAAACGTGCGGGATAAGACGGTGTTCATGGCCGACGATATCCTTGGAACGGGGGGAACCCTGCTTAAGGCGATGGGCTTTTTGAAGGAACAGGGCGCGAAAAAGGTAATTGCCGCCATCAGCCTCCCGCTGTTTTCAGGCGGCGCTGTAAACTACTTTGACGCCGCCTACGGGGAGGGTTTTTTTTACCGGATCATCGGCACCAACGCCGTCTACCACGAAGACCTCCTTACCCGGGAATGGTATATCCCCGTGAGCGTGAGCAAACTCTTCGCCAGAACCATTTCCCGGCTTCACCAGGAACAGTCGGTGAGCTCCCTTCTGGATAACCGGGAGGTTATAGAAAAACTGCTCTCCGGTGAACAAGGGGGCGTCGAAAACAGCGCCGGAAAAAGTGATTTTTTGTGACCCTCCTCTGCTGCGTTGATATTGGTTCCAGTTCCCTCAAGGCAGCCCTGATCGATCTTTCCGGCGCTTCCTGGGGAGAAGTCCGGGTTCCCTACGGCGGCGAGGAAACCCCCCGTAAATGGCTTTGGGCGTTCTATGCCGCCCTGGAAGCGCTCGGTTCCACCGGGGCAGGGAAAGCGTCGGCGCTGATCATCTCCGGGAACGGCCCCACCCTGGTACCGGTGATTGAGGGGGAAGATTCGGGGAACCTGGAAAGCCTTTCTCCCGTCTACTGGTATGACGGACCCCTGCGCCTCCCGGAGCCGGCCCGGCCTGGTTCCGGGAGGGCCGGCAAAGTTCCGGTCCGGTCCCCTTCGCTCTTTCTTGCCAAGGCCGCTCAATTTAGAAGGGCCAACCCCGCCGGATTTCAACGGCTCCACCGTTTTTTTTCTCCCCAGGAGTGGCTTGCCTGGCGGCTCGGGGCGGAGGAGGTAACGGTCATTCCCCACCGGGGCTACGAAACCTATTACTGGGATGAAGAACAGTGTCAGGCCCTGGGGTTGAAGCTGTCCTTCTTTCCTCCCTTTGTAGGCATGGGAAAACCCATAGGCCGCCTGTCGTTCCGGGATGATCCGGCGGACAATCCCGGTGCGGACAACCGCCGTCATCCGGCGGATCTCCTGCCGCCGGGCATTCCCCTCATCGCCGCCGCTTCGGATTTTATAATGGCCCTCATCGGTACCAATACCCTGGAAAGCGGCAGGGCCTGCGACCGGACCGGCAGTTCCGAAGGGATCAACCTCTGCACAGCGGAACGGCCCTCCGGGGAGTATCCGAAGCTGCGGATACTCCCCGGTGCGGTGGAGGGTTCTTGGAACCTGGGAGTGGTGATCCCCCGGTCGGGCAGATGTTTTGATGAATACCGCCGGGCCGCCGGGCTTGAGGAGCGCTCCCCCCGGGAACTGATCGCGGAGATCCTGGATGATCCTTTCCACCCGGGCCGTCCGGTCCTTGAAGGCATGGGCCGGGCCTTTCTTGGCGCCCTCGGCGATTTGGAAGCGGCGGGAATGGTCCGGGAACTGGTTCTTTCAGGCGGCCAGGCCGGGGATCCCCGGTGGAACCAGTACAAGGCGGACTTGAGCGGCAGGATCCTCTACATACCGGCGATCATCGACGCGGAACTGGCGGGTAACGCCGTGTTGGGCGCCCTGGCCCTGGAGGAACTTTCTGGAACAGAAGCAAGAGACGGAGTGGACGGCGGCGGGAAAGCGCCGGGCTCTTCCCCCTTCGGGGAACGGCTGCGGGCCAGGGCTTCATCTATGATCCGTACCGTCCGGAGCTATAGCCCCAAATTCCCCCGGGGCGGCCCGGAACCTCGGGAACTTAGTATTCACAGGACAGACAAAGCGTGGTACACTGGTCCCCATGAAGGAGCTTCCGGCGGCGACTGTACGTAAACTGGATCACTTTGGCCGTTCCTTGTCGGAGATTCTTGTCCACAGCCGGGCCGCCCCGGGAAAATCCCTCCGCTGGACCATCATCGCCAACCCCAAAGCCGGGGGGTTCACCATAGGCCGCCGCTGGAAACGGCACGAACGGGCCCTGGTGGAAACGATGAAAGCGGCGGCGGCCATTCCCCGGCGGGAAGCGGAACCTTCCCGGTATGCCCGCTCCGCCGGAGGGCGGGGCGTAACGGGCCTTTGCCTGACCACAGGACCGGGCCACGCCCTGGCCATGACCGATTCCCTTTGTGAGGACATGGCCGGGGAAAGCGGAACCTTTCACCTTATCATTACCGCCGGGGGAGACGGGACAAGCCTGGAGGTACTCGAAGCCCTCTACCAAGCCCCGGCGGATATCCGGGCGCGTTGCGCGGTCCTTCGCCTTCCCCTGGGGACGGGAAACGACGGCGCCGAAGCCTGGGAACTGGAAGACGCCCTGCGATTTCTCACCGTTCCCACCCGCGTTGACTTTACCCGAGGGCTTAGGCTTTCCACCGCCCGGAGGGACACCTGGCCGGAAAACGGCGTCTTTCCCGGAAAGCCCCTCTTGGCCTTCAACGTTCTTTCGGTGGGCCTCGACGCCTTTGTTACCCACATGACCAACCGGATGAAGGGAAGCCTTCCCGGTGATTCCTACAAACTCTGGGTTGACATTGCCGCCCTCCTTTACGACCGGATCTACCGGGTGGGCTCCATGGAACTGGCGGCCTACTGCGGGGACGGAACAGAGCCGCGGCATATTCGGGAACGGATGCTCCTCTGCGCCATGGGGGCCGGAGGGCGGCGGAGCTACGGTTCCCATAAAATGATCCTTCCCGATGAACGGAACGTCTGCGTGGTGAGGCAGATGCCGCTTTTGCGGAAGATTGCCCTCAAAGGGCTCTTTACCACCGGGGAACATATCCATACCGCCGAAGCGGTCCTCTTTAACGCCCGCCGGGTCATACTCTCCGGGGAATACCCTATCCTAGCCCAGATGGACGGTGAAACGGTTCTTCTGGAAAAGGCGGACTTTCCCGCGGTGATAGAACTCACCGAAGCGTTGATCCCCGTGCTGCGGAAGATCTAGCTTGTCCCGTGCGGTTTGATATGGCGCGGATGGCGGAGGATGAAAGTAAACATGCCGGTATAAGGAACGGCAAGGTACTGCGGAACTGCCCCTCTCCGCCCTGAAGCTCCCCCGCGAAAACGGGTTCCCGGCAGTAAACCCGCGGAGGGGATAAAAACGCAAATATTTGTGGCTGCCGCCCCACTAACGGCTTGTACTTGTTCCGGTTCTCAAAATTTTTCTTCCATTTCCATGCCCGTCACGTTTTCCAGTGATTCCAAAGAACGGGCCAGGGCGGCGATGTCCGCCGTCTCGGGGATCCCCGCGAAAAGCCTAAGACGGCTTCCCTTGATCCGTTTTTTTTACCGGGGATCTGCTCCACGTCCATGGACTGCAGCCTGACCCGGAAGGGCTTGAGGGCCGCCAGGACGGCGCCGAGGAAGCCGATGCCCGACACCACCTGGGCGGCGATACGGCCCGGATCGCCGCCGTCCATGAACTGCTGGGGCAGCCAGATTGAAAGCAGCATCAGCAGGGTTGATCCCAGGGCGATAAAAATATGGGTTCTCATCCCGGCTACCTGGTGGCGGCTGGACCGCTCAAACCCAATGATCCCCCGGCGGCAAAACCCAGGAACAGCCTGAAGGCGGCGTCAAAGGCGTCCAGCCGGGCCGTCATCCCTCCGCTCCCCCCAGGGTCTTTTTGATCCTCCGGGCCCGTTCCTCAAAGACCCGGAGATTTTCCTCCGCCAGGCGGACAAAGGGATTGTCTTCCGCCCGTCCCGCCACCTGCTCCATCTCTTCCTGGTTCCGGTAGGTAACGGCCCGGAAAGGGTCGTGAAAATCCTTGGCCCGGCTCTGGTACACCTGCCGGAGGATCCGCCGGGCTATGCGTACCGCCTCCCCCACGGCCGCCGCAAAGGCCCCGGGCTCCCCCAGGGGATGGGGCAAAGTATCCGTTGCAGGCCCCAGCGCCGCCCACGCGTGGCGGACCCGGTCTTCCTCATAGGAGGCGGCCATGTCGTCGTAACGGGCGTGGATGACCTGCCAGTCCGGGATTCTTCCTTCCCGGATGTCCCGGCGCAGGGCGTCCACCCGGAAAGCGGGAACAATCTGTCCCCCCAGGTTAACCCACCCCCCGGGGAAGCCGGGCCGGGCCGCCATCCTGGTAAAGGCGGCAAAGGCCGTCTCCGGGTGGGACTCCAGGTAGGCCATGACCGTTTTCATCCCGTAATAAAAGAGCATCTCCCGGTAGGCGGCCATGGCCCGGCGGGGTTTGAGGAGTACCACGGGCCGGCTGTGCCGTTCCAGGCCCGGGACAGCCAGGGCCTCTTCGTCCGGCGCGGCATAGTCGTATTCGGGATCGGTCTCCGCATCGAGCGGATCCGGTTCTCCCGGAAGGGGTCTGCCCCCCCCGGATTCAGGGGGAAGGGACTTCGCTCCGCCCGGGTCTGCGCCGGGCAGCCATGTTTCCAGAAGGCCCAGGGCGGTGATGATCTCCTCCGCCGTATCCGGAGCCAGGTAATCCGCCTCGATACGCTGAACCTTGATCCGCCGCCGGTCCCGGTTCGCTGTCTTCCAGGAATTCCGCTCCAGGGCGTAGAGATTGTACATCCAGAAATAGGCGGGCATCACCTCCAGCCGGTCCCGCCGGACATTGTTATTCACCAGGGAAAAGGGGAAGGGGATGTTAAGTTCGTAGGGATAATCCCCCTTGACGATGAGGCAGAAGGAGGCGAACCGGCTTGAATGTTTCAGGGTTACCGACAGTCCCGGCCAAAAGCCCCGGCCCGCGCGGATCTCCCCGTCGTTAGCCCGGCTGTTATGGTTGCTCCCCACGGTGGCTCCGGCGGCCATGTTGCTCATTCCCTCGATGAGGGCCGCGATGAGGAATGAATTGTTGTGGTGCTGTTCGTGGACGGGAAACACCAGGTTGTTGAGGATCTCGCAGCAGGAAACGGTGGAGTTGTCCCCCAGCACCGAATGGATGAGCCGCGCCCCGTACTTGAGGCTGGAGCAGTTTCCCAGGACAAAACGGACCGCCTTGGCTCCGTAGAAGACACGGCTCCCGTAACCGGCGATACCGTTGACCAGTTCCACCCCTTCCCCAATCTGGGCGGGTTCTTCCTCCGATGAAAGGATGGTAACGTTCTTAAGTTTGTTGGCCCCCTTGATATAGGCGGCGTTTCCCAGGAAGGCGTCCTTGATAATCCGGCAGCTTTTGATCACCGCCCCTTCCCCGGCGGCGCCGTAGAAACCCCGGCGGCGGGAGGGAACCCCCGGAAATCCCGCGGCGTTTTGGGTTATTTCCTTTAATGTTTCCACCAGTTTCCGGTCGTCCCGCCAGGCGGCCCAGAGATAGGCGTCGGCGCAGATCATCCCCGGAAAGGGAAGGACGGATCGCCCCCCGGCTTCGTTCATCACGTCTATCCAGATCCGCACATCTTCGGTTTCCCCCTCCTTAATGATCCCCCCGCCGAATTTGGCGTGGTTGGTCGCCGACATTTCGTCGATCCGGGAAAGGATGCACCGGGGGCCGATGATATAGTGGGAGATGAGGGAGCAGTCTTGGATGGCAGCGTTGGCCCCAATATCGCAGGACACGAGGACGCTGTTCCTGATCCCCGAAGGGATGCAGAAATCGTGGTGCCGGAGGAGGACGTTTTCCAGAGGACCCATCCGGACGAGGCCGTAAAAGGAGGAGTTCCGCACCAGCGCCGGGTCAAAGGGATCCCGGACCAGCACATCGGCCCAGCAGCCGGAACGGCAGCCGCTGCGCTCCAGGAAGGATTGTTCTTCTTTGGAGAGGGGCCGCCAGCGGAGGGGATTGCCCCCGGCGGCGTTAAAGACCGCCTCCGCCTGGAGGTTCCGGATCCAGTATTCGTCCTTTCCCGGGGGAAGGTATTCGCCGCTGATAAAGCTGTAACCGTACCCTTCCGGGGGCAGCATTTCCATGGGAACAGTGTACCACGGCGGCGGGGGATGAAAAAAGCCCCGCCGCTTGTCAGGGCGGCGGCCTCCCCAATAAAAAAAGCGCTGCCCCCTGCGAACCGCGCCCGCACTGTGCTTTAGCACAGTGCGTAGCTGTTTTGCCCTGGGCAAAACAGCACGGAGTTATCCGGGCGTCTCCGGCGTCTTCCCGGAACGTAAAAACGCCCTTAAACCTTCCCGCGGCACGGCCCGCCTCCGCCCAGGGCTTCCGGCTGTGCCGAATTGCTCTGGAGTTTTGTCCCTCTCTGGACTACGCCATGCCACATAACCGGACGGGAAGGGACAAAACTCCAACGCCATAAAACGCGGCGCGTTTTATGGCGCAACCACCCGGAACCCCAGATCGTAGCTCCTGCCAATCGGGGTGTAGTAGTACCGAATTGAGACCGTACAGATGCCCGCAAAGTAGTACCAACTGCCGCCCCGTCCCACACGGTTCGAACCAGAAGCGGGTCCCGCAGGATCCCCCGCCCATACCGGATCCGTTACCGCGGCGGTGTTCACAGAGAATGCAAACCAGTCCCAGCACCATTCCCACACGTTCCCGCTCATGTCATATAAACCCGCCCCGTTGCCAGTCTTGGTCCCCACCGGATGCGCCCCGTACTCTTTACTGGTATTCCTCGGAGTATACGCATTAGGAGCATACCAGACGTAATCGCCTAACTGTTCGGCGTTGGTCCCCGCATAGGTATAGCTCCACGCCGCAGCAGCGGTGTTCCCCCCCCGGGCCGCATACTCCCACTCCGCCTCCGTCGGCAGCCGGTACCCGTTGGCCCCGCTCTTCATCACCGCCGTCGTGGTTTTGGAGTCATCCGTCGATACCTTCAACACCGTGGTATAGCCGGCATCGGTGTAGTACACCGGCTCCTTCCCGCTCATCTCGCTGTACGCATTGCACCACACAATAGCGTCCCACCAGTTTATCTCCGTTACCGGACGGCTCTTCCGCTGCGCGGCCGTCCATTGGGTGGGATCATCGGTCCCCCTCCCTTCATCGGAGCTTCCCGCATAGGGATACCCCTCTTTCCCCGCATTGGTAAAGGTATACCCGCGCCCTATCGCCCAGTCGTACACCTCCTTCCACAACTGCCAGGTGGTCTCGTACTTCGCCATCCTAAAGGGGCGTAGGGTTACGCTGCGGCCTTCCACAAAGACGCCCGCTGTTCCGGAACCGGGGACGGCCCCCCCGGCAAGGCTCACCGTCTCCCGGTACTTCTCCGGGGTGGCAAAGACAATGCCGGGATCATCGCCGCCGCTTCCTCCTCCACAGCCGCCCAGGGCGGCCACCGCGGACGCCGCCAGCAGCCCCGCGGCACAGACCCCCCGCAGCCCCCTTTTCGTTTCGTTCTTCATACATCACTCCTTACGTTTCTTTTTTCGCTCCCTACAGGGCGGGCTCTCTCGTTCTGTAGAGGCGCAACGCGCCTACCAGCCTGGCCGCAACAGTAAAACCTTTTCGCCTTACTGCCGGAAAACGGACATACTACGCACCTCCTGTTACATCCTCCCCCTCCGCGTGTAGGCGCACTGCGTCTACACTTCGCCTTTGGTGTCCGCCGTTATGGAATGATGGCACTCACTAAAGGCCCCCCGCACTTCGGCTGCGCCGAAGTGCTTGGCAGTTTTGCCTGCGGCAAAACTGCACGGGCATATACGGCTGGAGTTGTGCCCCTCTTCGGTTACATCCCCGCCCTGTAAGCAAGCGGGAAGGGTGCTCTCCGCCTGCGGCGGAGAGCTTAGGAGATTGTGCTTTGCCCAATCTCCACGG
>JAITHE010000106.1 GCA_031280125.1 Treponema sp.
TGTATTCATACCGAATATGGTTATGCATTATCTTGTCTGTGTCAAGTCCCGCCCGCCCGCCCGCCGCTTTGGAGGCGGGGCGGGACAAGCGGCGTTATTATTCTCCGGCGCTAAAAATCGTCTTTGTAGCCAAGCTTTTTCAGCAGCGCCTGGCTTGCCAGGTTCAGCCTCGAGGGCTGTCCACTATAGGAGGAGGTGCTAAAGGCACTCCCTCCAAATTCAACAGCCGTTACCGAAGCGGGGGCGGTTACGGAGGCCAGCGCTTCGCACTGCGAAAAAGCGCGGTGCCCTATTTTTTTGATGGTGGAAGGCAGCGTAACCGAGCTTAGTGTAACGCAGTCTGAAAAGGCGAGTTCACCTATTTCCGTAACCCCTTCGGGTATAACAACTTTGGTGAGTCGCCGGCAGCGCGAAAACGTTTCCTTGGGTATGACGGCAAGGCCCGTGCCCCACGATATGGTTGTCAGTCCGGATTCGCTAAAAACACCGTTTCCCAGGGACGTTACGCTGGCGGGGATAACCACGCTGGTCAATGAACCACACATATAGAACGCCGCCGCTCCTATGGAAGTAACGCTGTTGGGAATGGTAACGCTGGTCAATTCACACATAGAGAACGCTCTGTCCCCTATGGAAGTAACGCCGTTGGGGATAACGACGCTGGTGATCCACTTACCTTCAAACGAATTACGTTCGATTTCCCGGACGGGCATACCTTCTATCGTGGCGGGGATACGGACCGCCTTCACCGAGCCGGTATATCCCTTGATGACAACCCCCGCGCCGTCTTCCGTGAGGGTTACGCTAAAATCCGCCGCCGTTTGGGCAAAGGCCGCCCCCTCCGCCACCAGCAGCAGCGCCGCCGCCAGGGCGGCAATCCATGTTCTCTTGTTCATACATAAATCTCCTATTGCGGTCTCTCCCTGCTGTCTAATTGCTATGTTCAACCGCTTATGCGGGTATCACCGTTGTTACGGAATTAACGCCGATACAAGCGGCCCCCTCACAATCCGGCTACGCCGGATTGTGTTGGAGTTTTTGCGCAGCAAAAACTCCACGGGCATTACTTACAGCAACCGTTTACGGCAACGCCGTAAACGGTTGCCCGCTGGTTTCAGCGTTAAGGTATTAACGCTGAAACCAAAGGCCCCCAGGGGCCCTTCCTGCCATCGTTCTCGATCTGTACGGCAAAGTACGCCGACTTCCCGCTGTCCCCAAAGTCAAACTCCATCACGTCCTTTTTACGTTTGGTATAAAAGGACTTGATAAGTTCGCCGGGGGCCGCCGGAGGGGCGCTGCCTGGGGCAACAACTTTGTAATAGATCCTGAAGCCCTTGTTCGCCCGGTCGTTGGGGTCCCCGGTAACATAGACGATTTTTACCCCCAGTTCATGTCTGCCCACCAGGTAGGTTTCTACCGTTGCCTGGGCGGTGGGGGCGCCGCTTTGGGTTGGCGTGGTATCGGGCGGTTTAAGCCCCAGGCTTACATAGTCCGAATCCAAAAGGGGCGGGGTCAAAAAGTACCGCTTTTTCATGTCCCGCATTTTGTCAACCAGCGCGGCAAACGCCTCCCTGCACCGGGCCGTTGTTACGGGGGTACGGGTGGTTTCGTTCTGCGCTGTCTCCAGCGCGCCCTCTGCCGCCAGAAACAGCGCGTCATATTCGGTTATTGCCGCCGCGGGTATACTCCACGCCGCCGCTTGCGCCGTCATGACGGCTTTCCAGTCCCGGGCCATGCTTAATTGTCCGCTTCGGGTGCCGGGCAGCCAGTCTGTCTTTTGACTCATGTTATTACCTCCTTAGGACTGTTCAGGAACCCGGCTGGTTCCTTAAAAAGGCGTTGTCTGCCAAAATGAACACGGTATTCCGGAAAGAAAACGGCTTGTTTTTTGAAGAAAATGACCTGTTTTTGAAAGAAAAGAGGGTGTTTTCTGAAGAAAACACGGCATTCTGAAAAGAAAATGAGCCGTTTTCTGAAGAAAATACGGCGTTCCGGAAAGAAAACAGGGTGTTTTCTAAAGAAAATGGATTATTTTCTGAAGAAAACGGGCCATTCTGGAAAGAAAACAGGTTGTTTTTGAAAGAAAACGGAGCGTTTTTTACAAAAAGCGGATTAGCGCCCGTTGGGGGCTTGACAAAGTGAAAAGCGACCGGATAATGCCGGGAGCCGGGAGCCGGGAGCCGGGAGCCGGGAGCCGGGAGCCGGGAGCCGGGAGCCGGGAGCCGGGAGCCGGGAGCCGGGAGCCGGGAGCCGGGAGCCGGGCCTTACTATGGCGGCTTTTGCCAAAAGCATGGGATTAGTATGCGCCTATTGGGGGTATGTGTCAACCGCAACGGGAACAACCGCCGCAGCCGCAGCCGCCCAGCAGCTTCCGTTATCGTAGACGGCGATAAGGTACGTGTCCCGGTAACGCCTGCCCTTGGCGGTATACTCGATAACGCCGCTCCACTGTCCGCCAAGAGCGCCGGGGGCAAAGGGTTTGTCCGGCGGCGCGGGGAGGCCCACCTCCAGGGTGAATTCCCGGACCATGTTCCGCAGCAGGGGCGAAAGTTCCGCCAGCCTCAACTCTACGCTGCCCCGGTACGCGCCCACCGGCAAAAGCGAAGTGTCTACGGCCGCGGAGGTATACCTGCGGGTGGATTCCCCGCTCTGGAGCCGGGAAAGGCTGACGGAACATTCAAACTGTCCCGGCGCGGCATACAAGGGGGAAGATACGTCTATGGGTATGAGTATGGTTTTGCCCTTCCGGACTTTTTGGGCGGGGATGGGCGCGAACACGATACTGCCAGCCAGGGCGCTGATCCGTTCAGTAAGGTAATCGTGGAGGTTCACCCGCCCCTGGGGCAGGTCCAGGTAGGCGATGGCTTTGTGCATGGGGTTCTGTTCCAGAGTGTGCATAATACTCTGCCAGGTACGGATGTCTGCGGCAAGGCCGCCGCCGCGCTCCGTACTGTGCCGTAACTGGGCAGCGTAACTTTCCACAACAGTACGCAGGTACTGGTCCCCTTGATTTTTCAGATCGCTTTGGCTCATCAGACACGAGAGGATCATTTTGTATTTTCCATCGGGCTGCCGGGGCAGCGGGAATTCCCTGTCTATCGTTATGCCCGAAACCATCATTTCAGAGAAGATCCGAGTGTCCAAACCGGTGGATTCGGTATCGTTTATGGTTGTGCCGTTTTCGCTCTGGTAGACAAGCCGGTCCTGTATATCGGAACTGATAAAGGCGTACATATACCGGCCAATCTGTACGGCGATGTCGTCCATAGCGGCGGCCCGGGCTTCCGCGTAATCCGTGCCGGTTCCCTCGCCGCGGAATTCAATCACATCGTCTGTGGCCTGGGCGGTTAAAGCAAAACAGCACCAACAAAACAGCAGCGCCAGCATGGTTCTTTTCACGGGATTCCCCCTATTTCTTCCCCACCCGCAATGCCGCGCAGGCTCATTCTGTTGATCCTTCTTGTGGTTCTGCTTGCTCTTGTTCATTTACCGGCATTGAACATAGTACATAATACCCTCCATCATCATCCACCCATGTTTCAATAATTGACATATTAATAATCCCTCTTGTTTTTCTTATTGAAGAAGACGAACGGGTTTCCGTGTCACTTGATGCAGATACAGATGAACGGGTTTCCGCCTCCGCTGAAAATGAGGGTATGGACAATGCATAGTCCTGTATTGCCTTCATCAAATTGCTTTGAGCATTTCTTTCCGCGCGATCACGAGTCATTCTTAGCGTGTGTGTAGCTGCGGAATATCCGGTAAAAAAGATAACCCCGTCTTCAACGTATGGCGGTTTATTAATCCACTCGGGGGCCTTGGTCTTTTGTGCATAAACCAGAACCGGAAAACTCAAAAAAGCCGCTAACAAGAACATTTTAGCTTTCATACACTGCTCCTTCACTGCTCCTTGCAGTTTGTTTTATTCGTGGCGGGGGTTGTTGATTCCCCCTATTCCTTCCGCGCCGCAGCAAGCGAATAGCACACGCCGTCAGGCGCAACCCAGCGGTCAATGATGTACAGGCCGTAGAGCTCCGCCCGCGATAAGATGACGTTTCCGGTAGCCAGTTCCGCCCGGTCTCCTGTTATGTGGTCGTAGATAAAGCCCCTTATATAGGCGTTTTTTTCTTTTGCGATGGTCTGCGCCGCATCTACATCGGCAACCAGGATATTTTTGTACAATTCCGAATACCGGTCCGAGAACCCGACCCCGGTATAGTACCCTTCGATTTCCGGGGTTGAGCGTACCCACTCGGGCCGCTCAGTGCCGGTTCTCTCGCTTGTATAGACAGCGCTGCCCGCCGCGGCTGAATCCCGGCCTGCAAGCACGGTACAATTGGGAAGCCGGTATTCCGCGACTATGACAATCCGTTCAAGGATTTCGGTAATCCCCGTATCATCGTATGCGATGTTAGAATCGTATATGGCATGGTCGTCTCTGGGAGTTCCCTCCAGTTCGATATACCCGTAATCAATAACGCATTTCCGGTTCATGGCGATCTGGTGGGCTATGTGGAGTTTCGCGTAGTCCCGTTCTTGTTCGCGGAACGACATGCGCCCGGAGATTCCGGTATATACAGTGGAATCGAATACGCCGGCGTTGAGCGCGGCGTTCAGGCTTTGAGCCCCGCAGGGGGCGGATACGGCACAGAACGCCAGCCACGCGAAAACCGGTACATGGATGCTGCACATGAGGGGGCCTCCTCTATGGGTGCGCCGGACCTCAAAACCCCGGCGCGGCGGACACGCTTATTGTTTTGGCGGCTCAAGTTCCTGTTCAAGATACCTGAATGCTTCGTTTGCCTTGAATTCGGCGTATTGGGCGCCTTCGTTGCGGACAAAGTCATTAAGGGAAGCCCGGAAATCCCGCTTTAAATCATTCTTGGGATACGAAACTAGCAGCACATAGGTGTTATCCGGGGCAATCCATGATGTACTCTGGTATATGCCGGATGTATGTGCCCTGGCTCTTTGAATGGAAGCGACCTCCAGGTATTCCAGGGACTGGGTACTGCCGGTTTCGCCCGCTCCCTGCACGTAATCCTTAATGGCGGCCTTTATTATGGATTCTTTCCAATCGCCCACCTGTCTGCCCGCGTCAGCAAAGGCGGTGTTTTTCCGCTCAGTCTTGTTGCCGCCTTCCCGGCCTTCTCCAACAAAATATATCTTATCGGCGGTTTCCATTGAACCGGGGTTTCGTACCCACTCTGGCTGGGGTATTCCTTCGGCGCCGATAATAGGCTGGGGAACTGGCGTCCGCTGCGGGGCTTGCCCGGACTGTTGCGGGGAGGAAGAAGCGCAGCCGGCCAGAACCAGCAGCGCCCCCGCCAAAACCGCGCCTAAAAACGTTACTTTTCTCATGATACTACTCCTTGTTAGGCGGCGGCCTGGGCCGCCGCCGGTATATATGTAAACCTCCATACGGAAGTTTAGAGCCCTCTAGTGGAATAGCTTTCTATTCCTTAGTGGAATAGGGCGCTGTTCCTTGCTGGAATAACGTTCTATTCAGTGGTGGAACAGCTTCCTATTCCTTGTTCACATAGATCTCTATTCCTTAGTGGAATAGGTCCCGGTTCCGGCTTACGAGACCGTTAACAGGGGTTCCGCCTTGATGGTCCGCGCTTCCTTGAGGGCCGCTTCCCCGCCGCCGATCCGCTCGAGTATTTTGCCGACAAAATCCGCCATCTTGCTCCGGGCGTCCCGCTGGGTGGTAAACTCCATCGTTTCCGCGGACAGGACGTACGCGGTGTTTACATCCAGTATCCACGCCATCAGCAGGTTAACTTCCCCATCGTGCATCACAATAACCCGCACAATGTAGTTGGCGTTCAGCATCCTGCCCATCTCCACGCTTTTGGCGTCGTCGGCCCTGTCGCTTAACTGGAACTGGTGTTCCTGGGCCAGCAGCGCCAGGGCGTCCCGGTCGGGCACCTGGAAACGCCGGGTGTTATTAAAGGCGTGGATCAAATAGTCCTGCAGGTTGCCCAGTTCCGCCGGTTCCAGGTTCGTACCCCGCTTTTCAAAGGGCGGCACCACCAGTATTGGCTTTGGCTGCGCCTGCTGGCTGTGGACCGGGCGTACCGCCATTGTCCAGAGGGCCAGCGCCGTAATAAGCAATACCTGTTTCATATCAAACTCCTTACTTTTCTCTGTTCCGGATTACTTCCGCCGCGCCCCTTCCGGGCGCGGCCACCCCGTGTTTTACTGCGAGCGCACCAGCCGGAAGCCAAGGCCGTTATTGCGATCGGACGGATTGTTGGCGTACCACGCGGGGGAACGCAGGTCCCCCGCGACATTGCCCCAGGACCCGCCGCGTACCCTGCGCGTAGAGCCGGAGACCGCTCCCCGTGGGTCCGTCTGCACCCCGGCGCCGTAGGCTTCTGACCAGTCCCAGCACCACTCATGCACGTTCCCGGACAGGTCGTATATCCCCAGAGAATTCGGCGCCTTGGTCCCCACCGGGTGGGTCGTGTTTCCGCTGTTCCCCCTATACCACGCCACCGCCCCGGGGCTGTTGCTCCCGGCATAGAGATAGGTTATATAATTTCTGTTCCCCCCCTTGGCCGCATACTCCCACTCCGCATCCGTGGGCAGCCGGTAGCCAGTGGCGTTCCAGTCGCAGGTAATGGAATTCCCCGATCCCCGGTAGGCCGGGGTAAGCCCCTCCTTAACGCTCCGTTTGTTGCAGTACTCCACCGCCTCGTACCAGTTTACATAGTACATGGGGTAACTATCCCCTTCTCCATACAATTTCCATCCACTCTCATTTTTCGCCTGCTGGGCCGTATCCCGCTGCTGGGCCACGGTGGTTCCCATCACCTCCCGCCACTCCTTCTGGGTTACTTCGTACCTGGCCATGTAAAAGCTCTTTACCGTTACCCCATGCTGGGGCCCTTCTCTACTTTGCCGGTCCGGCTCGGTGTCGGGGCTGCCCCTGATAAAGGTTCCCCCCTCCACCAGCACAAACCCTTTGGGGGCGGGCTGCCCTTCCCCGCCCTCAATCCCTTGGAGTATGCCCTTAACAAAATCCGCCATCTTGCCCCGGGCGTCCCGCTGGGTGGTAAACTCTATCTCCGCCGCAGACACCCCTCCGGCGGTTTTTACGTCCAGGATCCGGGCCATCAGCAGGTTTGCTTCCCCATCGTGCATCACAATAACCCGCACAATGTAGTTCGCGTTCAACACCTTGCCCATTTCGGCGCTCTTCTCTTCGTCTGCCCAGTCGTCCAACTGGAACTGGTGTTCCTCGGCCAGCAGCGCCAGGGCGTTCCGGTCGGGTACCTGGAAACGCCGGGTGTTGATAAAGGCGTTGATCAAATAGTCCTGCAGGTTGCCCAGTTCCGCCGGTTCCAGGTTCGTACCCCGCTTTTCAAAGGGCGGAACCACCAGCTTTGGCTGCGCCTGCTGGCCATGGACCGGGCGTACCGCCATGGCCCAGAGGGCTGCCAGGGTGATTATAAAAAACCTTTTTATCCACATACCAACCTCTCTTTTCTGCCGTATCCTTATGAACTAAGGCCGGGTCAAACCCTTGATCAAGCCTGTGTCAAACCCCCGGCTAAGGCCGTGCCGGCCCTTTGACCAAGCCTGTGTCAAACCCCTGACTAAGCCACTGTCAGCACAAAGGCGGGGCGTATGGTCCGCGGGTTTTTGAGGCTTGTTGATCCTGACCCGCTATATTGCGTTACCGCCTCTACCTGCCACTGCCCCGCCGCCAGCGCGGGGATAATGCCCACAATGCGGCCCGCCGTGTTGTCCGCCAAATGCCCCGTAACCTGCACCCGCTCCGTAGCAGCGGCGGCGTTTACAAAGTAGACTCCGCAGTCCCCATGGTCTCCGGTTATCTTTATCTTGTGCCCCGCCAGGGCAAACATACCCCCCGGCGTAAGGGTCTCGTTCACCGCCTCTGTGGTAACGTCGGTAATCTCGGCGATAAAGCCCGCGGTCTCCGCCACCCCCTCTATCAACACTTCAATATGGCTTGCCAGGTCCCGCAGGGGCTTTAAGGCGCGAAAGCTAAAACGCACGGGATGCTTCACGGGGTCATAGTGTTCGATCTCGTTCTGCCAGGTGCCGCCGATGCGCGGATGCAGGCTGAAATACCCGGTGTTCACCGAAAAGCCGTCGCAGAGCTGGTACGCGGCTTCGTCAAAGAACTGGCGCACGTACTCTACCAGGTCTTTATAGTTCCCGGTAAAGCCGCCCCGGTTTTTGAGCGCCGCGCAGACTTGCTCGATAGACAGGGACGCCTCGTCGTCGGTCCGGGCAATAAACGCGCCCTCCACGCCGTGGAGGTAGTTGGGATAGAGCCGCGCCCGGATACGGTGCAAAACTTCCGTTACATTGTTAATGATTGCCATGGAGGACTCCTTGAAGGAAATATAGTTCCCCCTGGTGATTGTTTGGGGATGATACTTTATAAGCTGTCCACCCGGGGACGGCGGATATTTCCGGGTACGTGGGATGCGCTAATTCTTTATGGAATATGGTCTTATGTGCCCGATGACGATAAATTACCGCATGGGGGGGGGGTAACT
Organism: Treponema sp.; assembly: GCA_031280125.1. GTDB lineage: Bacteria > Spirochaetota > Spirochaetia > Treponematales > Breznakiellaceae > JAITHE01. The sequence goes on from JAITHE010000106.1 coordinate 8,541, forward strand.
TATATATAGTCTTTTTGCGATTCAGCGTCTTTGCCCGCATTATATATCCCCTCCGCTTTCCCGGCATAGCGGCCCGGACGGGCCGCCCGTTTTGCCCGCCATCCGTACCATGCAGATGGTAAGCTTGTAGTATGGTATCACGCTTCGTTTGAAACTGTCAACTGCCCACTATCCGCATCCATGCGGATTGGACCGGAACTGAGGTTTCTGAACAACTCTACTAGTCTACTAGCTGAAAAGGCCCTAACGCCATTTGTCAGGAATTGCTTTGACTTTGCATCGTTATTCAGTATGTTATAGACAAGAACTTGCACAGCAAATGGGTTTTCCAGAAAAACAAAACAAGGAGCATACATGACCACAAGACAAAACAGAATCCTGGCCATGGCGGCGGAAAACAGCGCCCTTGGGGTAAGCGTGCTGGCCAAAAACCTGGGCGTTTCCCTGGCAGTCCTTCGCAGGGATCTGGATTATCTGGAAGATCTGGGTCTGGTCCAGCAGAAAGAGGGCTTTGTCCTGTTTCGCTCCATGGATGATATGAATATCCGCATGACAATAAACCACGACATTAAACAGCGGATAGCCAAAACCGCAGCAGAGATGGTGGAAGAAGGGGAAACGGTGATGATCGAATCCGGTTCCTGCTGCGCCCTCCTGGCGGCGGAACTGGCCAGCCAAAAACGAGTTACCATCATTACCAACTCCGCCTTTATAGCCGGCCATATCCGCCACGCGCCTTATGCCAATGTGATCCTCCTGGGAGGAGAATACCAGAATGGATCCCAGGTGATGGTGGGAACCATGACAGGGAAATGGTCGGAAATTTTTATGTCCGAAAAGTTTTTTATCGGCGCCGACGGCTTTACCGAAAAATACGGCTTTACCGGCAGGGATCACCTGCGGACCCAGACCGCCCGGGATATGGCCCGCCGGGCCCAGCAGGTAATAGTTCTAACCGATTCGGATACATTTTTCCGGCAGGGCACGGAGGGACTGGTTAAAACCGAACATGTGGCGGCGGTATTCACCGACGACAGGCTCCCTCCGGCCAAGGAAGCCTTTTTGCAGAACAAAAACGTAGCTGTCCACAAGGTCCCAGCCCGTTGTCCCGCCGCCGGTCATCCGGCGCCCTGAACCATCCGGATCATGTTCCGGGCTTTCCGCCGCCGCCGGATACCAGCCCCGGAGTCCTTCGGGGCGGTTTCCTACCGGGAAAGCTGGTTTACCGTCAGATCCACCGCATCCTTCAGCTCCGGGGCGGAATCCCGCTTCAGCACGGCCAGCCGGAAAAATGCCGATTCCAGAAGGGCATAGAGCAGATCATCGGCGGTTCCCACGTCGATCTTTTTAAGCTGCCCCGCCTTGATTCCTTCAATTACCATGTGGGTCAGGATATGCCTAAGCCGGATGGTCCTGCGGCGTACCCGGGTATCCGCTCCCGCCTTTTCGCCGGACAGGGTTCCGGAACCGGCGGTTCTGGATAGGGAAAAAAGGTAATCCAGAATCACCGAAAGCAGCCGCTTGTTTTCTTCCAGCCGGTTCAGGATCAGGGAAAGGGTTTTTTTAAGTTTCTCCGGGCAGGAAAGACGGTGGTCTTCCTTGACCCCCAGAATATCCTTTTCCACATCCGTCATAAGCTGCTTGATACTGTAGTTAAAAATCTCCCGCCGGTTGCGAAAGTACAGGTACAGGGTGGTTCTGGTAATTCTGCAGCGGTCCGCGATCTTTTGGTATGTGGCGTTTTCAAAGCCCTCTTCCACAAAAACATCCAGGGCTATTTTAAGGATCCGCTGCTTCCGCTTTTCGTGCTCTACCACTATGGCCATTTACGCCCTCTTAAAGCTTCTCGTACTGATAGAGGCAGGCGTCCACCGCCCCGCTTTTAAGTTCCCGGCAGGTACCGGCCTTTTTGCCAAAGAAGGATTCAAACCCGGGGTGGTCGCAGATCACCGCCAGTTTCCAGCCGGGAAAAGCCTGCCCCAGCCCGGCCATTTCCCGGTAACAATTCTCCGCCTCACCGGCATCTCCCAGCCGCCTGCCGTAGGGCGGGTTGGTAACAATAAAACCCGGCTCTGTTCCGGGCCGGGCCTGATCCATGGGGAGCCTCCGTATGTCCACTCCGGGTATTTCTCCCTGCCAGGGGGCTGCCGCCCCCCGGGCCCTCCGCAGGTTCCTCCAGGCCAGGGCAGCGGCCTTTTCATCGGCATCGCTCCCCTGGATCCGCAGCGTCCGGCTGTAATCCGCGCCGGCGGCCAATTCCCGGCGTACCTCGGCTTCTGTTTTGCTGTTTCCAATGCCCAGGGCGGAAAGGGCAAAGCCCCGGTTCAGCCCCGGCGCCTGGTTCCACCCATAGAGGGCTGCCTCTATTACAATCGTACCGGAACCGCAGAGGGGATCATAGAGGGGAAATTTCCTCTTCCAGCCCGAAAGAAGCAGGACCGCCGCCGCGGTGGTTTCCCGCAGGGGGGCGATCCCCCCTTCCCGGCGGTAGCCCCGTTTGAAGAGGGGCTCTCCGGAAATATCCAGCGTTACCGAGGCTTCGTCTTTTTCCAAGTACACCCGGAGTTCCGCCTTCCGTTCCCCTTCGGGGAGCCTGGATATGCCATAACGGCCGCAGAGCCTTTCCGCCGCGGCCTTGTGGACCACCGCCTGGATAGAAGTTTCCGCCTTAAGCCGGGAGCGGCTGCACCTAACCTTAACCACGGTCAGCCCCATGCCCCGGGGGATCAGATCCTCCCAGGGGATATTCCGGGTTCCTTCAAAGAGGCTGTCAAAACCGGGCGCGGGGAAGGTTCCCGCTTCAAGCACCAGGCGATCCGCCGTCCGCAGGCCCATAAGCGCCCGGTACATACCGGAAAGATCCGTGGTAAACCGGACCCTGCCAAAGCCGCTTCCTAAAACGGCAAAGGATGGCTCCGGGGCTGCCCCTGCCGGAGCCAGTTTTTTCAATTCGTTGGAAACCACCTTTTCAGCGCCGGCGGCGCAGAGGGCCAGGAGAGTAAATTGCCGCATGGACACCAGTATACTGTGAAAGGGGAAAAGCTGTATACTTAGGTCCTGTCTGGCCGGAATCCTCCGGATTGGAAGGAATTCCGGAGCTGCGGCACACCTGTTCCAAGGAGTTGTACATGAAACTGATATTTCTTGGCCCCCCCGGCGCGGGCAAGGGTACCCTGGCCGCCAGGGCGGTGGATATTGTCAAGGTTCCCCATATCAGTACGGGGAATATTTTCCGGGAAGCCATCGCTGCCCGTTCCCCCCTGGGACTCAAGGTCAAGGAGATCCTTGATGCGGGAAAGCTGGTGGACGATGAAACCACCGTCGGCCTGGTCAGGGAACGGCTGGCCCAGGGAGACGCCGGGGGCGGCTATATCCTGGACGGTTTTCCCCGGACCATCGCCCAGGCGGAGGCCCTTGCCGGCTTTGCTCCCCCGGACAGGGTGGTGAATTTTGATATCCCCGATACGGCAGTGCTGGAACGGCTGGGGGGCCGCAGGACCTGCCGGAAATGCGGTGCCAATTTTCACATTCTCTTTGGCAAACCAAAACAGGAAGGGATCTGCGATCACTGCGGAGGAGAACTCTATATCCGGGAGGATGACCGGGAGGGGGCGGTAAAAAAACGGCTGGAAGTATACCGGGAACAGACTGCTCCGCTTATCGGCTACTACCGGGAACGGGATCTTTTAACCGGTGTAGACGCCCGGCCTGCCGCAGATCAGGTGGTGGAAAACTTCAAAAAAAGCATGGGTCTGTAGCGGCCTTCCGCCCTGTCCCGCGGCGGGCGGCGGAACAATTCCGTATCAGCCCAGTGCCCGGAGTATATTTGTCCGCAGGGTTTCCTGGTTCCCCGCAAAACGAAGCAGTTTTTCCCGGGAAACCATGCCCTCCTTTGCGGCATTTTCCAGTTCCTCCGCCGCTGAAGCTGCCGCCGCGGCGCCCACCAGCCGGGAGGCGCTTTTGAGGATATGCAGGGCCTGTAAAAAGACGCGGTATTCCTTGGTTCCGGAAACAGGCACAAAGCCGCTGAGAAAGGCCAGCCGGCGGACGGTTTCGGCGCAGTAGAGGAGCAGAAGTTCCCGGTATTCACTTTCCGAATAGAAAGAGAGCGCCAGCCCTTTTTTGGCGTCCAGCCCTTCAATGTTCAGATTAAGTCTGTCCGTACTATCCGCAGGACGGCGAAATTCCGGGGGAACCCACTTTTCCATAAAGGCATTGAACCGGCGAATCTCCACAGGTTTGGAAAGATAATCATCAAAACCCTTTTCCAGAAACATTTCCCGCATTCCCGTTACCGCATTGGCGGTCAGGGCAATAACGGGGGTGGTCCTGTACCGCCCGCCCCCCAGGGCCCGGATGGCTTTTACTGCCTCAACGCCGTCCATGCCGGGCATCATGTGATCCATCAAAATCATGTTAAACTGTTCGTTCCGGGCCAGCTCTACCGCCCGGCTTCCCTCTTTACAGGCGGTGATCCGCATCCGGTAGGGGGCAAGCAGACCCCGGGCTATTTTTAGGTTAATGTCCAGATCGTCCACCACCAGGACCTTAAACCCGGGACAAATAAAAGGAATAGCTTCATGCCGGTTTTGGGCGGGACGGTTTCCATTAATGGCGTTGGCCGCCGTAACCGAATAACAGGGAAAAAGAACCCGCAGGCCCTCCCAGGCTTCTTCATTCCCGCCCCCGGAACCCTGCGCCGGCCCCCTGTCCAAAAGAACCGGCAGAGTTTTTACGTTTTTCACGGCCTGCCCTACAGAGGCGGCCAGGGGGGCGGGAAAAAACACAAAATCCCAGGTTCCCCCGTTAATTTTTTCCAGCAGTTCTTCGCCGTTCAGGGCGCTTCCTGTTTCCATGCCCAGGTTGTTCAGGGTCCACCGCAGGGAAGCGGCAAGGAGTACGTCGCCGCAGTAAAAAAGCGCCCGTTTTCCCGGCCCTTCCACCGCCGCCATGGGCCTGGAATCCAGCACATGCTGAAGGATAACCGCGGTAAAGGTGGAGCCCTGGCGGTATTCGCTGACCACCGATATATCGCCCCCCATGGCTTTGCAGAAACTGCGGATAATGGAAAGTCCCAGGCCGCTTCCTTCAATGCCGGCGTTCCGCTCCACGTCAAGGCGGACAAAGGTGCCGAAGAGCTTGTCCAGATCTTCCTGCCGTATACCAATGCCGCTGTCGCTGACTTCAAAAAAAAGACGTAAAGCCTCCGCCTCCGCCTCGCAGGTAATTCGTATTTTTACAAAACCCCTGCCGGTATATTTAAAGGCGTTGCTCAAAAGGTTAAAGAGGATCTGTCTTACCCGGACCGCGTCCCCCAGAAGCATGCGGGGGATACGGGAATCTATTTCCACAAGAAACTGGATGGGCTTGTCGTTCAGGTATATCCGCATGACACTCAACACATCGTTAAAAAGAGAACTGAATTCATAGGGGGATTCCACAATCTGCAGGCTGCCCGATTCAATCTTGGAAAAATCCAGTATATCATTTATAATAGAAAGAAGATTGATGCCCGCCTGCTTTATGTCGGACAGGTACTCCGCCGCCCGGTGCCCTGTTTCTTCCCGCAGGGCCAGTTCGCTCATTCCGATAATAGCGTTCATGGGGGTACGGATTTCGTGGCTCATGGCGGCAAGAAAGCGGCTTTTGGCGGCGTTTGCCCGTTCCGCCGTTTCCTTGGCATGGACCAGTTCCGTTGTTTCGTGGGCCAGGATCGTATAGCCGTCCAGGGTTTTTCCCTCAAAAATGGGCGTTACATGGATATAGTAGTTTCTGTTTTCGGCTTCCCCAGGCCGCCTGATGGTCAGGGCAATTTCCAGGGGGCTTACAAGCTGCTTTTGTTTCTTGAAGATGGTTCTTACTTTTTTAAAGGTCTCTTCCCCGCCGTATTTGAAGATAATCTCAAGAAAACTTTTTCCCCGGATCATGTCAAAGTGGGGAATATTGAAATGGGCAAGAAAAGCCCGGGTACAGTAGGCAACACGAAAATCCCGGTCCAGTAGGAACATGATGTCTATGCTGTTTTCCAGCAGCATCTGAAGAAATTTTTCCTGCCGGGATTTTTCATCCCGCAGTACGGAAAGAAAACGAAGCTTGGCCTCAAAGGCACGCTCCGAAAGCTCCATGGCATTGAGAAGATTCTGAAGCTCCCGCTCCAGGGATTTAATTTTCCTTTCCGGATCCCCCGGATTTGGTTCCCCGTTCATACCGCGCATATACACATGGAATAGTTGCAAAAGCTGTTTTTCAGGCCCTTCTTAACCTCCACGGGACAAAACTCACCCGCCGAATAGGCAAAATGGTAGGAGGCCTCCCCCAGAATCCGGTTTATGCCGCGAAGCTCCGCGTTCACATCCGCCCCCAGGGTCCACCGCCGGGCCGCACAGGAAATGATCAGTACGCCTCCGCAGGGTTTGTCCCGAAGCCACTTGGAACATTCAAGGAGTGTTTTTTTCGCGGAAGAAACAACAAAGTCCTTGCCGCAGAAAGAAAAATCCACCGGCACATGGGGCGGTACGGCCCCGCTGCAGAGTATCTCGCCCTCCTCCACGGCCAGTACGGTACGGACAAGCCGGGAACCGTCTTTTAAGTGCAGGATCAGGGGAAAGGAATCAACCCCCATAATTTCACCTCCCTGGGCAAGGCCGATGGTTTCAAAGTACTTCACCGCGGGGATTCCGTTAATCCGCCTGATTCTGTTTTTATGGGATTCGCTTATGGTTGCCCGGCGGTTTATCATCCTGTCATCGGTAATAATGGAATGAAAAAACCGGGGTTCATAGTCGCCCCAAAAGGCGAGGATCCCCAGGGAAGACGCATATTCCTCGCCGTTAAAGCAGGATCTGATATCCCTGAAATCCGCGGAATGGGTAAAGGCGATGGAGCCAAACACGGGGACTCCGCCGCTCAGGCTGTCCAGGACGGCAAGATAATCGTCTCCGGGAATCTGCAGCAGCCGGGGGGTAATAAGGAAAAGCATGGCGGGCTTTTCTGTTTTTTCCGGGGCGGAGGCCATAAGCTGCCGGTAGAGTTTTTCCACGGGAAGCCGGGGATCGTCCCCAAGGGGCTCACTGATACCGGCGGAAAAAGCTATCGTATCGCTGGTAAAAACCGTCATGGTAAGAATAATATCCCCTCCCGCATCGGAGCCGGATTTTAGAGTCCCCGGTACGGCGGAATTGGAGGTGGTCCCCCCCAGTACAGGAAAGGGAAGCCTTTCACAGAGTTTTTTTACCACGCCGGCGAAATCCGGATAGTAATAGAGAACCCCCGCCGAATGGGCAAGCAGCCGGTGTTCCACATCAAGCTGCTCAAGAATTTCATTAACCGCCGCATCTGCCAGATCAATTTCCCGGGTATGGGCTGACAGTACCTTTATCATACTCCCCCTGCTATAACTGCCCAAAGTTCATAAGCACCTGCCGCAGCCGCTGTTCCAGAAGGGAAAAAGAAAAAAAATGCTTTCCCAGCTCGAAATTCTTCGCCGTCATAATATCCACCCCCTCAGGGCTGTCCAGTATGGCGTTGACGGTATCCACCGTTTCCGGCGTAATGTAGGTATCCATGACCACCACGTCAAAATCCAGAGGCTCTATATCCCGCTGGAATATGGAATAGCGGTTTACCAGAACTGGCTTTTTGAACCACAGGGCTTCAAGAAAGGCGTTGCCGAATCCTTCGTACGTTGAAGGGTAGGTTACAAAGTCTGCATTCAGGTAACAATCCCAGAGGCTGTATTTTTTTTCGCCCCGTTCCGTAAATCCCCGTTCCGCCCCGATAATATCCGGGCGGACGATTACGTTAACCCCCAGAAGTTCCGCGTAATCCATGGTACGCTGGAAATACTCGGAACCCTCATCCCGTTCCTGGTGGCTTATAAGAAGGTGGGCCTTTCTGCCCTTAAGCCTGGAGGCAAGCTCTATGGCGTGTTCAATGCCCTTACGGGCTACCACCCTGGTGGGCTGAAGCAGAAGCAGTTCGCCCCCGGCCAGCCCCAGGTCCTTCCGCATGGACCGGCCATAGCCGTCCATGCGGGGGGGCACGCTGTCAAAATCAAAAACATTAGGAATGATGATTGAAGAAAGGCCGCAGCGGAAAGAAAGTTTCTGCCGGGCTTCGGAGTTGATCACCACATGGTTAATCGTATGGAGCCTTGGAGGAAAGGCCATGGAAAGATAATCTTCGATGCAGTTAACGGAAAACCGCTGCCGCTCCCAGGCAAAATCGTGGTGGTGGGCGATGGCGGGTATGCCCGTTTCGGCGATCAATTCCGTCAGGGCCAGCCCCAGGGGGACATGCATGGGGATCGTCAGGGCGTTTTCTACAATCAGGAGGTCTATGTTAAAGGCCGCCACAAATTCATAAAGAGCCTGCTTAAGACGGAACCGGACGGCCTGGATTTCTCCGGTGAGCCCCTCGCTCCTTACCGTAACCCCAAAACAGCGTTCCTGTATATCCATAACCAGGGGATGCCCGAAAAAGGCTTCTTCCACCACCATGGATTTGTCTGGAGCCCAGTCTGAAAGACCGGAAAAAAAATAGCAGTCGTACCCCATCCGTTCCAGCACCTGCCGCCACTTGCCGGTTTCCAGGGAAACCCCATCGGTCCCCTTAAAGCGGGTAGATACAAAACCAACACGGTGAATTTCGGAAGATCTAGTGAGGTACATGGGAAACAGTATACCCCCTTTACAGGGAAAAATCTATTGAAAAAGGCTAAAAGAGGGCGTATCATTTCTGTATGAAACGAATCGCTGTCATCGGCGCCGGGTATGTGGGCAGGCTCCACGGCGAGGCGATACATAAGAGCCCCCGCGCGGAACTGGCCGCCCTGGTGGACGCCTCGGCGGAACCGGGCAAACGGGCCGCGGACGAACTGGGCTGTCCCTTTTACACGGACATGGAAGAACTCTTTGCCCGGGAAAA
>JAITHE010000164.1 GCA_031280125.1 Treponema sp.
ACCAAGTGCTTCATAACGCTCTTGGGGAGACATTTCTTGAAAATATTTTTTTGTATTTTTTTGTTTTTCTTTACAATAAAAAAGTCCTAGTGAAAACAAAGCTATAAGTCCTATCAATAAAAACTTTCTTTTTCCTGACATATTCAACCGCTTATGTTAATTGTTTTACTATAACATATATTTTTTGTTTGTCAATTCTTTTATAGTAGTATGTTAAAAAGTACCCTATCTTTCAACAGGTATTGCATAACATCCTGTTGACGAGGGCGGGGCCCGGCTTGCGCTGGAGGCCGAAAAGGAAGGGGTGTCTCTTAACCAGTACGCTCTATACCGCTTGAGTGTTTGAGAGGCCGCCGCCACCGCTTACCGTTCCCGGTTCAGGGTTAATCCCGCCACGCCGGAATAGTCCGGCGCGGGCTTGACGTTCATTTTTAACCGGCGGTTGTTGTTTTCCAGGGTATACACGCTTACCCAGCGCAGGCCGGGGAGCCGGGCTATGGCGGGGGTGTCAAACACGCAATCCAGGCGGAACACGCCCTCATCGGCGGACCAGTAGCCGAGGGCCGCCTGGGCCGCGCCGTCCTCCGCCGCCACCGCGGCCCAGCAGGTGCCGTCAGCGTAGACGGCGATGGTGTAGCGGTCCCGGTATGATTGGCCGTTGGCGCCGTAGGCAACCGTGCCCTCCCACTGCCCGCCGAAAGCGCCGGGGGAAAAGGGCTTTTCCGGCGGCGCGGGGAGGCCCAGCTCCAGGGTGAATTCCCGGACAATGTTCCGCAGCAGGGGCGAAATATCCGCGAGCCGCAGTTCCACGCTGCCCCGGTACGCGCCCACGGGGAGGGGCAAAGTGTCTATGGCCGCGGCGGTATACGCCAGGGGAGCGGCCCCGCCGTTCAGCCGGGAGAGGGTTACGCGGTACTCAAGCTGCCCCGGGGAAGGATGCAGGGGGGAGGATACCTGTACCGGCAGGCGCAGGGTTTCCCCCTTCCGCGCTTTTTGGGGGGGGATGGGGGCGAAGGAGACGCTGCCCCCGAGGACGCTGATCCGTTCCGAAAGGTAGTCGTAGAGGTTCACCCGCCCCCCCGGCAGGTCCAGGTAGGCGACATCCTTGTGGAGCGGGTTTGTTTCCAGCGCCCGCAGAATACTCTGGCGGCTCCGAATATCCCCCGCCAGGCTCCCGCTTTCGGCGATAAGGCCGGAATACCGGGCGGAAATCCGGGCGGGGTATGCCGCCATTTCAGCCTCCAGCTTTTGCCGGGAAGCGGCCCCCAGGGCCCAGGCCCGCCAGAGCCGCCGCCCGGAAGAGCCGGCGTACTGTTCGCTGTGAACCTCGGTCTTGATGCCCGAGACCAGCATATCCGTATAACTCTCTATTTCGCTTTTAAATTCGGCGACATACTGTTCGTTGATCACGCCGTTCGCGCCCCGCTGGACAGTCCGGCTGTCTTCCCGGTCCGAGGCGTGGATACTCACCAGGATATACCGGGCGGCTTCGGCGTGCAGGTTATTGAGGGCGGACCGTTCCGCCGCTTCCCTGCCCTCCGCCTCCGCCAGGGCCCGGAAATAGACCGTATCGGGGGTATCCGCGGGCTGTTTATCCACCCAGAAAGGCGCGGCGGCCAGGGGGATACGGAGGGCGGCGAACAGAAGCAGCGACCAGGGAAAAACCTTGCGGGCCATATACACAACTCCTTCAAAAAATATTTTTCCGGCCTTCCGGGGGAAGGCTTCCCGCCGGTACCAATGCCCCCCGGGAAGGGCTGTCGCTCCGCGCTTAACGCGCTCCGCTCCACGCCCTTCCCGGGGCCTCCGCAAAACTCAAACACACTAAAACGCGAAGCGTTTTAGTGTGCGCGCACCAGCCGGAAGCCAATGCTGCTGCCCCGGTGGGATGGAGCGATGTAGGCCCGGACGGAGGAACGCAGGTGCCGCGCGCTGTTGCCCCATGACCCGCCGCGATACACGCGGTACGAGCCGGAGGACGGGCCTGCGGGGTCCGTCTGCGCCCCGCTGCCGTAATTCCCATACCAGTCCCAGCACCATTCCCACACGTTCCCGCTCAGATCATATATCCCCAGATCATTCGCCGCTTTCGTCCCCACCGGATGCGTTGCGCCCCCGCTGTTCCCGTCATACCACCCCACCGCCCCAACATTGTTACTCCCCGCATACAGATAGGTCAGAAAGTTTTTGTTCCCTCCCTTCGCCGCGTACTCCCATTCCGCCTCCGTGGGCAGCCGGTACCCGTTGGCGCTCCAGTCGCAGCTTATCGAGTTCCCCGAACCACGGTAGCAAGGGGTCAAGCCCTCCTTGACGCTCCGCCGGTTGCAGTACTCTATCACCTCAAACCAGTTCACCGGTTGCACCGGAAGGTTATCCCCCTTGAAATTACTCGGATTGTTTCCCATCAATTCCTGCCATTCCCGCTGGGTTACCTCGTGCTTCCCCATGTAAAAACTCTTCACCGTTACCTGATGCTGGGGACCTTCGTTATCAAGCCGGTCCGGCTCGTTGGAGGGGCTCCCCATGGTAAACGTGCCCCCCTCC
>JAITHE010000125.1 GCA_031280125.1 Treponema sp.
CCCCGGTCAAGGTAACCCGGTATTTGATATGTGGTTTAACCATGGTTTCCCTCCTGTTTCTGTATCGGAAGGATGGTCGCTTTTTATAAGCGTTTTTTGTCTTCATGGAGTACTAGGGCCCATACCGGCGGGGCGTAAGGACCGGAAGTGGATTTTTGGGCGAATTTTTTAGCCATTCGGCGGATTTTTTTAAAAAAAATACGATTTTGTCTTGACAAGCGCCGAAACCAGGGTATAATAAAACCGAAAACCTGATGTAAACGTTTACATCCTAGGCGGGGGCATGGCTATAACAATCAGGGACGTGGCTTCCGAGGCGGGGGTTTCTACCGCTACGGTTTCCCGGGTATTGGCGGCTTTTCATGCCGAAGCGCACCGGACCGGAATTTCCCGGCAGGTGGCGGAAACAACCCGGCTCCGGGTAATGGCGGCGGCAAAGCGGCTGGACTACCGGATGAACCATGCGGCCCGGACCCTGAAGACCCGGTTCACCATGACCGTGGGGGTGCTGTTTCCCGAACTGGCCAACGATTTTTTTATGGACGTGGCCGAAGGGCTTGAACGGGAACTGAGCGGCCGGGGTTATACGATGCTTATGGCCTCGACCTTTAACTCCATCGGAGAGGAACGCCAGCGGGTCTTTACCTTGGCGGACCGGGTGGATGGCATGGTGGTTATTCCCGCGGGGTCCCGGGGGGAACACCTCCAGGCCCTGGCAGATGAAGGGATGCCTATGGTCTTGGTGGACAGACTGTTGGAGGGGGTGGAATTGGAGGCGATCAGTTCCGACAACGAGGACGGTATGTTCCGTCTGACTAAAGCCCTTTTGGACGATGGCTTTAGCCGGATCGCCTTTGTGGGGGGGGAGATCACCCTTTCGGCAGCCCGGGAGCGGCTTTCCGGCTATGGCCGGGCCCTGGCGGAGGCGGGGATCCAAAGCGACCCTTCCTGGATCTGCCTGGGGGGCATGGAAGTGGAAGACGGTTACCGGAGGATGGAAAGCCTTCTGGAACGGGAAAATCCCCCGGAAGCGATGGTGGCGGTAAACATGCTGATTCACCTGGGGATGGAACGGTGTCTTCTGGACAGGAAGGAGCGGGGCGCTATCCCCCCGCCGGTGATCGCCGGGTTTGACGAATCCCGGTACAGCCCTTTCCTGCCGGCCTGCCGCTATACGGCCTGTCAGGATGCGGTGGGCATAGGGCGAAAGGCCGGGGAACGGATCGTAAGCCAGATCCGGGAGAAGATTGAAGGAACCAGGGAAAAACCCGGCGAGCGGATTGTCCGTTTGCCGGTAACGATACACCGCTCATAGGGCGGCGTCTGTACACCCGGGGATTTTCGCGGTGGAACGGGCGGGCAGCGGGAATATTTTTAGTTTTTATGGAGGAAAAAACATGGCAGTAAACCGTTACCGGGGAGCGTACCCCACAATCGGCATTAGGCCCACCATAGATGGCAGGCGGGGTCCCCTCAAAGTCAGGGAATCCCTGGAAGATCAAACCATGAACATGGCTAGGGCGGCGGCCTCCCTTTTTGAAAAACACCTCCGCTATTCCAACGGCGATCCGGTCCAAGTGGTGGTCGCCGACACCACCATAGGCCGGGTGGCGGAGGCCGCCGCCTGTGCGGATAAATTCCGCCGGGAGGGGGTGGACATTACCCTCACCGTTACCCCCTGCTGGTGTTACGGTTCGGAAACTATGGACATGGAGCCGGCCACGATCAAAGGGGTCTGGGGCTTTAATGGTACCGAGCGGCCCGGGGCAGTGTACCTCGCCTCGGTACTGGCCGCCCACGCCCAAAAGGGTCTTCCGGCCTTCGGTATCTACGGCCACGACGTACAGGATGCCGCCGACATGGTGATTCCCCCGGACGTGGAAGAAAAGCTCCTCCGCTTTGGCCGGGCCGCCGTGGCCGCCGCCACCATGCGGGGCAAGAGCTACCTCCAGATCGGCTCGATCTGCATGGGCATCGCCGGTTCCATCATCAACCCTGAATTTTTTGAGGAATTCCTGGGGATGCGGGTGGAAAGTGTGGACGAGATCGAGATCATCCGCCGCATGGAAAAGGGGATCTACGATAAGGCTGAATTTCAAAAGGCCCTGGGGTGGACAAAAAAATACTGCAGGGAAGGGTTCGACAAAAACCCCCCGGAACTCCAGAAATCCCGGGAAGAACAGGACAGGGCCTGGGAATTTGTGGTCAAGATGATGTGTATCATCAAAGACCTCTTTAACGGGAATAAAAACCTCCCCGAAGGCTTTGAGGAAGAGCGGGCGGGGCACAACGCCATCGCCGGGGGCTTCCAGGGCCAACGGCAGTGGACGGATTTTTATCCCAACTGTGATTTTCCCGAATCGCTCCTCAACACGTCCTTTGACTGGGAGGGGGCCCGGGAGCCCTATATCCTGGCAACCGAGAACGATACATTGAACGGCGTGGGGATGCTCTTTGGAAAACTCCTTACCGGCAGGGCGCAGATCTTTGCCGATGTCCGTACCTACTGGAGCCCCGAAGCGGTAAAGCGGGCGGCAAACTACGACATCACCGGAAAGGCCAAAGAAGCGGAGGGCTTTATCCACCTGATCAATTCCGGGGCGGCCTGCCTGGACGCCTGCGGTGAAATGAAGGGAAGCGATGGCCGGGGGGTGATGAAACCATTTTGGGAAGTAAGCGAGGCGGATCAAAAGGCATGCCTTAGGGCCTCCACCTGGAACGCCGCGGACTTTGGCTACTTCCGGGGGGGCGGCTTTTCATCCCGGTTCCTGACCAGGGCGGAGATGCCCGTAACCATGAGCCGTCTTAACCTTGTCAAGGGAGTGGGCCCAGTGATCCAGATCGCCGAAGGTTGGACGGTAAATCTCCCCGACGAAGTGTCGGATATACTCTGGAAACGGACCGACTATACCTGGCCCTGTACCTGGTTCGCTCCACGGGTTACCGGGAGCGGCCCCTTCAAAACCGCCTACGACGTGATGAACAGTTGGGGAGCCAACCACGGATCCATTTCCTACGGCCACATTGGGGCGGACCTTATCGCCCTCTGCGCCATTTTGCGGATCCCCGTGTGCATGCATAACGTGGAGGAGGAACGGATTTTCCGGCCCAGCTACTGGAACGCTTTCGGCATGGACAGGGAAGGGGCCGACTACAGGGCCTGCGCCGCCCTGGGACCCATGTACAGGTAGGGGGAAAGGCGGTACATGGAATACGCCATCGCGGTGATCGATATCGGCATGACCAACAAAAAGGCGGCGGTCTACGACGACTCCCTGCGCCAGCTGGACGCCCGGTACCGGAACTTTGAACCCGTCATGATCAAGACCGAAGCTCCGCCGCCATGGGAGGTTTCCGGACCGGCGGCTTCGGCGGAACTTCCCTGCCACGACCTAGCGGGCATGGAAGCGTGGTTTATTGAACAACTGCGGGACTTTGCTTCCCACTATCCGGTAAAGGCTTTGGCGGTCAGCACCCACGGCGCCACTTTTGTCTGTACAGGGAAAGACGGAAAACCCTCCCTTCCCTGCGTGTACTATACCTATGAGCCGGGAGAAGCGCTGCACCGCCGCTTTTATGATGAATTCGGTAAACCCGAAGATCTTCAGGCCCGCACCGGAACTCCGGCTCTCAAGGCGATGATCAACCCCGCCAAGGGTCTTTTCTTTGCCCGGACGGTTTTTCCTGAAGCCTGGAAGCGGGCGGCGGCGGTCCTTCCCTATCCGCAGTATTGGGGGCTCCGCTTTACCGGAAAGGCGGGGATAGAAGCCACTTACATGGGAAACCATACCTACCTGTGGGATCAAGTTGAGGATCGGCTTTCCTCCGTGGCGGAAGGACTGGGGATCGCCGGCTTCATTCCCGGAGGCGGCGCGGCGGGTCCGGTCCTGGGCAAATCCTGGGATGTGCTGGGAACAATCGGGCCTGATGTGGCGGAACAGACAGGGCTTGCCAAAGATGCCATCGTAACCCTGGGGATCCACGATTCCAACTCGGCCCTGCTCCCCCACTTTGCCAAAAAGGGCGTTGCCGGCTTTGTGCTTAATTCCACCGGAACCTGGTGCGTGATCATGAACCCCATGGACCGCTACGGCTTTAAACCGGAAGAACTGGGTAAGGTGGTGTTCTTTAACATCTCCGCCTTCGGGAAGCCCGTCAAAACGGCGATCTTCCTGGGAGGGCTGGAATTTGAAACCTGGTCAACGTGTTTCCAGGCCCGGCACGAAAAAAAAGATTCCCCCCCCTGGGACGAGGGACTTTACCGCTCGATTCTCAAGGAACAAAACTGTTTCCTCCTGCCGGAACTAACCCCCGGTTCGGGGCAGTTTCCTTCCTCCACGGCCCGGATTGTAGAAGGCGGCAGGGTCTGGACCTTTACGGATATAAAGGCCGCCGTCCAGGGGAGGGCAGGGTTTTCCGTCCTTCCTCCCTCTTTCGCAAACTATGAAAAGCTCTTCGCCCTCCTTAGGATTTCCCTGGTGATGCAAACCCTCACCGCCTTGGAACGGACCGGTATAGGAAAGGATCACGAAATCTATACAGAAGGGGGATTCCGTAAAGACAGCTCCTACAACCTGCTCCTTTCTTCGGCGTTGAAAGACAACAGGGTGTTCCTTACGGATATTGCCGAGGCCACCGCCCTGGGGGCGGCCATGACCGCCAAGATGGCCCTGACGGGAAAGGATCTGGCGGAACTGGCGGGGGATGCGGACATTGAATATCAGGAACTGCGTAAAGAGGCTTTTCCCGAATTAAAGGGTTACCGGGCGGCATGGACGGCCCTGGCGGAGGGGCGCCCGCGGCAGGCATGAACTGCCGGTTGATATGGCAGATACCGGTTTGTTAAACCGGATAAAAAGTTATTGTTTTAAGGAGAGAGGAAAAATGAAAAAACTCGCATTGGGTCTGGCTGTTCTTTTGGCGGCGGCCATGGTATTCACCGGTTGTAAAAAGCCGGAAGAAGGAAGCGGCAAGGTACAAATCGCCCTCCTCATGAGGAATATGGACGAACAGTTCCTTAAGGACTATTCGGACAATGTAAAGAAACTGGCAGCGGAAAAGGGCATAGAGCTTAACGTGCAGGACGCCCGCAGCGACGGACAAACCCAGCTTACCCAGCTTGATACCCTCTTGAATCAGGGTTACAAATGGTTTGTCATCGTACCCTGTGTATCGGAGCTGTCGGAACAGATGAACCAGAAGATCCAGGAAAAGGGTGGGGCCGCGGCCTACTCCAACATTCAGCCCACGGTGGAATCCCTTAAGGTGGGAAAGAACTTTTTCTTTGCTTCGTCCCCGGAATTTGTGGGAGGCCGCTACCAGGGCCAGCTTATCGCCGACTATTTTGACGCGAACCCCGACAAAGCCCCCGATAAAGCGGTGAATATGCTCCTCATCCTGGGACAACTGGGGCATCCCGCCCAAATCAACCGGAAGGCGGGACTCCTGGCCGAATTGGCTACCCGTGGCTACACCGTCAACATCGTGGCGGAAGATACCGCCAACTGGACCCCCGACCAGTCCCAGCAGAAGATGGACGTCTGGATCGCCGCCCACCGGGGTAAATTCAACGTGGTGGCCGCCCAGAACGACGGTATGGCTCTAGGGGCGGTGGAATCCCTGATCCAGAACAGTTTTACCAAAGATGACGCCAGTGACGGCACAATCCTGACCGTTCCGGTGCTGGGGATCGACGCCACCCAGGATGCGATCAACTCCATGAAGGAAGACAAGCTGTACGCCACGGTTCTTCAGGATGCCGTGGGCCAGTCTGCCGCCGCCTTTGACGTGATCTATCAGTGCGCCACCGGCGCCTACAAGCCGGGAAATCCCGCCGGAGGAACCCCCGCGGCTACCTCGCCGATTGATGAGGCCCCGGCCAACGACGCCGCCATCATCGGCCAGTGCTATCTGGTTCCCTTTGTCCCGGTGGACAAGAAATCGGACTACTACAAGTCCCACTAAGACCTTTAACGCGCCGGAGGCGGGGCGGGTTTTCGCCTTTGCCCCGGCGTGTGTTTTTGGCATTTATTTTTGGAGTAACCATGGCGGATCCTGTTCTTGAAATGCGGGGAATAACTAAACGGTTTCCCGGTGTGCTTGCCCTGGATAATGTTGATTTTTCGGTAAAACCCGGTACCGTTCACGCCCTGATGGGGGAAAACGGAGCGGGTAAATCCACCCTGATGAAGTGCCTCTTTGGTATCTACCAGATGGACGGGGGCAGCATCATTTTGAACGGAGAAAAACGGCACTTTAACAGCGCCGCCGACGCCATGCACGCCGGGGTGTCGATGATCCACCAGGAACTTTCCAATGTGCCGGAGCGTTCAGTGGCCCAGAATATTTGGCTTGGCCGGGAACCCCTGAATAAATTCGGCTTTATCAACCACCGGAAAATGTTCGGAGATACCCGGAAGCTGCTGGAGGGGCTTAACTATGATTTTGATCCCGCTGCCCGGATGTCGAGCCTTTCCATCAGCCGCCAGCAGGGCTGCGAAATAGCCAGGGCGGTTTCGTATAACTCATCCATCGTGGTTATGGACGAACCCACCAGTTCTTTAACGGAAAACGAAGTGGCCCACCTCTTTACCATTATCCGGGGTCTTCGGATAAAGGGGGTGGCGATTATTTATATATCCCACAAAATGGAAGAAATTTTCCAGATCGCCGATGATGTAACGGTTATGCGGGACGGAAAGTGGATTGGTACTTACCCCGTCCAGGATCTTACCGGAGACCGGCTTATTTCCCTCATGGTGGGCCGGGACATTACCCACCGTTTTCCCCCGGTGGAATCTTCTGTGGGCGAAGTGTGCCTGGAGGTACGGAACCTCTCGGCGGCCAATCCCCAGTCTTTTAAAAATATCAGTTTTGAACTGAGGAAAGGAGAAATTCTGGGAATCGGCGGCCTGGTGGGAGCCCAGCGGACCGAACTGGTGGAGGCGATCTTTGGGGTCCGCAAAATCGCCTCCGGTGAAATCCTCGTACGTGGAAAGCCTTTGGTCCGGATCCGGCCCCAGGAGGCCATCGCTGCGGGCATAGGGCTTGTAACCGAAGACCGGCGCAGTTCGGGGATTTTCCCCCTTCTTAACATTACGGTAAACACCGCCATCGCCTCCCTGGGAAAATACAAAAACAAAATCGGCACCCTGGATCATAAAAAGCTGGCCGAGGCGGCGTCGAAACAAAACCGGCAGCTAAAAACCAAAACTCCCTCCATGGGCGCCCTGGTGCAGAACCTTTCCGGTGGAAACCAGCAAAAGGTAATCCTGAGCCGCTGGCTTATGACCCTGCCGGAAATTCTTATCATGGACGAGCCCACCCGGGGTATCGACGTGGGGGCCAAGTATGAAATTTACACGATCATGGCGGAACTGGTAAAACAGGGAAAAGCCGTCATCATGGTATCCAGCGAAATGCCTGAGCTTATCGGCATGAGCCACCGGGTGCTGGTACTTTGCGCGGGAGTTCTGACGGGGACCCTTAAAAAGGACGAACTTACCCAGGAAGCGATCATGCGTTATGCAACGCAGTTTTCCTAGAAAACCAAAGACGGGAGATACCATGAAAACCATTACCGTGCGGGAATTTTTTAACCGCTACACCAACCTGATCACCTTTGTGGTGCTGGTGTTTTTGCTGACCATTTTGACCAGGGGACAGGCCCTTACCTGGACCTCCTTCAAGACCCTGATTATCGCCGAGGCGGTCCGGGCCTTCGCCTCCCTAGGGGTGGGGATGATCATCATCACCAAGGGAATAGACCTTTCCATAGGCTACGTGGTTTGTCTGACCGCATCGGTGGCCGCTTCCTTTGCCCAGATTCCCACCTACGAAACGGCCATCTACCACGGCGTTTCGTTCCCCCTCCTGGTGCCGGTTATCGCGGGAATCCTGGCGGGGGGCCTCTTTGGCTTTTTGAACGGGGTTCTGGTAGCCTACGGGAAACTGCCCCCCTTTATCGCCACTTTGGGGACCATGTCCATTGCCCGGGGGATCCAACTCCTCTATACCAAGGCGGCCATCGTCAGTTCCCTTAAGCCGGAATACAAGGCCATAGCCCAAAATTCCCTGGGGCCCTTCCCCTTTTTGGGGATCTATGTGATCCTCATTGCCCTTGTTATCTGGGTACTCCTTAAACATACCAAACAGGGAACCAACTTTTATGCCATTGGCGGCAACGCCCAGGCTGCCCGGGTATCGGGGATCAACGTGGAACGGGACCTGTTGTGCGTGTACCTCTATGCGGGGCTCCTCTACGGCGCCGCGGGGGTACTCCTTTCCAGCCGCTTGGCCCTGGCCAACGCCCTAACCGCCAACGGCATGGAACTGGATGCCATCGCCGCGGTAACCGTGGGCGGGGTTTCCCAGAACGGCGGTGTGGGCACCGTGGGGGGTATGATCATCGGTATCTTTACCATGGGACTTATCAACTACGGGATGAGTTTTCTTGCCATCGACTCCTACTATCAGTACCTGGTAAAGGGGGCCATCATTATCATGGCGGTGTACTTTGATATGAAGAAATACGCCAAGCGGGCGTAAACTTTTTAGCAGGAGAAGCTTACTATGGAAGGAACCATGAAGGGAGCGTACCTCCCTGGAAACAGCACGGTGGAATTCAGGACCGTGGCAATCCCCAAACCGGGGCACGGTCAGGTGTTGGTAAAGATGAAAGCCTGTACAATCTGCGGCAGCGATATTCGGGCCATTTACCGGGAACATACCGGCAAGGGCGCGGAGGGCTACCAGGGAGTTATCGCCGGCCACGAACCATGCGGCCAGGTGGTGGAAGAAGGACCGGGAATCCGGCGTTTCAAAAAAGGTTCCCGGGTGATCGTGTACCATATTTCCGGCTGCGGAGTCTGCCACGACTGCCGTATGGGCTACATGATCTCCTGCTCCTCTCCCCTCCGGGCGGCCTACGGCTGGCAGCGGGATGGGGGCATGGCGGAGTATATCCTCTGCGATGAAAAGGATCTGGTGGAACTGCCGGACAGTTTAAGTTATGCCGACGGCGCTCAGGTGGCCTGCGGCTTCGGTACGGTCTACGAGGCGATCTACAAAATAGGGGTGAGCGGAGCGGATAACGTATTGGTGGTGGGCCTGGGGCCGGTGGGCCTGGCCACGCTGATGCTTTGCCGGGCCATGGGGGCAAAAAAGCTTTTTGGCATCGAAGGCAACCGGTACCGCATTGACCTGGCCAACAGGCTGGGCCTGGCGGATAAGGTTCTTACACCCGGCGCAGACAACGTGGGGGAAATTCTCGACCTTACCGGAGGCCGGGGGGTGGAGCGGGCCTTTGACGCTTCCGCCAGCGATGCCGGACGGCAGACCGCCATTCGCGCCGCCCGGCAATGGGGCAAAATAGCCTTTGTGGGGGAAGGGGGCTCCGTAAACTTTAACCCCAGCCCGGACATCATCCATTCCCAAAAGACCATTTACGGTTCCTGGGTTACCAGTATCTGGCTTATGGAAAACCTGGTGGAAGAGCTGGTCCGCTGGGATATGCACCCGGACCTCCTCGTAACTCACCGCTTTCTCCTGGAAAAGGCCGCCGAAGCCTACGACCTTATGGACAAGGGAAACTGCGGCAAGGTGGCGGTCTGCGCCGACGAGGAACTAAAGTAATGGCCGAAGCGGCGGCGGTGGATCCCGGTAAGGTTCCTTGCTTTAACTTGGGGCCGGGGCGGAAGATACCCTGTATAGGCATGGGCACCTTTGGGTCCGACAAATACGGCCCGGAGGAAGTCGCCGCCGCCGTGGCCGGGGCGCTGCGTTTTGGTTACCGGCTCTTTGACTGCGCTTCGGTATACGGCAACGAAGATCGGATCGGGGGGGTGTTTGAAGCGGCCTTTCGGGAAGGGGTAAAACGGGAAGAGGTCTTTATCATCTCCAAGGTCTGGAACGATATGCACGGGCCGGGGGACGTGCTCTTTTCCCTGGCAAAAACCCTGCGGGATCTCCGGCTGGACTATGTGGACGCCTACTTTGTTCACTGGCCCTTCCCCAACTACCACGCCCCTGGCTGCGACGGGGACGCCCGGAACCCCAATTCGGTTCCCTTTTCCCCGGACCGCTTTATGGCAACCTGGGCTCAGATGGAAAGGATCTCCGGTATGGGGCTGACAAAGAATCTGGGGATGTCCAACATGACCGTTTCCAAACTGGAGACGATACTGCCCCGGTGCAGGATTAAACCGGCCTTGATCGAGATGGAACAGCACCCCTCGTTCCAGCAGCGGGAACTTTTTGACTACTGCCGTTCAAAAAATATCACTGTCATCGGTTACTGCCCCATCGGTTCCCCCAACCGGCCCGAGCGGGACAAGTCCCCCGGGGATGTGGCGGATACGGAACTGCCGGAGGTAGCCGCCGCGGCGGCGGCCCACGGGATTCATCCTGCCTTGGTCTGCCTAAAATGGGCGGTTCAGCGGGGGAGCGTTCCCATCCCCTTTTCGGTCCACGCAAAGAACTACGAAAGCAACCTCCGCTCCGTTATCGAAGACCCCCTCGGCGCAGAGGAGATGGAGGCGCTTACCAGGGCGGAGCGGAACTGCCGGCTGGTGAAGGGGCAGGTATTCCTCTGGCCGGGGGCCAAAGGCTGGGAAGATCTCTGGGATTAGAGTGTGGATCCGGCCTGTTTCGCAGGTCCCGGTGTATTCCCCGTACCGGGGATCATAAAGCGGTTGGTCCCAGGGGGATCACGCTGCCCGGCGCTTCCAGGGATTCGGCAGCGCGGATCTCCCTGGGAAAATGTGTTCCACCGCCCCGGCCCCTTCCCGGGCGGTTCTGATATCGCTGTCCGGCAGAAAATTAAATTACCCTTCCGGATAAGCGGGGTATCCCGTTTCCTTATTAATCACAAGCAAGTTCGGGCAGCCCTTGACAGTGCTTCCCCGGGTATGAAAAAATAAACAAATGTCTTCCGTCGGCGGTTTATTCCGTCTGCGGGTTTCATGCCCCGCCGCTCTGCGATGGGGAGAGCTATTCCGCCGGGAGACCGTAAAACAATGCCCCGCGAACAGACCGCGCCTACCAAAAGCAACCTCCTCCGTGTTAAGGAACGGCTTGCCACCGCTATGGAAGGTTATGAGCTTTTGGAACAGAAGCGGGAAATCCTGGTGATGGAACTGATGCGGAAGGTGGAACAGGTCAAGCTGCTGGAAAAGGATCTGGACGTTTGTGTGGAAAGCGCCTATCCCGCCCTGAAACGGATGCTTATAGCGGCGGGCCGGGAACGGGCAGACCGGCTTTCCCAGGGAATCAGCTACCGTTATGAACTGGAAGAGAAGCGGGTTATGTGTGCAGGGATGAACCTTCCCGGTCTGGAAGTACGGCTTCCCAGGGTGGAATTAAAGTATTCCCCGGCAAATTCATTTGCCGAATGTGATGAAACAGTGCTAGAATTCTTTAAGCTGCTCAAGGTTCTTACGGAACTGGCGGCGGTCAGGACCATAGCCTGGCGCTTGGCAAGGGAAGTCCGGAAAACCCAGCGGCGGGTCAATGCCCTGGAAAAAATGGTTATCCCCGCAGCCCGGGATACCAAAATTTACATTGAAGCGGCCCTTGAAGAACGGGATCGGGATCAGTTCTTTACAAGCAAGCTGCTTAAAAAGAAGGCTGGGAAGGAATGATAAAGAGCCTGTTTTCCAACATTGTGCTGGCCGTCTCCGGTTCGGACGCTTCGATTCTTGCCTCTAAATATGCCATTGTCCTGGCAAAACTGTACCGCTGCAGGCTCAGTGCGGTGTATGTGATCGATACAGCAACAATCCGCCAGCTTACCTTGAGCAAAATTTTTATTCAGGAAGAAAGTCTGGAATACGAAAAAAGCCTTGAGGCCAACGGAGAACGGTATCTTTCCTTTGTGGAAGAACTGGCCCGGGCCAAGGGGGTAAAGATAGAACGGGAAATGCGCCGGGGAGCCGTGTATACCGAGATCCTCGGCGCGGCGGATGAAAAAAAGGCGGACCTTATCATTCTGGGAGGATGGGAAAGGGATCGGAGCGCCCGGGACATTATAACCCACGCCCACCGGGAAATTATGGTCAGCGCCAAATGTTCCGTACTCCTTGTTAAGGAACCTTCCATTGACCATCTCTACAAGCAGGCTTAGGCCGCATTTGACTGGGCGGCCGGGGCACATACCCCGCCCCTTGGGGCAGTTCAGATTGTCCACTCTGTGCATGAAGCTTAACGCCAGTGTTACCGGGGTATGTGCCCCGGCCGGTATAATATATTTCCACTCCAACGAAGATACTCCGCTGTTTGCGGCGGGGTTTTTCATTCCCCGCCGCCGGGGGGATTCCGGAGGCCGCCGCCGTGGATAACTTCTACTCCCTGCTCGGGGTTGATAGAAATGCCGCCCCTGGAGACATCAAGCGGGCTTTCCGGGAAAAAGCCAAACGCCTTCATCCTGACATCGCCGGCAAAAACACCGAAGGAGCAATGCGCCGCCTCCTTGCGGCCTACGAGATTCTTTCCAGCCGGGACCGGCGTTTCGAATACGACCGGGCCTATGCGCGGTTTGTGGAAAAAAACGGTTTTGATTACCGGAGCTTTCTCCGGGAGCGGACAGAGGATCCCTCAAGCCGGGCAAAACTGATCTTTTTCCAGCTTCTTCATCTGAACGACGATGACGCCCTGGATCTTTGGCAGGCCGCGGGAGGGCTTGATTTTCCCCTGGAAAAATACCTGGACCGGGAAGACTGGATGGACTGCTCCTTTCTTCTGGCGGAGGAGCTGGACAAACGGGGCCTGAGCTACGAGTCTTTCCGGCTCCTGGTGCGGATAAGCGCCGAGGAACGGCGGCGGCCTTATTTTAGGCATTTTATGGAAGATGTCGAACAATTCCTCCGGGAATTGGTCCGGCTCCGGCTCCGCCCCGCGGTAAGCAAAGAAACCTACGTGGAATGTCTGGAATCTCTTATGGGCCTGGGTTTTTCCTCAAAGGATGAGGGCCGCTGGCTCCGTGCCATGGCGGAGGCCCTGCTTGACATGGGAGAAAGCCGCGCCGCGGAGGCTCTGTTCCGGGAGGCCCAGACACGGGATCCGGCCCTGTTCCGGCGGGGAAACCTTGCCCGCCTGCCCCGTCCCCAGCGAGCCGGGGGTTCCGTGAAAACACGGGGAGCGCCATGATACGCCTCAAGAACGACAGGCAGATAGAGGGGATCCGGAAATCCTGCAAGATGCTTTCCGCCATGTACCGGGAACTAGTGCCCCTGGTGAAACCCGGCGTGGAGACCCGGGATCTAGACCGGTGGGTCCTGCGCTGGATTGAGCGGGCCGGGGGCAGGCCGGCGTTCCTCGGTGTTGGTCCCAGGGAAAACCCCTTTCCCGGCGCTCTGTGCGTTTCTATCAACAACGAGGTAATCCACGGGATTCCTTCAAAACGAAAGATAGCCCTGGGGGATCTGGTGTCCCTGGACTGCGGCATAGATCTGGGAGGCTTTATCAGCGATCAAGCCCTTACGGTGGAAGCAGGGGAGGTAAACGCCGCCGCCCGCCGTCTCAACGCCGTTACCAGGGAATGTCTTAAACTCGGCATCGAAGCGGCCAAAGCGGGGGACAGGCTGCTCCGCATCTCCCGGGCGGTGGAAACCAGGGCCAAAGCCGGGGGTTATGGCATTGTTACCCGCTACTGCGGCCACGGGGTGGGGTTTGAACTTCACGAGGATCCCCAGGTACCCAATGTTTCCAAGGGGCCCAACCCCCGGCTTTCCAAGGGCATGGTGCTGGCGGTGGAGCCTATGATCAACGCCGGAACCGGGGAGGTGGATCATCTGGAAGACGGCTGGACCGTGGTTACCGCCGATGGAAAACTTTCCGCCCACTGGGAGCATACCATTGCCATTACGGGGAACACCGTGGAGGTCCTGACCGAAGAAATAGATCCGTAGGCCCCTGTAACTTTTTGCCCGGAACCATTATTATATACTCATAGAGGAGCATGCAGCAATGGATCTTGTGAAGAAACTAACGGGAAAAAATCTACTTATCTTTGGCATGGTACTGCTGGGGGTTTTTTTTGGTTTTGCGGCGGCCTTTGTTTCCCTTTCCTGCGCCAGGGGCAGTGGAGCCCAGGCTCAGGAGAGTCAGACCATACCCGTACCCCAGGATGCGCTTTCTACGGCGGAACATCTTCAAACCGCCTTCCGGGCAATTTCGGACAAGGTTCTTCCATCGGTGGTGGAACTAAAAACCGTTTCTATTCGCCGCCAGCAGGTTCCCAATTTTAACGGCATCCCCTGGGAATTTTTCTTCGGCACCCCCGATGAAGGCGGCGGCCGGGAACGGGAATTCCGTTCCCAGGGTCTGGGTTCAGGGATCATCGTCCGCAAAACCGGGGGAAGCGGTTCAAAACTTTTCACCTATTATGTCCTGACCAACCACCATGTGGTAGGGGAGGCCAATGAAATTTCCGCAGCCCTGAATGACGGTACCGAATACCCCGCGGAACTGGTGGGCAAGGACGAACGGAAGGACCTGGCCATGGTTTCTTTCCAGTGTCCGGAGGATCTTCCCCTGGCGGTACTGGGCGACTCGGATTCGGTGATGGTGGGCGACTGGGCCATCGCCATCGGAAATCCCCTGGGCTTTATGTCCTCCATGACCATGGGCATTGTCAGCGCCGTGGGCCGTACCGGCGGGCCCGCGGGAAATATCAACGACTTTATCCAGACAGATACCTCCATTAACCAGGGAAATTCCGGCGGCGCTTTGGTCAATATCCGGGGAGAGGTGATCGGAATCAATACCTGGATTGCCTCAAGTTCCGGGGGAGGATCGGTGGGCCTGGGTTTTGCCATCCCCATCAACAATGCCAAGCGTTCCATCGATGAGTTTATCAACAAGGGGGAAATCAGCTATGGATGGCTGGGGGTTTCCCTGACCGATCCGGACCGGGATGTGATGCAGGCCCTTTCCCTGGGGGGAAAGCGGGGCGCCATGGTTTCTCAGATGTTCCTCGGTTCCCCCGCGGAACGGGGGGGTATACAGCCCGGTGATTTTATTACAGGGCTTGACGGCAAAGAAGTCCGGGGAATGAATCACCTGACCCTCATGGTGGGGGACCTGAAACCCGGTGAACGGGTTACTTTCCAGGTAATCAGGGACGGCGCCCAGCGGGATGTCCCGGTCCGCATAGAGACCCGGAATAACGATGTGGCGGCGGAAAATTCCCGGCTCTGGCCCGGGGTTTATGTGGTGCCCATTACCGGTACGATCCGGGAAACTCTGCAGCTTGGTTCTTCCGTGGAGGGCCTTTATGTGGGTCAGGTGATCGCCAAAACTCCTGCCGCGGTAGTGGGCCTTCTCCGGCAGGATATTATCATCGCCGTAAACGGCGAAAAGGTCCGGGACTTGGCTTCTTTTTACCGGGTAATGCGGGAAAAGGCGGGCCGGGAGCTGTGGTTTGAGATTAAGCGGGGGGATTCTACCCTGGAAACGCCCCGGTTCAAACGTTAGCGTCCGGCGGGATCCCGGTCTTAGCATAATCCCTGGATTTGTATAATAATTGAAGACGGAGGATCAAAAAATGAAAGAAATCTTTGAGATGTACGCGAAGTACAACCAGGCGGGCAACAAAGGAATTTACGATTTGCTGACCAAGCTGGACAATGAGGACCGGGAAAAAGACCGGGGTAGTTACTACGGGAGCCTTTCGGGGCTTTTAAGGCATGTCATGGGAGGAACCTTTTTCTTCATGGGGATGTACAAGTCCGCTCTGACA
The DNA here is from genome assembly GCA_031280125.1 of Treponema sp. Classification (GTDB taxonomy): domain Bacteria; phylum Spirochaetota; class Spirochaetia; order Treponematales; family Breznakiellaceae; genus JAITHE01. The sequence continues at coordinate 15,737 of JAITHE010000125.1, forward strand.
GGTAACGCCGGGGCGCAAAAGGCTCTGGCCTCCCTGGAGGGAATCGTCCTTCCCGAAGGAAAACTCAGCGGCGCCCAGTGGAAGGAACTGGGATCTCTCTTGGAAAAGATAGACGCCGCCTATGTGGGAATGGCCGCCGCCCTGGAAGAAGCGAATCTGAAAGCGCCGGTTAAGATCGAATGGTATGGAGGAAACCCGGCGGAGGTACCCCTGTCTTTCCTGCTTCACCAGCTTGTGGTTCACAATACCCATCACCGGGGGCAAATTTCGCAGATTCTCGATTCCCTCCAGATCAAAAACGATTATTCGGGCATTAACATTGCCTTTATGCCCCGCTAGAAACCGGAAAAGGCATGAAGGTTCTCTCCGGTCCGGTTCTTTCCCTGGTCCTTTTAGGGATTTCCTGCGGGGCCGGCGTCGATCTTGTTTTGGATTACGAAGGGATCCCCGAACCGGACAGAACCTTCTTGGCATTGGCCCTGACGGACCAAAAACTAAGGAGCCTGGGAATCCGGAGGGTACCGGAAATCACTGCCGGTACGCCAAGCATCCTTAGGGCAGAATACTTGAGTTTTTGGACTAGCTGGGAAGATTCGGGGGATCCCGATTCTTCCCAGCCCGGGCGTCCCCTGGATTTTCCCTCCGGTTCCGTGGAAACCTTTATTCCCCTTTCCAGAACCTGTATGGTGCCCCGGGCGGAAATAGGGGAAGAAAAAACCGGCCTGACCCTGGACGAAGCCTACGGCGCCGGCCTTGTTCCCCTGGCGGAACTGGCTCCCCCCTATCTGGCCCTTAAAGTAGACGGCATGGATGTGGAGGATCCGGCATATCCCCTGGTATTGCTGGGGGGCCTAAAGCTTGCCTATGTTTCCGAGAATGGACAGGATGAAAAGGAACTTGCCCGGATCGGAAAAAAATACGAGGCCCTGGAAAGACTGGCGGCGGAGTTTCCAAGAGGTTCATTGGCGTCTCCCTGGGATGCAAGACCCCGGCTTTACCGTATTGCCGCGGGAGGGGACGCGGTACTGTCCCGGGGGGTTCCGGCGCTCCTCTTTACCGGTTACGACGGGACAGCGGGGGATGACGGGGTTGCCGGTTATAGGAAAGGGGAAATCTACTACCCCAGGCCGGGAAGCGCCGAAGAGGTCCTGGGAGGTACGGCGTCCCTTGTCCAGGGGGCAGACCTTTCCCTGCTGAACCTGGAGGGGGTTATTACCAGCCGGGGGGAAAAAACGGGAAAAACCTACACCTTCCGATTTGACCCCCGGTCCGCTTCTTTTTTAAGGGCCGCGGGGTTCGACGCGGTTCTTCTGGCCAACAACCATGCCTTTGACTTTGGCTTGACCGGCTTTCTGGATTCCTTGGAATATCTGGAAGCGGCCGGGGTTGCCATCCTGGGCGCCGGGCGAAACCAGGCGGCGGCGGCAGCGCCCTTCTTGGCGGGTTATCCCGGTTTGGCCGTGCAGGTCTTTGGTCTTGCCAGTTTCAAGGCGGAGCGGAACGGCTGGGACGGCCTTTCCGCCGCCGCAGACGAAAACAGGGCAGGACTGCTCCATGCGGGACGGGGCGGGGCGGAGTTGATCCAGGGCCGTCTGCGGAAGGATCGGGGTATCTTGGATATTGTTTTTTTTCACGGCGGAGAAGAGTATACGGATCGTCCTGATGGACCGACCCGGGCTCTCTATACGGAGCTTATTATGGCGGGGGCGGATCTGGTGATCGGTACCCACCCCCATGTAGAACAGGGCTTTGAATGGGTTTTGGGAAAGCCCGTTCTCTGGTCCCTGGGGGATTATATCTTTGATGAAATGGACGATACCCCCGGCGGTAACATGGGGATCCTGGTGGTGCTTTCCTACGCGGGGGACAGGCTTTTGTATCTGGAACCCCATCCTCTTTTTATGAGGGGCCCCCGGACAGAGATTGCCCCGAAAAAACAGCTTGAGCGTTTTTACCGGCTCAGCCAGGAACTGGCAGAGAGGGTGGAGGGCTATGTACAACTTTGATGAAATCATCAGCCGCCGGGGCATGGGATCCCTTAAATGGGATACCGTTGAAGAAGGGGTGATTCCCCTGTGGGTGGCGGATATGGATTTTCCCTGCCTGCCGGAACTGCGGCAAGTCTTGACCAGGCGGGCGGAACATCCTTTCTACGGCTACAGGTCCCCCCTGGAATCCTATTATGAGGCGGTTCGTTTTTGGTACAAAACCCGGCACGGCCTTGAAACTGACCGGGATCATATCCTTGCGGGACCGGGAACGGTTCTTTCCCTAGGGATAATCGTCCGGGAATTCAGTGTTGAAGGGGAGGGGGTATTGATCCTTACGCCGGTTTATACTCCCTTCTTCGAAGTGATCAGGGAAAACCGCCGGAAGGTGGTGGAGGTTTCCCTGAATCGGGACTCTGGAGGGCGCTTTGTTCTGGACATTGCGGAAATCGAAAGGGAATTGGACCGGGCCGGTGGCGGCGGGATAAGGACGCCCCTGGCGCTTTTCTGTTCCCCCCACAATCCCGGCGGGCGGGTCTGGAACCGGGAAGAAACCGCCGCCTTTCTTGAAATGGCGAAGCGGCGGAAAATGATTGTGGCCAGCGACGAGATACACTGCGATTTTGTCTATAACCGGGAAAAGGAAAACGGCGGAACCTCCGCCTTTGTTTCCGCCGCTTCCCTGGAGGACTATGCCGACCGGGTCATTACGGTGTCCGGGGCCAACAAAACCTTTAACCTGGGGGGACTCCACGTTTCCCACTTTGTGATCCGGAACAGCGGCCTGCGGCGGATCATTGAAGCGGCCCTGTACAGGGAAGCGGCCCACCAGGGGGATGTTTTTGCGGAACTGGCCGTGGAAACCGTATACCGCCTTGGCGCTCCCTGGCTGGACGAATTGTGCGCCTATCTTAAGGAAAGCATCGGTGAAGCGGTACGGTTCCTCAATGCGGAGGCGCCGGGGATACGGGCCGTTGAACCCGAAGGCACCTACCTGATTTGGGCCGATGCCCGGACACTAACAGAACGGACGGACTGCCGGAATACGGCGGAACTGGCGCGGCGTCTGGAAAAAGAGGGCAAAGTCAAGATAACCCCCGGAAGCATCTACGGCAGGGGAGGGGAAGACTGCATCAGGATCAACGCCGCGAGCCCCCATCCGCTTTTAATGGAAGGGCTGGAGCGGATAGCGGAGTGGGCGGCCCTTAACTCTCACCGTTAAACAGCAGTTTTGCCTCGGTTCTGATTTCTTCGATGAGGGCCTCGTAACCAGCCCTGAGGGAGTTCATGTTTTGGTTGTAGAAGGCGATAAATTCGGGATCCTGGAAGGGATCGATCTTTACCCCCCGGCCCAGACGGCGGGCCAGCTCTTCTTCCTTTTGCCGGAGTTTTGGGGCGTACTGGCGTTTTATTGCTTCTTCGTACTGGGACGCCTCGGAAAGATACTGGGAAACAGCGGCAAGGAACTGCTTGTAAGCAGGGGCAAAACGCCGGTCTTCAATAATAACAGCCAGGGCCTCACCCGCCGCCTCTAGGCGTTTTATTTCTTCAGGAAGCCCCGGCAGGCTTATCTGGGAAACAAGTACGTCAAAACAGCCCGACCGCAGGGCCTCTTTTTCATCCCCGGCGGCTTTTTTTAGTTCCTCCAGGGCAGAGGTTTCCCCCGCCAAATACCGGTTGGCCAGGCGTTTTCCCCGCTGTTTGGCCTCAAAGAGACCTATGCTGGTTTTATCACCCTTGACCGCTTCGGTCCGTTCCATGGCGATTTCCAGAGCGCTTTTTATCCGTCCCATAGGATAATCATATACCGGAAGAAAAAATACGTCAATTACAGCAGACCGCCTGCTCCGGGCGAGCGCATATAAATTAATCAGGAGCGGCGGCAAGGCCGGACTGGAAGAGCAGGCGTTCCAGGTATTCGTTTGACCA
>JAITHE010000147.1 GCA_031280125.1 Treponema sp.
CATTGTTTGATGTGCTTTACGATCATGGAGCCGGAGCACCATGACATATAACAGCCCCGGTTGCCGCAGCCGCACTCGATTCCCTCACCGGGGGTGGCGATCATGTGGCCGCTCTCCCCCGCCCAGCCGTAGCTTCCCCGGAAGGGCTTGCCGCCGATGATCAGCGCCGAAGAGATCCCCGTACTAACCGGGCAGTAAAGCATGGCGTCAAAGCCCCTGCCTGCGCCGTAACAGCATTCCGCCATGCCCGCCGCCCTGGCATCGTTATCCAGGATTACCGGGGCCCCCAGCCGCCTGGAAAGCCAGTCCCGGGCAGGAAAATCCTTTATGTTAACCAGGTTGCTGGTTTTAACGATATAGCCCTCATCGTACAGAATAAAGGAAGGCATCCCCAGTCCTATCCCCCAAAGGTTTTCGCCGGCGATATTGCAGGCAGCCATGAGATCCCGCACATTCGCGGCAATTTGGTCAAAAAACACCTCCGGTGAACAGTCCCCATTCGAGGGATGCTGCAAATGCCGGATGATGTTTTTTTGTTCATCCAGCACACCGTATGCCGTTTTGGTTCCACCCACATCAATCCCAATGACGTATTGTTTCACGGCGGCTCCTATTGTTAGTTATATAATATATCAATATATCCTTTCTGTCAATAAATATCTTACCAAAATAAGAAAATTTCTTATTTTGGTAAGATATTGCTATACAAAACTCTCTGATCCAGTATACTATATGATATGCCCCACGGGGGATTACTTTTCAATATTCAGAAATTCAGCCTCCACGATGGTCCCGGCATACGGACTGTAGTATTTTTCAAGGGGTGTCCCCTCTCCTGCCGGTGGTGTTCCAATCCCGAGTCCCAGCGGGCGGAACCGTGCCTCCTGTGGGAAGGTAAAAAGGGCGTTCCAGATTCGCGGGAATATTCCCTGGGGGAGACCCTGGAACTATGCCTGCAGGACCGGCCTTTTTATGAAGAAACAGGCGGCGGCGTAACCCTTTCCGGCGGGGAAGTTCTGACCCAGCGGCATTTTGCCGCCGCCTTGATCCGGTCCCTCAGGGATGAGGGGATCCACACCGCCTTGGAAACCTCCGGCTATGCAGAGGGGAAGGTCTTTGCGGAAGTAAGCTCGGCGGCGGATCTGATCCTTTTTGACTTAAAACACTACGACAGCCGCCGCCACGCCGAAGGCACCGGCTTTCCCAACGAGCTTATTCTGACCAATCTAAAAAACGCCCTGAGGGCGGGCAGGATCCTGCTCCCCCGAATACCGGTTATACCGGGGTATAACTCTTTGCCGGAGGATGCCGGCGCTTTTGCCCGGCTCCTTTTGTCTTTGGGGCTGAGCCGGGTCCAGCTGCTCCCTTTTCATCAGTTTGGGGAAAAAAAATATGCCCTGCTGCGGCGTCCCTATGCCATGCAGGGGGTTCCCCAGGTACATCCCGAAGACCTGGAGGAGTACCGGGGGATCTTTCTTGCCCTCGGCATTGACTGTTTTTTGTAACAACCGCCGGGTAAAGCTTCGGCGGGCTATTTTTCTATTTTATAAACCCCTATTCCCCGCTCCGTCAAAAACCGTTCTTTGTCCGGGGGAATGGCGTTGTCGGTGATAACTGCGCTGATGCCGCCAAAGGGCAAAAACGGCGCCAGCCCCTGTCTGGCAAATTTTTCTGACTCGGTCAGGATAATTACCCGGGAAGCCTGTTTTGCCATATCCCGGACCGCTTCTGAACGCAGGTGGTCTTTTCCGGTAAATCCCGAGGTCTCCGAAAAGCCGTCGGCGCCGACAAAGAGCTTGTCCACCGTAAAACCCTGGACGCAGAGCCGCATCACCGGGCCCACCATTACCTGAGCGTCGTTCTGGTAATCTCCCCCCAGAAGTACAATTTTTGCCTGGGGCAGCCGCCGTATATACGCGGCAATAAAGGCGGAATTGGTGATGATCCGTATTTCCCGCTTGTTCAGCGTCAGATCCTCCGCCAAAAGGGCACAGCAGGACCCGGATTCAATCATCACCGTCTCGCCGTCCTCGACCAGTTCACGGGCCCGGCGGGCAATCTTCTGCTTGGTATCATAATGGTAGGTAAGCCGGTTGTTTATGTCGTCGCTGGAACCGGGAAAAACCTGGCCCTTTTCATGCCGGATAATCCCCTTTTCTTCCAGCCGGTCCAGATCCTTCCGCAGGGTAACCCTGGAAACCTGCATCATCTCCGCCAGGCAGGCCACTTCAATGCGGTTTTCCCGGGTTACGGTTTCCAGAATCTTCTTCTGCCGCTTTGCCTGTTTATCTGTCATCACCGGAACCTTTCACAAAGATCAAAAACATAATATACTACAGTATAAATGAATTGGCTGATTCATTCAAAGCGCCTTGTCCGGTACTACCTTTTCTCCAACACCCTTCCGCTCAGGGCCCGTATTCTCAATATGACCCTGTGCATAGGCTTTGCCGCCTGTATTGCCGCCACCCTAAGCCGGCTGCTGGTACGCCACGATCTGCCGGTAATCTTGGTCATGGCGGGCATGGCCGTGTCGGTGGGGCTGCTCTTTGTTACGGTCAATGTCTTTAGGATTCACCAGCTTGGCGTTTGGTTTTTTGTTTTTGTCCTCTGCAACGTACTCTTTCCCGCTGCTTTTTTTCTGCTCGGCGGCGCCGAAGGGGGCATGGCCGCCTTTTTTGTCCTGAGCATCACGATAATTTTTCTTCTGCTGCGGGGCCCGGCATTCTTTGTATTCCTGGGAAGCCACATCGCATGGATACTCCTTTGCTATTATTTGGCCCACAGGTTTCCCGGGGCGGTGCAGCCTGTGACTTCCGTTGTTTTTGAACAGTCCCAGGGGTTTTTGATTACCGGCCTTTTTGTCGGCGCGGTGGTCAAATTCCAGGAAGCCATGTATTTCCAGGAAAAGAAAAAGGCCGATAAAACCCTGGAAAAGGTGATCGAGGCCGATGAACGGATCCGTATTATGCTGGATACCACGCCCCTGGGCTGTGTTATTTGGAATGCCCATTTTGAGATCATCGACTGTAACCAGGAGGCCCTGCGGCTTTTTGGTTTTGAAAAGAAACAGGATTTTCTGGAAAAATTCCTCGGCCTTTCCCCGGAGTTTCAAGGCGACGGGGTCCGCAGTATAGATAAACGGAGGGCTCTGCTGGAGGAGGTGCAGCGGCGGGGCCGCCGGGTTGTAAACTGGTCCTACCGGACCCTGGACGGTTCTCCCCTCCCGGCGGAAATTACGATAGACCGGGTTGACCGCAAAAGCGGAAACTATATTCTTGTGTATATCCGGGATCTCCGGGAATACCGGAAAATGATCGGCGAGCTGGAACGCCGGGACGCCCTGCTTCACACGGTCAATGACACCGCCTCCATCCTGCTCAAATCGGATCCCAGAAATTTTGACGCGGACCTCAGGGACTGCATGGGCCGCCTAGCACAGGCTGTCAATGTGGATAAGGTGTACATCTGGAAAAATAAAATCATGAACGGGGAATTGGGGTCCTCTTTTATTACTGAATGGCCCGGACAGAACGGTTCCGAGCCCGGCAGGGAAACCGTGCTTGAGGCCCCCGGTAAAGACATTCCCGGCTGGTACGGCAAACTCAATAAGGGCAGTCATTTTCAGGGCCTGGTCAAGGATCTGCCAGAAAAACAAAAAGAGGTCATGGGAAAGCAGGGTATTGTTTCCATGTTGATTATCCCGGTTTTTTTGCAGGACTATTTTTGGGGTTTTGTGGGCTTTGACGACCGCCGCCGGGAACGGGAATTTTACCCCGATGAAGTGGCCATACTCCATTCGGGGAGCCTTCTTATTGCCAGCGCACTCCAGCGCAACAGGATGATTAAAAACCTCATCAAGGCCCGGGAAGAAGCCCTCTCCGGCACCCGGGCAAAAAGTGAATTCCTGGCCAACATGAGCCATGAAATGCGGACCCCCATGAACGCCATTATCGGCATGACCAGCATAGCCAAGGCCGCAGACGTCATTGAAAAAAAGGATTACTGCCTTTCCAAGATCGAAGACGCCTCCAGCCATCTCCTGGGGGTTATTAACGACATCCTGGATATGTCCAAAATTGAGGCAAACAAATTTGAGCTTTCCCTGGCGGAATTCAATTTTGAAAAAACCATCCACAAAGCGGTTAATGTGGTTATCTTTAGAATGGAAGAAAAAAAACAGCATTTTTCCCTGCATCTGGGGGAAAATATACCCCAGACCCTTTGGGGGGACGATCAGCGGCTTACCCAGGTAATTACCAACCTGCTTTCCAATTCGGCAAAATTCACCCCCGACGGGGGGAACATCAGCCTTATGGGCAGATGTACCGGCGAAGAAGAAGCCCCCGGGGGCGGGCGGATCTGTACCATTCAAATAGATGTGGCCGATTCAGGGATTGGGATAAGCCCTGAGCAGAAGGGCCGGCTTTTTCGCTCCTTTGAACAGGCCGACAGCAACACGTCCCGCAAATTCGGCGGCACGGGCCTGGGTCTTGCCATAAGCAAGCGCATTGTGGAAATGATGAACGGCGAAATTTGGGTGGAGTCGGAAAGCGGACGGGGGGCTGTTTTTTCGTTTACCGTAAAAATGCGGGCCGGAACGGCCGCTGCCGGAAGATCCCTGCCCGGGGATACGCCCAAAACGGTTCCGGCCAAAGACGTTCCCGCGCCGGGGGGGGGCCAGACCCCCGGCGCGGAACCGCCGCCTGACTTTACCGGAAAAACCTTGCTGCTGGCGGAAGACATAGACATTAACCGGGAAATTGTTTTGGCCCTGCTTGAGCCCATGGGTCTGGTCATTGACTGCGCGGAAAACGGGAAGGAGGCGCTGGAAAAATACCGCGCCGCTCCGGAAAAATACGACCTGGTCTTTATGGATATCCAGATGCCCGAAATGGATGGTTACGAAGCCGCCAGAGGAATCAGGAAATTTGAAACGGAACAGGCGGAAAAGGGCCTGCCCGTATCCCGGTCAGGATCGGGGGTTCCCATAATTGCCATGACCGCCAATGTGTTTAAGGAAGATGTGGAAAAATCCCTTGCATCGGGCATGAACAGCCATCTGGGAAAACCTCTGGACATGGATGCGGTGCTGGAAAAATTAAGGGAATATCTTGCATAGGCCCAGTGGAAAACAGCGGCTTGATGGGGGAGGAACCATGGACATTTTTGAAGAACAGCGCTTGATCCGTTTTGCCGATATTGATCAAAGCGATACCATCACTGCCGCGGCCGTGTGCGATTTTTTCCAGGAAGCGGCGATCAGCCATGCGGAGCTTTTGGGGGTTGGCCGGAATGCGATGCAAAAAGCCGGCCAGGTGTGGATTCTTTCCCGGCTGTCGGTTTTTATTGAACGCCGGTCCCGGTATAGGGAACAGGTAATGGTCCGTTCCTGGCCCCGGGGATCCAACCGGCTCTTTGCTGTCCGGGATTACGATATCCGCCCGCCCGCCGGCCCCACCCCGGGGGAACCGGACGTTTTTGTCCGGGGCCGCAGCGCGTGGCTCATCCTGGATATGGAAAAACGCCGGCCCCTGCGGCCCCAGGCCGTGGCAGAAACGCTGCCCCCCAACGAAGGAATCAACGCCCTGCCCGGTCCCGGCGGATCCAACGAAGCGGCCCCGGCCCTGGAAAGCCGCGATTTTTCCGGCCCTGATGCCAGGACTTTTTTCCGCAGGGCGGCTTACTCCGACATAGACTACAACGGCCACATGAACAATACCCGTTATATCCAATGGATTCAGGACCTGATGGAGCCGGAAATTCTTGAAGAAGCCCGGCAGATACGGCTGGACATCAATTACCTTTCGGAAGTCCGCCGGGGAGAAAACATTGCCCTCCGTATCCTTTCCCTGGACAGCCTGGCGGCGGCAGGGTTTTGTCCGGAACAAAATCCGGTTCCCTGTAAAGCTGCTTTTGCCATAGAGGGCCTCCGGGAAACGGCGGGGACGGAACCGGTCTCCGTGTTCCGGGCGGAACTGCATACCGGCTGATTCTCTGCGGGTGCTATGCCCAGGAACCCGCTTGCACAGAGGAGTTTTAGGCGGGACCTGTTACTTGCAAATTTGATCTATGATGATGATTGATAGATAACCCGATACAACCCAATGGACCGGCAATTAGGGGAAATAATGTTTGTACGCCATACAGCGGCATAAAATTGTGCCCCGGAGCTTGCCCGCAGGGGCCTATGTTCCCTTGTCAAAGAAAGAACAATGGGTTATCCTGGTGTTAACGACCGGTCGGTAACACCAGAGGATGCGGCTTATGTGGTCCCATGGATCGCCGGGCGGGCGGGAACTAAATGTATTATGACCAGAGATGATGTGATCAACGCCGCCTTCCATGCATGGGGGCGGGAATTGTACAAAACCACAAGCCTCGCCATGGTGGCCGAAACCCTGGGGGTTTCCAAATCCGCCCTGTACCGGCATTTTCTGGGAAAGGAAACCCTGCTGGAGGCCATGGCGGACCGGTTCTACGACGACTATGCAGCGGCCCTCAAGCCTGTTATAGAAGAAGCCCTGGGGGAGCCGCTCTGGAAGGAACGGCTTGTTATCATGGTCCGGTTTATCAGTTCCTACTTCGCCCGGCACTTTGATTACTTTATCTATTCCCTCATGCGGCTCCACGGCAGAAGGGAACAGCACGTTTTCAATATCGAAGCCCTGACCCATCGGGGGATTTCCTTCGAGGGACTGGGCCATGCAGGAGTGGACCGCCAGGACCCGTCATCGTTCTTTCTGGCGGGCATCACCGCCCTCTTTGGCACGGCGCTGTTCCACAAACGGCGGCGCAGCCTCAAGGGCCCCTTCTATGCCGCGGTGGTACGCGCCGCCCCCTTTACTTCCGCGCCGGAACCCCGGGTTCACAAGGAACCCTCCGCCAAAGAAGTCCGGCGCTTCACCGCCGCCACCGCCAATATGGTCCGGTATGGCCTTGCCTTTGACCGGGCCCTTGTCGACGGCCTTCCCTACGAAAAACTGGAAGCCCTGGACATTCCCCCCTATGCCCCGCCGGACCCGCTCCTTAAAGCCGCGGCGGAGGCGGACCTCTGGAACGGCTCCATGGAAACCGTGGCCCGGCGTTCAGGGCTTTCCAAAAGCGGCCTCTATGCCCACTTCAAGAGCAAGACCGAGATGTTTTCCCGGCTCTTTATGAGCGAGTTTGAGCGTATCGCCGGATGCGCCGCCGCCAGCGTTGTCCGGGGCGAAAGCCGGGAAGAACAGCTCTACCTGGCCATACTTGCCATCGCCGGATACCTCCGGGACAGGCCGGAAATTCTTACCGCCTTGGACTGGGTGCGGATTCAGCGGCTGGAACTGGACCTTTCCGTGCCCCCGGTACTCCACGAATTTTTTGCGGGCCTTAACCTGGACATTTCCCAGGAGGGCGCCTGGGAGAACCTTGCCCAGTGGACCCTGTTTCTTATCGTGGCCGTTCTGATGCGATGGCATCTTTTCGAAACTCCGGCGGACTGTCTGTTGGGGGCCGCCGCCGGGCGCCCCGCGCGCGGCCGCGGGGGCTGGGGGGGGTGGCAGGGGGGGGGGG
>JAITHE010000020.1 GCA_031280125.1 Treponema sp.
GTGGGCCGCGGCACGGAACGCGGAGAAAGCCACGGTGCATTGGCAGTTTACTACCGCCGATGCCCGTATCAAGCTCCGGCACTTGTATCCGAGATTTTAGACTTCATGGTGTACTAGTCTGCTTGAAAAAATCTGCGATCATGTAATGTACCATTTTTACCGGTAGTGCCTTTTCGTATCGAAATGCCTCAAATAGTAATGTTACCAAGGCCAAAGCCGCCTTTGTGTTTGCGTACGGTTTACCTGGCAAGCCGTTGACACAGATACAGGATAACTTTGTTGGCCTGCAAAATGGCCGCGGCTTTTCCGGTCTGCCGGGATCCGGTAACGATCTGCATAAAACGCCGTTCGTCGGTCATCCGCGCTTTGATCTGGTTGACCAGGGCTCGTTCAAATATCTCACCATCTTTTTCAAATTACTCATCATATTAAGTAATTTACGCATTATATAGATCTATATACTTACTATATTGCGTAAATAGAATTAGCATCAAGAAAAAACGATTATCCTGTGAAAAATTATTGCCCCGGAGACCCTCCGGCCGTACGGACGGTCAATTCCCCTGTTCTTAAATTTCCCCTTGCCAAAATACGGTGTTCCCCCTTATAATGGAATAAGTTTGTTCCAAAATCTGACATTTTGGAACAGCCTCGAATGATATCCAATTTTTTTGGGGGTTTTCATGGCTCAAGCGGCGCTTGTAAAAGAGGAAATCACCTTTCCTTCTGAATTGCTATCTTTTATTGACGAGTGGAAGGTTAAACCGGGGAGTCTTATCATGATTTTGCATAAGACCCAGGAAACTTTCGGCTATATTCCCCGGCCGGCGGCAGAAAAACTGTCGATATTGACCGGTATTCCCCTGGCCCGGATCTACGGGGTGATTACCTTTTACCACTTTTTCAAGACGACAAAGCCCGGGAAAAACAAAATTTCCGTGTGCCTGGGAACGGCCTGCTACCTCAAGGGAGGGCAGGATTTAATCGAAGAAACTCGCAGCCTTTTGGGTATCGGCGAGGGAGGGGTTACCGAAGACGGTCTTTTCTCCATCGATCCGGTGCGCTGCGTGGGCTGCTGCGGCCTGGCCCCGGTGATTGTGGTGGGCCCTGATACCTACGGCAAGCTGACCAAGGACATGCTGCCGGAAATTATCGCCAAGTACCGGAATTAGCGGGCCCGCGGGAATTGACGGCGTGCATTTTACCTTAACCGATTTGGCGGCGGACATTACCCAGAACGGCGCCGAATCGGGGGCGGACCGGGTAGAATTGGAACTACGGGAAACCCGCGGGACGGACCGGGCGGACTTCCGCTTTACCGCCGCCGACAACGGCGGAGGAATGAGCGAAGCAAGCCTGGACCGGGCGGTGGATCCCTTCGTAACCGACGGGGTTAAGCACCCCGGCCGGCGGGTAGGGCTGGGCATTCCCTTCCTTATTCAAACAGCCCTCCAGTCGGGGGGCGGCTGGCGAATCCGTTCCGTCAAAGACGGCCAAGCGGTACTGCGCGGCGGCGGAGAAGACCCGGCCCTGAACACCGGCAGAGGACATGCACCGGGAACCACCGTGGAGGCATGGTTCGACCTCCGCAATGTGGACACCCCGCCGCTGGGGGACATTCCGGGGCTTTTCCGGAGCGTTCTTCTCTTTGAGGGCCCGGGGGAAATTATCCTTAAGCGGGTCCGCAGGGGCGGCGGCGGTGAGGACCTGGACTATGAGGTAAAGAAGACGGAGCTGGCAGAAGCTCTGGGAGGGCTGGAGGACGTTTCGTCCCTGGCCCTGCTGGGAAAGTACCTGCGCTCGCTGGAAAATGAAGATGAAAAATAACGGATGGGTAAGACAACCCGGCTGGCTGTTTCACCCGCCCTGCGAAAAGCGCTGCTTTTCGTTGTTTTCAGCGAAAATTGTTTGGAAACTTCAGTTTCCGAACAACCCTATTTAGAAAGGAGTACAGTATGGCAATGTCACTGGAGGAGCTTCGCAAGCTCAGGGAATCAAAAAAGACGGACATCCAGAGGCGCGAAGCCGAGGGCAAGGAAATTCAGGTTATCGTCGGCATGGGAACCTGCGGAATCGCCGCGGGAGCCAAGGTAACGCTGGATGCCTTTATCAACGCCCTGGACGAAAACAAGCTGGTGGACCGGGTGTTGGTGCGCCAGACCGGATGCATGGGCCTGTGCCATTCGGAGCCCACGGTGGAAGTAAAATCCCCCGGCATGCCCAACGTGATCTACGGCGGGGTGGACGCCGCGGTGGCCAAAGAAATTGTGCAAAAACACATTTTGGGCAGGGAGCTTCTGGACAAGCATATCCTCAACAAACCTGCAGCCGACATTTTACAGTAGGAGCGGATCATGGCGTATAACCATTTTATTCTGTGCTGCGGCGGTACGGCCTGCGAATCCAACAAGGGAAAGGAAATCTACGAGGAACTCCTTAAAGAAGCGAAGGTCCAGAACGTAACCGGCGAAGTCCAGATCGTTCAAACCGGCTGTTTCGGCTTCTGTGAACGGGGGCCCATTGTCAAGGTGCTTCCCGAGGAATCCTTCTATGTGGATGTAAAGCCCGAAGACGCCAGGGAAATCATTGCCGAACAAATAGTAAAGGGCCGCGAGGTTAAACGGCTCCTCTACAGGGAAGATACGGCGGCAAAAAAAGAAACCGCCGTGGAAGACATCCAGTTTTACCAGAAACAGTTCCGGGTGGTGCTCCGTAACTGCGGTGTCATCGACCCGGAAAACATCGACGAATACATAGCCAGGGAAGGCTACAGCGGCTTGGAAAAGGTCCTGTTCCAATGGAAGCCCGAACAGATCATTGAAGAGATGAAAGCCTCGGGCCTGCGAGGGCGGGGCGGGGCGGGGTTCCCCACCTGGCTCAAGTGGGATTTGGCCCGCAAGGCCGCCGGAGACACGAAGTACGTTATCTGCAACGCCGACGAAGGCGATCCCGGCGCATACATGGATCGTTCCACCATTGAAGGCGACCCCCACTCGGTGATCGAAGGAATGGTTACCGCCGGTAAAGCCATCGGCGCCCGCCAGGGCTTTGTATATATCCGCGCCGAGTATCCCCTGGCCATTGAGCGGCTGCGCATTGCCCTTAAACAGGCCCAGGACTATGGCCTTTTGGGCAAGAACATACTGGGTTCCGGCTTTGACTTTGACATCGAGATCCGCCTAGGGGCCGGGGCCTTTGTCTGCGGCGAAGAAACGGCGCTGATTAAATCCGTTGAAGGAAACCGGGGTATGCCCGTGCCCAAGCCGCCCTTCCCTGCAAACAAGGGGCTCTGGCAAAAGCCCACGATTATCAACAACGTTGAAACCCTTGCCAACATTCCGGTGATCACCGCCAAGGGCGGCGCGTGGCTTGCCAAACTGGGTACGGAAAAATCCAAGGGTACCAAGGTATTCGCCCTAACCGGCAAGGTTAAAAATTCAGGGCTTGTGGAAGTGCCCATGGGAACCACTCTGCGGGAAATCATCTTCGAGATCGGAGGGGGCATCAAGGACGGCAAAAAGTTCAAGGGCGTCCAGACCGGCGGGCCGTCGGGGGGTATCCTTACCGAAAAATCCCTGGACCTGCCCATCGATTTTGAAACCTTGACGGCCAACGGCTCCATGATGGGCTCCGGCGGCATGATCGTCATGGATGAAGACGACTGCGTGGTAGACGTGGCCCGGTTCTATATGGATTTCTGCGTGGACGAAAGCTGCGGCAAGTGTTCGCCCTGCCGGATCGGTACCACCCAGATCCTGCATATTCTGGAAAAAATTGCCCGGGGCAACGGGGAGGAAGAAGACATCGGCAAGCTGGAGACCATAGGCAGGGCCATGACCAAGGCATCGCTCTGTATGCTCGGCGGATCGGCGGCCAATCCCACCCTGTCGACAATCAAAAATTTCAGGGAAGAGTACCTAGAACATATTCGGGACAAGAAATGCCGTTCCGGCAAGTGTAAACACCTTCTGCGTTTTACGGTTGATCCGGCCAAGTGTATCGGCTGCGGGGCCTGCGCCAAAAAGTGTCCGGGGAACTGTATCAAGCCGGAAGATCCGGCGAAGTACCCCGACAAAAAACGTCCGCCCTATGTGGTGGAGCAGGGCGCCTGTCTCAAGTGCGGCGAGTGTTTCAAGACCTGTAAATTCGGCGCTATCCTGAAGGCTTAAAGAGAGGAAAACCATGATAAATTTGAAGATAAACGGCATTGCCCTGCAGGTTGAAGACGGCA
>JAITHE010000021.1 GCA_031280125.1 Treponema sp.
CGCCAGGGGCGGAGCATGGACGTACCGCTCCTTGAGGAACCGCAGCTTGGCTATCAGCGCTTTGAACGCCGCCTTGCAGGCCGCGGTGGTCTTGTGGTTCCGGTCGGACCCCTTGGCCGTGGCCAGGGCCGCCGAGGCGGTACTCACCAAGTCCCCCAGGGCCAGTACCTCGGTCTGGGGAATCCCCCAGGCCGCCCCCTTCTGGGCCATCACCGTCATCCAAACCTGGCCCATGTTCAACACGTCGTCCCGCCGGTAGGGGACCCCATCGGCGTTATAGCCGCCCACCATGCGCCTCCTTCCATGATATATTCCGGCCCCCGGAGGGGCTGACCGGAATACGGATTGCTTTGACCGGAGTACAGATCGCCTTGATCTGGGTACAGATCGTTTTAACCTGGGTACAGATCGCCCTGATCTGGATACAGATCGCTTTGACCGGAGTACAGATCGCTTTGATCTGGGTACAGATCGCCCTGATCTGTACTCCGGATGAAGTATTCTGTACTCCGGATGGAGAAACCGGGAGCCCGGACACATCGCCGGGAATTCCGGAAGGGTAGAGCGGATTACTTTTTACCGTGCAAGAATTAGAAAAGTGCCGGGGGGAGGGGGTATAAGGAATGAACCCATACACTCTACAACCTCCCCCAGGGGTCCGCGGCGCGCCCATGACGGCTGTGGACTGGAATATCTGCCAGTGTAGAACAGGCGCAAGGGTTTGTCAAGCGCCGGTCCTCCGTGCTGGAACATGCCGCCCCTTTCGGCTATACTTCTGTTCGCCATGGAAACCCATCACACACAGCGTTCCGCCCGGCGGCTTTTTCACTGGGCCGACGAAACGGCGGAAACCATTATCCGCGAAAAGGGGGAGGGCTCCGGGGGCGGGAAGGATCACTATACCTGCGCTTCGGGGATCACCCCTTCGGGGACGGTGCATATCGGCAATTTCCGGGAGATCATCTCGGTGGATCTGGTGGTCCGGGCCCTGCGGGACCGGGGCTGCCGGGTCCGGTTTATCTATTCCTGGGACGACTACGATGTGTTCCGCAAGGTGCCCGCCAATATGCCCGGTCAGGGGGAGCTGGAGAAATTTCTCCGCTTCCCCATCACCATGGTGCCCGATCCCTGGGGGCGGGACGAAAGCTACGCCCGGCATCACGAGGTGGATGTGGAGACCGTGCTTCCCCTGGTGGGGATTTTTCCCGAATACCTGTACCAGGCGCAGAACTACCGTTCTTCCCGGTATGCGGCGGGGATCCGCCGGGCCCTGGAACACCGGGACGCCCTAAAGGCCATTCTGGACCGGTTCCGGGATGGGGATCACAAGATTCAGGGCGAGTGGTGGCCCATCAGCGCCTTCTGCGATGCCTGCGGCAGGGACGAAACGGACATAGAAGGCTGGGACGGCGGCTGGACGGTACGTTACCGCTGCCGTTCCTGCGGACACAGCGCCGCGGCGGATCTCCGGGAGGCCCAGGGAATCAAGCTGGTGTGGCGGGTGGACTGGCCCATGCGCTGGGCCTATGAGCAGGTTGATTTTGAGCCCGCCGGAAAGGATCACCACAGCCAGGGGGGATCCTTCGACACCGCCCGGCATGTGTGCAGGGATGTGTACGGCCGGGATGCGCCGGTTACCTTTCGTTACGATTTTATCGGCATCAAGGGAAAACCGGGCAAAATGTCCAGCTCCGGGGGCAGGGTGATTGACCTGCCCGGCGTACTGCGGGTCTACACGCCGGAGCTTACCCGCTACCTCTTTGCCGGTGCCCGGCCCAACACGGAGTTCACCATCTCCTTTGACGCGGACGTGATCAAGATTTACGAAGACTACGACAAAACCGAGCGTATTGCCTGGGGGGATGAAAAGGCCAGGGATGAAGCGGCGTTTCTTAAAGAAAAGCGTATTTATGAGCTTTCCCAGCCCGGCGCCGGCGGCATCTCCGGTATGCCCGCCGTTAAGCCCTTCCAGATTCCCTTCCGCCACCTCTGCAATTTGATCCAGATTTCAGGCGGCGACATTGATAAAACCATCGCCGCCCTGCGGACCGGCGGCGGGGCGCAGATGCCCGGGGAAGCGCAGCTTCCCGGCCTTTTGGCCCGGTGCCGCTGCGCCAAATACTGGATCGAAGAGTGCGCCCCGGAGGAATTCCGGTTCCGCCTCAGGCCCGGCGCCGGGGGAGCCGCCGCCCCGGATGCAAAGACCCCGGAGTTAAGCGAAAAAGAGCGGGCGGGGATCCGGCTGCTGCGGGACCGGGTGGCGGCGGCGGTGGAAACCTTCACGGACGACAAATCCTGCGCCGAGGCGATCTACCGCTGCGCCGAAGAAGCGGGACTGGAGGGGAAGGAACTGTTCCGCGCCGCCTACCGGGCCTTAATCGATAAGGATCAGGGTCCGCGGCTGGCAAGCTTTCTGCGGAGCATCGGCGGGGAACGGCTTCTTGCCATACTGGCGGAGTATTAATTGCCCGGCCCCGGCGCCTGTCCTAAAAAAGGGGGGATGCGCGGGAAGCTAAACCAGCTTCTTCCTGAGCCTGCGCCGGCGGTTTTCTTCTTTTTTGTCCCTTGCCTCTTTTAAGGGCTCCTCCGGCGGATAGACCCGGACGGGTTCCCTGCCGGGCAGCCGGGCGGCGATAACAAGCCACAGAAGGCCCAGCAGGATCATCGCGAAGCTAAAAACCTGGCCGGTGGAAAAATTAAGGGGAGACGTAAAGAGAGCCGGGGGTATATCCGTTTTGGCCAGCGTAATCCGGTATCCCAGTTCCGCATCCGGTTCCCGGAAGTATTCAATGATAAACCGGAAAAATCCGTAGCCAATCAGGTAAAGACCCAGCAAAAAACCCTTGAAGGGTTTTTTGTTCCGCACAAGCCAGATGATAAGCCAGAGGATTACCCCTTCAAAGAGGGCTTCGTAAAGCTGGGAAGGATGGCGGGGGAGGTTGACATAACCCCCCGCAGCCGCTGCGCCGGTTTTTTCCGCTATCTCCCGGACCCACCCTTCCTTAAGGGAAAGTTCCGCGCCGGGGAAAACCATCCCCAGGGGGCCGGCGGTAACCCGGCCGTACAGTTCGCCGTTGATAAAGTTGCCCAGCCGCCCCGCGGTATAACCCAGGGGGATACTGGCGGCAAACATATCGCCGATTTCCCGGTAATCAAACCGGTGGCGGACGGAATACACTGCAATCGCCAGAATACCCCCGATAACCCCGCCGTGGTAGCTCATGCCCAAAAAGCCGGTAAAGCGGCCGTTCCGGAAGGGCCAAAACACCAGCCACGGTTCCCGGCGGTACACGGGACTGGTTTCGTACACCATGGTGGCAAAGATCCGGGCCCCCAGCACCAAAGACAGGATACCCCAGAAGAAAAGCCCCGAAAGTTCATCATCCTTGATGGGAAAATTCCGTTCCCGGACCTGGACGCGGTAGAGCAGCCAGGCAACGCTGAAGGCGACCAGATACATAAGGCCGTACCAGCGAAAGGGCAGACCGGGGATAATCTCCGGCCTAATCCATGAGGGGAATTGCGCGGTCAAGGGCATCATCATCTCCATACTATCTGCCATGGCCTAGAGTTTAAACCCCCGGGAAACAGCCTGGGCAAGTTTATGTTTTAAAAAATTGTTTTCTTTTCTAAGTTTGGAAATTTCAAACTGCTGGGATTTTACCGTTTCCAGAAGATCCCCCGGGGTAAGGGCCCCGGTATGGAGCAGTTCTTCCACATATTCCATTTTGTTTTCAAAATCAATCTCCGCTTCCAGGCTTGCTTCCTGAAAGCTGTCGTCAATGTCCTTGTCGGTAAGGGTAAATTCTTCCTCCTCCGACTGGAGAATCTTGTCGGCAATACGGTATACCGCCTGGGAAATAACCGCCTGGGGCTTGTAGAGTACCACCGGCAGCCGGGAAGAAAGGGCCGTATCCTGAATTGAATCCCGGTACATTACCCCCAGATGTTCCACCTTAATATCCAGATATTCTTCGCAGGAACGGCGGATTTTCATGGCCACATCGGCATCCTTGGGATCCTCGATCATGTTCATAATAAGCCGGGGGCGGAAATGGGCGGCGGCGGCGGCAAATTTTTTATGGGATTCCGGATCGATCCTGGCAATTTCCTTAAGCATTTGGGGAATGTACAGATGCTGATTTCCCGAGCTGTCCTTTCGCACCCGGTCCAGGTAACTGTAGGCATCCGTACCTTTTTTGAATACCGTATACATAAGCCGGAACACGGTATTCTTCAAAAAGACATAGGCGTTCAGGGTGGCGGTAACCGCCGGGGAACTAACTACAATACCCTGACCGGAAAGAAGGAAAAAATCCAGTATGGACTGATGGGTGCCCGCCCCCAAATCCAGGATCAGAATATCCGTATCGGAGGCAAGGGACAGAAGACGGCTTACCAGAGCATTGCGCTGGAAGGATCTAAGATTCGCCAGGCCGGGCATTTCCTGATCCCCCGGAATAAATCGAAGCCCCCGGATATCTGTCTTGGCGATGATCTGGGAAAAATCCGATTTGGTATTGTTGAGAAAGGTGCCGATCCCCCGGATGGGTGAATGAAAACCCAGCACCAGGTGCAGGTTTGAAGCGCCCAGGTCAAGATCCGCCAGTACCACCCGCTGCCCCGCCTGGGCCATGACCACCGCAAGATTGGCCGCCACCAGGGATTTGCCCACCCCGCCCTTTCCGCTGGCGATAGGAATAACGCGCATCATTCACCTCCCCTGGCGGTTTCCACAGGATCCGGCAGAATGCCGCCGCCTTCACCGGCGGCGGAACCGTGAAGCAGAAACGCCCCCATGACAGAGCCCAGATCCGCCGCGCCGATAAAAAAGGGCCACACCAGAAGCCGGGGTATCTGCCTGAACCAGCGGATGGCCAGAATTAGCCATATAAACAGGCACAGAACACACAGGGCCTTTCCCGTGGCGTAGAGAGGTATGTAGGCCCTGGAAAGGCCAAAACGGATCAGGAGGAAAAAAGACATCAAGGGAAAGAGGGCATTGGGGGCGGCGTACATCACATGGGGAAAAACCCCCGCTGGATTCTGGAAAGGCCCGGACCCCCCCGGATTTAAGGCAAGAAACACCAGCAGTAGAAAAAGAAACCGGGAACAGTCGTAAACGAAAAGCGACGCCCGTACCAGAAAGCAGGAGTTTTCCTTCATTCGCAGCGGGGTTTGATACCAAGAATCCGCCTGCGCGGGGGAGGCTTGCGGCGGTTCAGAAATGCTATATTTAGATTGCATGGTAACAAACCCCATAATTACATAATTTCCTTACAGAACGAACCTCGTAAACCACGTAACACTTTCAGGATACCCCGCCGCTTGCGGTGGGGAGGTTCATTGTTATTTATTATATCGGAAATCCAAGACCGCCGGTCAAGGGGGAACAGCGGATACCGTCCGCCCGCACCCCATAAGGGTATGAACCGGGGAATAGGTTCATGTTTTATGGTATACCATCTACCATATATGGTATGATTTTCGCTATTTTTCCATATACCTACGCTATATGTAGTGCGTTTACAGGAAAATGACCCGTTTTTAACCAGAAACGACCCTGGACGGGCATAAAACAGGGGAGTACCCGATGACAAACAAAAATTGGATGCCGGGAATCCGGACCGCCTAGTTTGCCTTGAACAGGGAATGGATGAGTATCCTGGGACTCAGGGAGGAACTCCGCCGTCTGCCCCAGGGCTGCGCCTTTTGGCCTGAAGGTAGCTGCAGTCCATAAAGCCATAGTGGCCGTGGGCCCGGAAAACGGCGTGAACCTTGTAACGGCCACAATAGATAGAATTGTCCGGCAACTTCAGTTTCCAGACAACTTCCGCTATAAATGGCGGTTATGAACTAGTACACCATGAAGTCTAAAATCTCGGATACAAGTGCCGGAGCTTGATACGGGCATCGGCGGTAGTGAACTGCCAATGCACCGTGGCTTTCTCCGCGTTCCGTGCCGCGGCCCAC
>JAITHE010000080.1 GCA_031280125.1 Treponema sp.
CCTACGGAGGTTTATATGGTGTATTTGGCAAAAAAAGACGGCGGCGTGGTTCATCATACCAGCCTGCAAGCCCTCAAGGAAATGGACGGCATCGAAGCCCCGGACATGACGGTGTCTGATGAGGAGTTTGAGGCCGCCGGCAGTCTTGTCCGGCTCATTGACGGCGGGATTGTTCTTGGCAAGACCGAAGCGGAGACCGCCGCCGAGGAGAACCGGAATCGGATAGCCGAAATTGACGCCGCGCTGGACGAGATCGACCGGAAGTCCGGCCCGGTCGGTTTCCTTCGCGGTGGCTAAAGGTAAAACGTCCCCGCCGCAGACGTGTCCCAACTGGACGAGTACGAAAAAGCGGCCGCAGACCTGCGGGAGGAACGCGCCTCACTGCTCACAGCCGGCGTTACCGGTTAACAGGCTCGCGGGCCTAAAATAACGGGCAGAAACCCGGTAGCGGTAACTACCGGGCAGGCGCGAAAACGCCTCCAGGGTTGCCCTTGATTCCACCCGACCTCACGATTAGTTGGGTACTATGAATTTCGGCAATCCACGCCTTCAGGTTTAGTCCGTATCAAGGGGGGGGGGGGGTGTTTTGAAAACACCGCTTTCCTATTACGGTGGCAAGCAACAGCTTGTCAAAACCATTCTGGGGCTTCTTCCGCCCCACAGGTTATATTGCGAGCCCTTCCTCGGAGGGGCCGCGATATTTTTCGCCAAAGAACCGGCTGAGATTGAGATCATTAACGATACCAACGGCGAGATCATCAATTTTTATGAGGTTCTCCAGCGGGACTTCGCGGCTCTGGAACGGGAGGTATCAATAAGCCTCCACAGCCTGAAACAGCATAACCATGCGTGGGTGATTTGCCAGAACCCGGAACTCTTTGACCGGGTCAAACGCGCATGGGCTGTTTGGATGCTTGCCAATTCATCTTACGGCTGTATGCTGGACGGCGGGTTTGGCTATGATCGAAGCACCGGCGGAACCACAAAAAAACTGATCAACAAGCGACTCGGTTTTTCTGTGGACTATGCCATCCGGTTCCAGAACACCCAGATTGAGTGCTGTGACGCGCTTAAGGTAATCAGGAGCAGGGACACGCCGGATACGCTTTTCTACTGCGACCCGCCCTATGTGGGGTCGGATCAGGGCCATTATGACGGGTATTCACAGGAGGATTTTGACAATCTACTGAAGCTTATAGAAGGACTTAAGGGCAAGTTTCTACTGAGTTCTTTCCGCAACAAAGCCTTAGTTTACCAAACGGAACGGCTGGCAACCCTGGAATTCAGGATGACCTGCTCCATGACCCACGGGTATAAAACCCAACACGCCAAGATGGAGGTTTTGACGGCCAATTACCCCATAAAGGCCCCGGCCAAGGTTCCCAAGCCCCCGGAAGAGTAGTTTCAAAAGGGTTTAACGGCCCCTTCAAAACAAGTCAAAAATAGGCGTTAAATTCCTATTCTTGGTGCAAAAAATTCCCATTTTTGGTGACACGTTACAAGGACCTGGCCAGAATAATTTTGTTTACCCCCAGCCCCGCGGCCAGTTCGTAAACCGCCGTATTGTCCCCGTTTTTATTGTAGAACACATACACCCGCGTAAAGGGGGTGTGCCTTTGGGATTGCAGGTTCCCCTTGTGGGCTTCGTACTGCGCCTTGGTCAGAAGAATCAGGGGAAAATCTTCGGTCTTGTCAAACAGCGCGGGATTCCCCGGCAGGCCGTGGTTCTGGGCGTGGGCGGGAATGCCGCCTACCAGTTTACCAGCCTCCAGGTCTCCCTTAAAGGCCACCAGATTTTCTCCGGTGTTGTTCCGTACCAAAATCGAATACCCCGTGTTGCGGCTGGTAAAATCTACCTCGTCATTCCCGCCTCCGGCGGGGTTATCGCAGCCGGCCAGAGAAAAAAACACCGCCCCCAGGGCGATTCCAAACATCCACTGCTTCATAGTCAACTCCTTGTACCGTGTTTCGAAGGCATACGCCCCCGCGATATACGCCGGATCACCACCGTGGTATAAGCTGGATCACCACCGTGATATAAGCGATCTCACACTCCGTAACCAGGCTGGATCACGCGCCGCGTAAACAGGCTCTTAGGCTGTCTGCGCCGTAACCGTAAACTCCGTCCGGATCTCCCGGAGATCCTTCAGCAGGGCGCCGCCGTGTTTTACCGGGCTTTGGGTTACGATCTTGATCCGGTAGGCGGTCCCTGCCGCAAGGCTTGGGGGAACCACCGCTTTCAGCGTCCGCGGCTCGTTCACCGCAAGTGCATCCGCCTTAACCGCCCCGCCGTTTGGGTCCTCAAAGAACAGCCCCGCTTCCCCCTCGTGCGCCTGGTCCGCTTCGATTTTGAGCCCCGCCCCGTGGATAGTCAGGATATTTCCTATGGTCATCACATCGTCCATAAGGCCCGTGGCCTCGTCCCTGGCCTCGCCGACGTGCCCCTCGCTCTGGTCTATGCCGTCAAACTCCACCTGGATTTTCCCCGCCAGGTAGGAGCGGAAGGCGGCGCTGGGCTGGAGCCGGGCTTCGGGGCGGCGGCCTTCGGCCAGGCGGGTCTCGGTGCCGTCATATTCCCCGGGGAGTTTTGGCGAAGCCAAAACTCCAGGATACGGACAGAGCCCTTGAAGGGAAAACGCTGGAATGGTACAATAGGAGTATGCGGTTTCGTTTGGTATCCGTCATATTTCTGGCTGTGGCGCTGACCCTGCCGGGTTTTGGCCAGTCCACGGCGGGACTTTCCATCACCGTGGAAGAAAACAATGGGTCCCTCACCATTGTCCGGTGCCGGGGCTTTGTCCGGGAAGTGGTGATCCCCGGTACGATCAACGACATGCCCGTAACCGCCATCGGCGACTATGCCTTTGCCAAGAAGGATCTTACCAGCGTTACCATTCCGGACAGCGTTACCGTCATAGGCAGCGGGGCCTTTGCGGACAACAAGCTTACTGAACTGGTGATTGGAGACAACGTTACCTCCCTGGGCCGAGGGGCCTTTGCCAATAACCAGCTGGCGCGGATAACCCTAGGCCGGGGCATCACCGCTATTCCCCGGGGCTGTTTCCAGGTCAACCTGCTGCGGTCTGTGGAAATCCCTGATACGGTAACCGCCATAGAGGACTACGCTTTTTTCAGCAACCGCCTTTCGGAGATCACCATCCCCGCCGGGGTAAACGCCATTGGGGAGGGCGCTTTTGCGGGGAACCGCATCACGGTTCTTGCCATAGGAGATGGGGTTGCCAAAATAGGGGACGGGGCTTTCTACAACAACGAGCTTAACCGCATCACCATCCCCGGGGGAGTGGAAGAGGTGGGGCGGCGGGCCTTTAATAACAAGCCTAAAAACAACAGTTTTAGTACCAGGGTGAATTACTACGATAGTTATGAAAACCTGCTCTTTTCCACCGACGCCAGTTTCGATACCTACTACAATTCCCAGGGAAGAAAAAGCGGAACCTACAGCTATGCCGGCGGGGCATGGACTCTCAACGGCTAGGCCGGCGCATACCGGAGGATCCATAGTTTCATGATTGTAATGAAATTTGGGGGCAGTTCGGTGGTCAGGGCCGAACAGATACGGAACATGGGGGACATTGTCCGGGCTGCCCTTAATCGAAAACCAGCCCTGGTCCTTTCCGCCATGGGGGATACCACCGACTATCTGCTGGAATCCGCGGAGGCGGCCCTGAAGAGGGGGTTTGTATCCATCGAAAAGATAGAAGATCTGCACCTGGGGGTTATTTCGGAGCTGGATCTGGGGGCCGCGCTGCAAAGAGAAATTAAAACCCTCTTCTGGGAACTGGGCAGCCTCCTGACAGGTATTTCCCTTACCCGGGAACTTACGGGGAGGACCAGGGACTGCCTGGTATCCTTTGGGGAGCGCCTGTCGGTCCGTATCGCCGCTGCCTATCTGCGTTCCCAGGGGATCAAGGCCCTGGCTATTGACGCCTGGGATGCGGGGTTTCTTTCCGATTCGGCCTTCGGCCAGGCGGAACTAAAACCGGAAAGCCCGGTCCGTATTTCCGCATCCCTTCTTACCATTATTGCCGAAGGAACCTTGCCGGTGATCACCGGCTTTATCGCCAAAGATGGAAACGGAAACATCACCACCCTGGGCAGGGGCGGCTCGGACCTTTCCGCCACGGTAATCGCCGCTGCCTGCAAGGCGGAGGAAGTCCAGATATGGAAAGATGTGGACGGTATCCTCACCGCGGATCCCCGGCTGGTGGCACACGCCCGTCCGGTGGAACGGGTTACCTACGACGAAGCGGCGGAGCTGGCCTATTTCGGCGCCCAGGTGCTCCACCCCCGGGCCATGCAGCCCTGCATAAAAACAGGAACCCCGGTGCTGGTAAAGAACTCCTACAACCCGGCGGCCCCGGGAACCCGCATAGAGGCGCTGCCCGGCGCAAACGAAGCCAAGATCCGGGCTGTAACCAGCAAGAAAAACATCACCCTGGTGGACATTGTTTCCACCCGTATGCTGGGCCAAAGCGGTTTCCTGGCCAGGGTCTTTGCCGACTTCGCCCGAAACGGCATTTCCATTGACATGATCGCCACCAGCGAAGTATCCGTGTCCCTTACCCTGGACGCCGGAAGTGATCTTGGCCCCATCCGCAGGGAGCTTTCCGAATACGCCGGGGTGGAGGTTAAAACGGAAAAGGCCATCGTAACGATCATCGGGGACGTGCGCCGCTCTTCGGAGATCCTCCACGACGCCTTTGGCATCTGCCGGGATCTGGGAATTCAGGTTCAGATGGTGTCCCAGGGAGCCAGCAAGGTAAACATCAGTTTCATTGTCAACGATGCGGAAGCGGACAGGGTGGTGGTGGAACTGCACCGCTTCTTTTTTGGCGAAGAGGGGAAGCCCGGTCCCGGCGGAACGGGGAAAATGCCAAAGAGGGGAAAACGGTGAATATTGGCCTGTGGGGATATGGAAAAATGGGCAGGATGATCGAAGCCGCCGCCCCCGGGGACTGCCGGATCGCCGCGGTGATCGACCCCCTGGTTCCGGAAAAACAATCGGCATCGGGGGCGGCGGTGGTTCCGGATTTTTCCGCCCTGTCCGCCGCCGCCCTCAAGGACATCGACGTCCTTATCGAATTTACCCGGGGCGAAACAGCCCCGTCCAACATCCTGGCGGCGGCGGCGGCGGGAAAAGCCCTGGTCTGCGGATCTACCGGCTGGTACGAAAAGCTTAGGGAAATGTCCGCCGTGGTGGAAGCGTCGGGGAGCGCCCTCCTCTGGTCCCCCAATTTTTCCTTGGGGGTCAACCTCTTCTACCGCATCGCCGCCCATGCGGCCTCCCTGACGGATCCCTTCGCCGAATACGACGTGGCAGGGCTGGAAACCCATCACCGTAAAAAGGCTGACAGTCCTTCGGGAACCGCCAAAACCCTCATGGAACGGGTCCTGGCCTCCATGACCCGGAAAACCCGTGTCGTTTGGGGAGATCCCGCCGGTACGGCGGAAGCGGCGGAAACGGTCCATTTTGCCAGTCTGCGGCTGGGGGCCGTGCCGGGAACCCACTCCCTCTATTTTGATTCCCCCGCGGATACCATTGAAATAAGCCACCACGCCCGCAGCCGGGAAGGCTTTGCCGCGGGGGCCCTGGCCGCCGCCCGGTGGCTCGTCCGCGGCGGACCACGGCGGGGAGTCTTTACCATGGACGATGTGCTTGGGGATATTCTGGCATAGGGGCCGCGCCCCGGGAACGGCTGTCCCCGGTGGGGGGCCGGAAGCCCTTCCATATATTTTTTTACATAAGGAATCGAGGGATGAACAAAACCTTTAAGGGGGCCTTTACGGCCCTGGTAACTCCAATGAAAGAGAACGGGGCAGTGGACTATGACGGATTCCGGGCCCTCGTTGCCCGGCAGATCGACGAAGGCATAGACGGTCTGGTTCCCCTGGGAACCACCGGTGAAACCCCCACCCTGGAAGACGGAGAGGAGGAACAACTCATCAGGATCGCCGTGGAAGCAACCGCCGGCAGGGTCCCCCTAATCGTTGGGGCGGGCTCTAATTCCACCCCCCACATGGAGGGGTATGTAAAACGGGCCCGGGATCTGGGGGCAGACGCCGTTTTGGTGGTAACCCCCTACTACAACAAACCTAACGATTCGGGGCTGATTGGACATTTTGAAAGGGCCGCCGCGGCGGGGATCCCCGTGATCATCTACAATATCGCGGGCCGGACAGGCAGGAATATTCCTGCCGCCTTGATGAACAAACTGGCGGATATACCGGGCATCGCCGGAGTCAAGGAAGCGTCCGGGGACATCAATCAAATAATGGAGGTGATTGAAAAAATCGCCCTGCCCCGGAAAGACAGGGGCGCTCCTTTTTGGGTCCTTTCCGGGGACGACAGCCTTACCCTGCCCCTGATGGCCCTGGGGGGGGATGGGGTTGTCTCGGTTATCTCCAACCTGGTCCCCCGGCGAATCAAGGCTCTAACGGCGGCCTGCCTGGCTGGAAATTATGAAGAAGCCCGCCGCCTCCACTATGAACTTCTCCCCCTGGTACAACACGCCTTTATCGAGACTAACCCGGTCCCGGTAAAGGTGGCCATGAACAGGGCCGCCCTGGCGGGAACCTCCCTGCCCGCGGGCCCCGTGCGTCCTCCCCTAGGCCCCTTGGCGCCGGAAAACCGGGCAAAACTCTTTGCCGTGCTGGAACACGCAGGTCTTATCCAGGGCCCGGCGGACAGCACATAATTTCCCGCACCTCTCAGGCCCCGGCGGCGCCGGGGCGGCGGCCCCTGCTTCATTACCCAAGCGGAGCCGCGCTTTACACAGGTCCCCGCTTGCTGCCCCTGACTTTGCCAATAATGAAGATGCCCTCCCTTCCAAATAAATTCCTTTCTCATATACGGAACCGTTGACTTCACCAATGAATATACCAAAAAAACTGGGTATAAGATTTGGAGGCATATCAAAACCGATACTATTTCCGAGAAACATATCGAACTTATGGTATCCGTGGTTTACGGTTTCTACCCCGGCAGTTTCTGCAGCGGCTTCCGTGCCTGGCGCCGGATATTCATTTGTTGAGTCCTGTGCAAATGATAATGTGTTAAAAAAAGCCGGCGCAGTAATAACGGAGTATGTAAGGCAACAAGGGAGAAAGCCGGAAGAATACCAAAAAATATATGACGAAAAGCAATTGAAATTATTCCAAACTGTGTGAGGACGACAGATACCCCGCGGCTTGCCGCGGGGAGGTTCATTTCGTTTTACGATATTTTATCTATACCTGTATTTTGTAAAAGAGGCAGACAGATGCTGCTCCCTGGCGTGGAAATTACCAGTACCAAGGAGCGCTTCTGTTATTTTACATACTCGTTGAGGGACCTTATCCTGTATTGTAGGATAGGCATCCTATCGGTCGTTACATAACCTGCGGGGGCATTTATAACATCAGGGATTCTGCCAACAATGGTGGCGCATGTCAACTCAACTGTCGCAGGTCGATTGATGATCACCTCGGTTTCCGGCTCTCCAATAATCGTCCAGATATTCTGATCGAATTCATCAGGAGCGTAGACCTTGCCGATGCATTCAGACTCAATAGTTATACCTTCTTTCGTTTCCGTGGTAAC
>JAITHE010000049.1 GCA_031280125.1 Treponema sp.
ACCAGCCCTCTTTATACAGGGTGGCCGGTTCCCCTCCGAAGGTGTAGGAAAACACATCGGGACATTGAGTGGACCGGAAGGCGAGGAGCAGCGCGTCCCCCTGTTTGGCCGGATCATACTGGGTGTATTCTACCTTGCTGCCGGTCTTTGCCGTATACTCAGCCCAGAGCTGCTGATGCAGGGGCGCCAGGGGGAGAAAATGGTCCCACCAGGTTATGGTTTTTGGACCGCCCTGCCCCGGAGAGGACGAAGAGGGGGACCGCTTATCGCCGCCACCGCCGGCAAAAACCACAGTCCCCGCAAGGATCAGCGCCATACCAGCCACGATGATTCTTTTCATATGTACTCCTTATATCCTAGTAATACTAGGTATTTTATAACATATATTCATTACGAAGAAATTTGTCAAGAAAATTTATGAAAAAAATTCATACAAACCCTCCAAAAATCTATAGTAACCGCTACCAGGCCGCTTTTCGCGGCGGCAAGGGATCGGCGGTACGGGACCAGTGCCGCAAAAGCCGCTCCAGCATTTCCACCTTCACCCCCGTATAGGCCGGATCGCCGTAGAGGTTGCGGTGTTCCCCCGGGTCTTCGCCCAGGTCATAGAGTTCCCCGCCGCCGGCACTGTGGGCGGTAACCAGCTTGTACCTTTCGGTTCTGGTCATGGTGGCAAAAGCCGGGGGGCCTTTTTGCCAGGGCATGGCGTTAAGATATTCACAGTAAACCGATTCATGGTGGCCGGCGGCGGCGCCGGAGATCAGGGGGACCAGGGATTTGCCCTGCATCCCTTCGTGGGCCGGAAGCCCGCAGAGTTCAAGCAGGGTTTGGGGAAGGTCATTGAGTTCAACCAGGGCCCCCCGGCGCTGCTGCCCTATGTGCCCCCGCCAGTTGATTATCAGCGGAACCCGGATGCTGCAGTCATAAAAGAAGGGGCCCTTGAGGTAAATGCCGTGATCCCCCAGCAGCTCTCCATGATCGCTCATGAAGACGACGATGGTCGTATCCCGCTGCCCCGTCCGCTCCAGGGCCGCAAGCATCCGCCCCACCTGGGCGTCAATGTTATCGCACATCGCCCAATAGGCGGCCCGTATCAGCCGGTGTTCCCGGGGGGAAAGCCGGTCATAGGGGAAACCGGCGGCGCCGTTGTAGGCGTGTTCATGATCCCAGCGCTGCCAAATGGGTTTTTTCAGTTCTTCCCCCGTTTCATAATCCGGCAGCGGAAGGGAATCAATAATTTCCAGGTACGGTTTGAGACATTCCTCCGGGGGATCGAAGGGATGATGGGGATCGTAGATGTTTACGCTGAAAAGCCAGGGCTTCCCCGAATCTTTTTGCGCCTCGATAAAATCCACGGCTTTTTGGGCGCACCAGTACGCCTGATGCTGTTCCGCGGGCATCCCCCGCTGAACCCACCGGGTCTCCGGCAGGTTGACGGTTTCGTAGGTCCGGTGATGACGCTCCTCCAGCCAGCGGTAGTATTCATTGTAAAGCCCCCAGCTTTTACCCGTATCGTGGGACCAGTGAAATTCATCGTAGCCGTCGTCGATCCTCCGTTCCATTTTGGTGCAGCCCGATTGGGGGTTACAGGCGGAAAGGTGGAGTTTCCCCGAAAGGCCGCAGTAGTATCCCGCATCGTGGAACAGCCTCGTAACCGGCACCTCCGAAGCGGGAATGTCGGCGCCGTTCTGGCGGGTACGGGAGGTAACGGGATAGCGTCCGGTTAAAAAACTTCCCCGGCTGGGAGTGCAGACCGGAGACTGGCAGTAGGCATGCTCAAACAGGGCGGACTCCCCGGCCAGGCTGTCCAGTACCGGGGTTTTTACAAAGCCGTTGCCATAACAGCCCAGGGTATCGAAACGCTGCTGATCCGTACAGATCCACAGAATATTTGGTTTCCGCGCCGCTTCATCCATGATTAAAAAAGTACATCCCCCCCGGCGGGGAAACAAGTCCCGCCCTTATCAAAAATTTATGAATTCGTCTCATGTTTTCTGCTTGCGGTTTTTCCGGCTTTATGGTATAGGGTTTCCATGCTGATAGACCGGCCCTATAACCGCATACCCCCGGGATGTATAGAACGGTTTATCCCTTCCCATGTGCTTAATGACGCGATCTTTAAAGGTATGGGCATACGGGCCGGCGGGCTCAGCAGCGCCCGGAAGGGATTTGTCATCAGGCGTCCGCGGAACCGGGGTTATCATATCCTCATCGTCACCATTTCCGGCGGGGGGAAATTCACCATGGAGGATGCCGCTTCCGTGGAAACCGGGCCGGGGGATAGTTTCTTTTCCCACGACGGCGGACAGGGCCACATCCATGAACCCTTGACCAGCCCCTGGGTTTTTATCTGGCTGCAATTTTCCACCGGGGAGCATTGGCTTGTTCCCCCCTTCGGCGATTGGGGAATCATTCCGGGACATTCCCTGGGGGGCGGCGCCGAGGGGGCCGCCGGATTAAGCCGGATCCTTGAATCCATCCTTAACGAGGAACTGTACCTGCACGAGGAGGCTAACCGCATCCGGCAGTTGTATGCGGAACTGTTTATGATTTCCCTCCGGCAGGGGCTTCACCCGGGGGGCGATTACCACCGGCTCCGGTACCGGAATCAGTTGAACCGGCTGTGGCAGGCGGCGGCCCGTTCCCCCGCCGAGCCCTGGACCCTGGAAAAGATGAGCCGTTTCGCCGGTCTGTCCCGGGCCCGGCTTTCCCGGGTCTGCCGGGACCTGTACGGGAAAGCGCCGGGGGAAAAGGTCAAGGAGATACGGATGGAACACGCCCTTTCCCTGCTCCGGCATTTTGACTGCCTCGTTTCCGAGGCCGCCGAATTAACGGGCTATGAAAATATGTCCAACTTTTCGGCGGCCTTCAAAAAATACTTCGGCTATTCTCCCCGGAAAGCCCGGGCCGGGGGGGAATGAGGGAATGGGGGGCGCGGTGAGTAATCAGGGCCTTGCTTCTTCCGCACAAGGGATAGAAGTGGAAAGCCCGGAGCCCGGCCGCCGGAAGCGGCCGGGCGAGGACTTGGAACGGATAGCCCGGTTCCACGCGCAGCGTGGAATGTGCCCAAAATCCCAGTCAAGCCGGGTTCGCGCAGGGCGCAGTGAGGGGCGGAGCCCAATTAAAGGGGCCTTTGGCCCTCCAAGAGGCCGTCGATGAGTTCCACCGCCTCGTCAAAGTCGGAGAGGACGATGTGCTGGGCCATGTTTTGGAAGATTTCGGCCAGGGACTGTTCCCAGCGCAGGGCGGCAATCTTCCGCATGATCTTGTCCGCCTCCTGGACTTCCATCTCGTCCAGGGCGTCCCGGAGGATTTTGAGGTCCTTTTCCCTGGTGGGCGTGGTCATGCTGGTAGGAATCGTGGTGAACAACGGCATCGTTCTGGTGGACTACACGAACCTGCTCGCGGGCCGGGGCGTTCCGGTACGGCGAGCCTGTGTCGAGGCCGGCGCGTCCCGGCTGCGACCCGTGCTGATGACCACCCTCACCACGATTCTGGGGCTCGTTCCCATGGCCTTCTTCCCCGGCAAGTCCGCCGCCATGATTCAGCCCATCGGACTCAC
>JAITHE010000098.1 GCA_031280125.1 Treponema sp.
AAAAACCTAATTTTGTGAACCCCAACATCTTTAAAAAATTTTTTTTTTGTTATACATTGGGGGGTTGGCACCGTCTGATTTTGGATTAAAACTTTTAAACCCCCCCCCCCCCCCCCCCCCGCGCGAAAACGTTTTCAGCCAAATGCAGTCCTTGCATACCCACCAGTATATCACAAAAAAGAAATTTTTCAAGCCTGAGGCTGTTCCAAAACTTCAGTTTTTAGAACAGCCTCGCCTTGCCGATATATAAAGATAGACCCTATACTGAACGTGAAAGATATGGGAGGGAAACCGTGTGGGGAAGAATAATCGTCCTCTTGATCCTGATCCTCGTACTCATAGGCGGGGGGATAGTCTGGTTTGATTACCTTAATGTGATTGACGCCAAAACCGTACTGGCCTCCTTCTTCCGTCTGATCGGCAGGGAAGGCCGCACTTCCCGGGATGTGGGGGAGGACGAATTTTTAAACCTGGATGCGGAACGGCTGGCTGTGAGGCTGGAGGCGGCTGCCCTGCGGGAACTGGATATGGACCAGCGGGAAGGTGAGATTACCGCCAAACACGGTGAACTGGAACAGATGGCCCAGGAGCTGGAAGAACGGCAAAAGGCCCTGGATGAACAGGAAAAATCAATCAATACCCAGGTGGAAGATGCCGAAATTATGAACAGAAATGTTGAAGGCATTGCACAGCAGCTGAACAATATGCCGCCGGAGCGAGCGGTGGCGATTATTGCGGCCATGAACGATCAGCAGGCCATCGACATACTCCGGAAGACCGAAGAAATAGCCCGGCGGACTGGAACCGATTCCATTGTTCCCTATTGGATGTCCCTGATGGCGGCAACCCAGGAAGGAGCCGCCCGGGCCGCGGAGCTGCAGCGTAAAATGGTGGTAAGTACACCCTAGCAGCACGGCCTTTCGGGATATTCTGGGTTTCCAGAAGCCCATAAACAGGAGGCCGGGCGGCGATGGTAACAATCGAACACAATCCCACCCACATTCAAACAGAAGCCCCTCCCGAACCGGGGATCCGGCTTGAAGCGTCTAAAAAAAAGGGCCGCAAAAACGACGGCCTGGGAATTTTTGGCAAGCTGCTCGCGGGGCTTACAGGCAAAAAGGCTGGTCCAAAACCGGAAACCGCCGGGGCTGCCAGGCGGGAAGCAGCCGGAACCGCCGGAACGGAAAAGGCGGACATTCCCCTTCCGGCGGCGGGGAAATTAAAAAATTCCCAGGGAAAGGGGAATCTTCTTTTTGCCGCCGGGACGGAACAAAAGGCAGCTTCCGCCCCGGCGGTCCGGGCAGAAAAACGGGAACGGGAGCTTGGTTCCGCCGGATTATCAGGACGGGAACAGCTTGTTCCTGGCCCGGGGGCGGAACCCCTCCCGGCGGCGGATTTTGCCGGGATGGAGGAGGAGGCCGGACATACCCTGGCTTCCATGGGGACCGGCGGCGAAGAACCCTCTAAGGGCAGGGAAATTCCGGAACGGGTCTTTCCCTTCAGAAACCAGGAAATACCGGAACTCCCTCTCCAGGGGGAGGTAAGAAACACGACGTTTCGCGTTAAAAACGGGGAGCCGTCTCCGGCGGAAAACCAGGAAAGCCGCCCGGTATTCCGCAAAGGAGACCGCCGCCGGGAAAAGATTCCTCTGGACATACAGGATCTGCGAACCGGAACGGCGGACCCCGCCGAGGGCTTCCTTAAGTGGGGCAGTGAAATCAGAAACGGCACGGAGGAAATCGTTCTGGATTTAAGGCCCGCCGGGGAAAGATCCGAACCGCCCCTGAGCGCCGAAGAGTGGCAGGCCGCCCGGGCCGGGGAAGGGTTTGAGCAGATCCTGGCCCGGGAACTTAAAGGGGAACTTTCCGCGGATATTGTCAGGCAGGCTGCCCTGGTACTTCGGGACGGCGGGGAGGGCACCATCAAGCTTTCCCTTAAACCGGAAACCCTGGGGAAAGTTAAGATACATCTGGAAATGGCCGACAACAAGATATTGGGATACATTGTGGTAGAAAGCGAGGAGGCCCTGAGGGCCTTTGAGCAGGAGATCCACAGCCTGGAACAGTCTTTCAGGGATTCGGGCTTCGCCGATGCGTCCCTTAACGCCGCCCTGGATTACCGGAACGGCGGGCAACGCCGGAGGGACGATGAAGCGGACCCCTTCTTTTCGGAACGTTTGGCAGCTTCCAGTTACGACGCGGAAGCAGACCGGGGTCAGGCGGACATATCCGGCGGATATGGTTCCTCTGTCGGATTTAACGCCGTTAATGTACTGGCCTAGAAAACGTAAAACTTAAGGAGTAAAGAACAGCAATGAGCATGGTAGACGCGGTACAAAGAGAAGCGCCGAAGTTTGAAATGAGCCCCGAGGATAAAACCCGGCGGGTCCAGGAAGTAAACGACTTAAACGTTGAAACCTTCATCAAGGGTAAAGAAAACGGACGGGTCCCCCGGCAGGCTTTGGGCAAGGATGATTTCCTTCAACTTTTGATGAAGCAGCTTTCCTACCAGGATCCTTTGGCTCCCATGGAGGACAAGGAATTTATCGCCCAAATGGCCCAGTTTTCCAGCTTGGAGCAGATCACCTCCATGGCCCAGGGGTTTAACAAACTGTCCGGTGATTTTTCCCGCATAGCGGATCTGCTTTCCGGTTCCGAGGCATCGGCAGCGCTGGGAAAACCGGTGGAGATAACCGACGGCGAGCGGCTTGTTCAGGGAACGGTCCGGGCCGTAACCAGGGGAAAAATCCCCCAGGTGCTTGTTAACGGTTCCTACTATAACTGGGATCAGGTACAGACGGTATTTGAGGAAAAGGAGGCTGCCTTATGATGCGTTCACTGTACGCCGGAGTTTCGGGGCTGCAAAACCACCAGACCCGGATGGACGTGGTGGGTAACAACATCGCCAACGTCAATACCACCGGTTTCAAAAAGGGCCGGGTAAATTTCCAGGATATGCTCTACCAGCAGATCGCCGGTGCGGCCCGGCCCACCGAAGACTTGGGGGGCATTAATCCCAAGGAAGTAGGTTTGGGGATGTCGGTGGCGTCCATCGACACAATCCACCTTCAGGGGGCCCTCCAGAGTACGGGGGTGCAGACGGATCTGGCCATGATGGGCACGGGCTTTTTTATACTAAAAAGCGCCGACCAAAACTTCTATACCCGGGCGGGGAATTTCGGCCTGGACAATCAGGGAACCCTGGTAAATCCGGGCAACGGCATGCGGGTCCAGGGCTGGATGGCCCAAAATATTGACGGCCAGCAGTATCTGGACGTTTCCCGGGACATCGAAGATATCGTCATCCCCGTGGGCTCCAAGGATCCCGCCCGGGCTACCACCCAGGTAAACTTTGCCTGTAACATCGACAAGCGGATTCCCCAGATTCCTGAAAACCCCACCCCTGCCCAGATCAGGGAGGGTACCTGGAGAACTGCCATCAACATCTATGATTCCTTTGGAGAGGTTCATGTACTGCAGGTGGAATTCACCCGGGTACCGGGCACAAATAACAGCTGGAACGCCGCGGCGGTGGTGGACCCCCAGAGCGATCCCCCTGTTAACGCCGCCATTGGCCTGGGGGAAGAGGCTCCCGCGGTGGGAGGGCCTAATGTTTTTACCGTTAACTTTGACAACGACGGCCTTCTTCTTTCCGCCGCCGACGGCGCGGGGAACGAGTCCGGCGGGGAAGGCCAGATCATCATGAACGTGGCCTACGATGTGCTGGGAACTACCCCCGGAGATGACGGCGCTCCGGTGCGCCAGCTTTTTACCCTGGACCTGGGGCAGGTGGGGGGCTATGAACGGGCCATTACCCAGTACGCCAAAGAAAGTTCTTCCAAAGCGGTGGAGCAGGACGGCTATACCATGGGCTACCTGGATAACTTCAAGATAGACCAGAACGGGATTATCACCGGGGTATTCAGCAATGGCAGCAACCGGGTCCTGGGACAGGTAGCCCTGGCCAGCTTTGCCAACCAGGGAGGCCTTGAAAAGGCGGGGGAAAATACCTTTGTCCAGTCCACCAACTCAGGGCTGGCTAACGTAGGCCCCGCCCGGGTGGCCGGCAAGGGAAAGATCATCTCCGGTACATTGGAAATGTCCAATGTGGACCTCGCGGACCAGTTTGTGGACATGATCGTTACCCAGCGGGGTTTCCAGGCCAATTCCCGGACCATACAAACCGCGGATCAGCTCCTTCAGGAACTGCTTACGCTGAAACGCTAGAACAGTTTATGATGGAGGATAGGGGCTGAAGGGCAAGGAAGCGGGATCCGGGGGATCCCGCTTCCTTGCCTTCCGCATCCTCCCGGAGAACCATGATCAAAGTAACCAGGCTTAATGGCAAGGAATACTACATCAATCCCCATCAAATTGAATCAATCGAGGTTCATCCCGACACTACCCTGCTTATGCTGTCTGGAAAATATGTGGTGGTCCGGGAAAATGTTGAGGAAGTAATTGACCGGATTGTAGAATACCGCCGGCGCATAGGGGCTTTTAAAAACGAGGAGTAGCTTTTATGGATATAGCAACCATAATTGGTTTGGCGGGCTGTTTTGGAATGGTCGGCCTGGGTATCATCACTGGAGGTACGGGACTTCTTACCTTTGTGGATATTCCATCGGTCCTCATCGTAGTGATGGGCTCTTGGTTTGCCCTTTTTACCTTTGGCAGCATATCCGGCTCCCTGGGTATTTTCAGCATCCTGGGGCTTACCTTTAAGGTCCCCACCTTTGACGAAAAAGGGATTATTACCAAACTGATGTCCATGTCGGAAAAGGCCCGCCGGGAAGGGCTTCTGGCCCTGGAAGAAGAACTGGAAGATCTGGAAGATGAATTTATGAAAAAGGGACTGCGCCTTGTGGTGGACGGCACGGATGCGGAGATTATCCGTTCCCTGATGGAAACCGAACTTTCCCAGATGCAGGAACGCCATGCGGGCAGTATTGGAAAAATCAATATGTGGGGTACCCTGGCGCCGGGTCTTGGGATGCTGGGAACCGTTATCGGTCTTATTGGGATGTTGAAAAACCTGGAAGACAAAAGCGCCCTGGGGCCCAACATGGCCGTGGCCCTTATCACCACCCTGTACGGTTCCATAATGGCAAACCTTTTTATGATCCCCATGGCGGGGAAACTCAAAAACCAGGACGGGGCGGAATCGAAGGTAAAGGAAATGCAGATAGAGGGGGTCCTTTCCATCCAGGCCGGAGACAATCCCCGGATCCTGGCCATGAAGCTGCTTTCTTATCTGGAACCGGCGGATCGTAAAACGGTGGAAAACGAAGTTCTAAAGGATTAGTATCCTTAAAATAGCATGTTTTGGGGAAACGTTCCGGGTTTTCCTGCGAAGTGGACGTTAAAGGGAAATTTCGATGGCGAAGAAGAAGAAAAAACCGGATATCGGCGGCCCCAGCGGCGAGTGGATTGTAACCTATTCGGACATGGTTACCCTGATGCTCTGCTTCTTTGTCGCCCTTTTTAATCCCGATGATTCGGATCCCATCCAGCTCCAGCAGATGATCTCCGCCTTTAACGCCATTGGCATGGGAGCCTCCACCGGGGGAAATACCACTTCGCCGGGGAAAAGCGCCGATCTGGGCAACACAGTGCTGGCCCTGCCTTCCATGGACCGGGGCCGCAACCTGGGAACCGCCCTCAAGCGGGCCACAAGCCTCTTTCAGACGGATGTTAAATCCAATAAGGTAAAGATTACCCATGAAGAACGGGGGGTTGTGATCAGTCTGGCTTCGGACCTTTTCTTTGGCCCTGCCAGCGCCGCCATCAACTACGAAGACAGCCGGGATATTCTGCTTCGGCTGGGGTCCATGCTGAATTCCCAGGAACTGGCGGGCCGCCGTTTCCGCATCGAAGGCCACACCGACGGTTCCGACACGGATCCGGCGATATGGCCTTCCAACTGGGAACTTTCTACTGCCCGTTCCCTGGCGGTGCTGCACTACCTGGCCGACATCGGGGTGGACGAGAACCGGTTTCAGGTGGCGGGCTTTGCCGCTACCATGCCCATAAGCCGGGACGATACCGCAGAGGGCCGGATGAACAACCGCCGGGTGGATATTGTTATCCTCGACGAGGGGCATCTGTAGGGTTACCATATTTTTTTGCCGTGCGGAGCGCCGGAAAAAAGACGGCTGGTATCCCCCCCCCCCCCCCGCAAAGCTAACAACCGGCGCCGTATTTCCGGCCCGGACGGCGAAGCCTTTACCCAGATTCAGCTTAACAAAACGGAGGATTCCCAAGGTATCCGGCTGCGCCGGATGGCAGATCTATGCCAAAAATGGAAAACCGGGCTGTCCGGCGCAGCCCATACCGCCGCCTGCGGCGTGTCCCGCCCTGTATCCGGAACCTGGCCCGGGGCAGGAGGGACATTTTAGAAAGACTGGGCGGCCCTGTGAAAGTGTGCTAGTATGACCGGCATGAGCGGACACCTGGTTTTATTGGGTGTAAAAACACAGGAAGCCATAGATGAAAAAAAGGAATACCTTGCCCGGCAGCTTATTACTTATATGGGAAATAAACGATCCTTGCTTGGGTTTATTGAGGGCGGAATCAGGGAGGTTCAAAAACGGCTGAATAAAACCAAATTAAGAACGTTTGATGTCTTTAGCGGATCGGGAATCGTTGCCAGGTATTTAAAACGGTTTTCCGAGTTGCTTATTGTCAATGATTTGGAACACTATTCCCAGGTGATAAACGAATGTTATTTATCCAATGAGGATGATCTTGACATGTCCTTGCTGCTGGACTATTACAGGGAAATTATTGTCGGGGCCGGCAGCCATTTAATAAAAGGAATTATATCTGAATTGTATGCGCCAAAAGATGACGCAGACATACGGCCGGGGGAGCGGGTATTTTATACGCCGCGGAATGCGGAATATATAGACACCGTCAGGGGAATGATAGAAAAAATACCGGAACAATACCGGCGCTATTTTTTAGCGCCCTTGTTATCGGAGGCTTCCATACATGCGAATACTTCCGGCCTTTTTAAGGGTTTTTACAAAAACAAAGAAACGGGAACCGGACAATTTGGGGGAATGTGCCGGAACGCCTTGTTCAGGATCACCGGTGATATAAAACTGCCCTTTCCGGTGTTCAGTAATTTTAATTGTGATACAATTGTATGCCGCGGGGATTCAAATGAGGTAATCCATACCCTGCCCGAAGTGGATATGGCGTATGTGGATCCGCCCTATAATCAGCATCCATACGGATCAAACTATTTTATGCTTAATCTCATCCTTGATTATAAGCGCCCTGACAGCGCCAGTACAATATCAGGCATCCCCGCCGGCTGGAATCGTTCACAGTACAACAAGGAAAAGCATGCGCTAAAAGCATTGACGGAGCTTGTGGAAAACATAAAGGCAAAGTACGTGCTGATTTCATTTAACTCGGCAGGATTTATAGGCATTGAGCAGATGAAAAATATGCTCGGACGCATTGGCAGGGTTCAGGTGCTGGAAACAAAATACAACGCCTTCAGGGGCGGCAGGAATGTGCGGACCAGGGAAATGTATGTGCGGGAATATTTGTATCTGCTGGAGAAATAGCACGCACACAAAGGTATTGACAGCATGATTTTACCGCCGTATGCTTGAGTATCAAGGAGAAATGCCATGGCTATGCCGGATTTTCAATCCATTATGCTGCCCTTTATGAATATCGCCGCCGATAAACAGACGCATGTGTACAAGGATGTGGTTACCGGGCTGGCGGCATGGTTTAAGCTGACCGGGGAAGAAGAAAAGGAGCTGCTGCCAAGCGGCAAGCAGCCGGTCTTTGAAAACAGGGCGGGCTGGGCAAAAACGCATCTGAAAAAGGCCGGTTTGCTGCGGTACCCGCAGAGGGGCTATATTCAGATAACAGAAAGGGGTTTGTCAATACTGGAACAAAAGCCTGAAAAAATAGATATGAAATTGCTGAAGCAATTTGATGAGTATAATGAATTTACAAAAATAACAAACCTTGATAAAAATGACGGTGGAATGGCCGGCGGTACTGAAATTCACACGCCGGAAGAATTGATGGAATCGGCATTCCAAAATATAAAAAGAACGCTGGCTGATGAGATCCTGGAAAAAGTAAGAAGCATAGCCCCGTCATTTTTTGAGAAGCTCGTTGTGGATTTGCTGGTTAAAATGGGTTACGGCGGTTCCATAAAGGATGCCGGTAAAGCCGTTGGCAAAGCAAGCGATGAAGGCATAGACGGCACTATAAAGGAAGATAAACTGGGGTTGGACGTAATATATATTCAGGCAAAAAGATGGAAGGATGGTAATGTGGTAGGAAGGCCCGAACTGCACAAATTTGTAGGAGCTTTGGCCGGGCAGGGGGCAAAAAAAGGCATATTTATAACGGCTTCGTCATTCTCAAAGGAGGCGCTGGAATATACGCCCAAGAATGAGACAAAAATCATTTTAATTGACGGGATTCAGCTGTCCGAATTGATGATAGAATACAATATCGGCGTTTCAAACCAGCAGACCTATGAAATTAAAAAGATAGACAATGATTATTTTGATGAGGAATAAGGTTCCCCGCGGCCGGCCACGGGGCAGCTGAACAGTATCACAGGGTCTGGCGGAAGTCTCGCAGG
Source organism: Treponema sp. (assembly GCA_031280125.1). Classification (GTDB taxonomy): domain Bacteria; phylum Spirochaetota; class Spirochaetia; order Treponematales; family Breznakiellaceae; genus JAITHE01. The sequence goes on from JAITHE010000098.1 coordinate 8,626, forward strand.
ATAGAAAAATCATTATGCTGACTGGTTTAATGCGAATTTACTGAATGTTAAAGTAAAACCGTTCCAGATAGGCGGCGCGCCGCCGGGCCTCGTCGTAGCGGCGGCTCTGGGGATATTCCCTTAAAAGCCGCCGGTAATAATCCAGGGCAAGCCGGATATCCCGGGTAGCCTCATTGCCTGCTTCCAGGGCCTGGCCGTAGAGCCAGTAGGCCTCGTCACTCCCCGCGGGGTAGCGGCTCATGAACTCTTCCAGGGCGCTGAGAGCTCCGGCGATGCGGCCTCCTTCGTACTCGGTCCGGGCCCGCTGGAGCCATTCTTCGGGAGCCGCCGGACCGGACTGGGCCGCTTCCGTTTTGGCCGGCGGCGCAGCGGAGGGCGCGGCGGCGGCTGCGGCGGCTGCAGACAGCGGGGTTTCGCCGCTGGCCGTACCCGTAATGGCTTGATCGCGGGCAGGTCCCTCACCGGCTGACGGCGCCGGGGGACTTGAAACCGGCAGGCCGGGATTCGCCGCGCCGGAAAGTTCCGGAACCGGAGAAAATCCGCCGGTTTCAAAATCCCCCTGCCCTCCGGGGGAAAGATCTCCCGGCGGCGGCCAGCGGGGACCGGCGGATACCCGCTCCGGCGGCGCCTGGGGATTAGACCAGGCGGAACCTGTCGCCTGGGGCGGAGTTTCCACAACCACCTGGACATAATCGTTTAGTATGTAATCCCGGCTAAAATCCTGCCGGTTGAATTTCAGGCTGTAGGTTCCCTCCTCTCCGGCGTGGAATACAAATACCATGCCGTCCTCGTCATTTCTCCGGGAATCGTACCTGACCCCCCGGCGGGACCCGAATTCGCCCAGGTAGACCCAACCCCGGCCCCGGAAGGGAATTTCGATAAACTGACCTACGAAGGCCCTGACTGTCCGGGAGTAGGTTACATCTTTCTCCTCCGGTTCGGCGGGCAGGATCGTAACAGGACGGAAGGGCATGTCCGGAACAGGCGGAGAGAAGCTTTCCCGGGGGGGATCCGGCGGCGGCCCGGGCAGGGAAGGCCGGACCAGCGCCGGGGGGGCAGGGGGAGGCGTTTCCCGCTGGGGAACGGCGGCGGGAGCAGGCGGGGCCGGCGGAGGGGAAGACACGGGCGGCGGCGCGGCGGGAACGGGCGCAGGGGCAGCGGCGGGGGGCGGCACGGGGACATTCCGGGGTTCCGGCGCGGAAACCGGCCCGGTAATATTTTCAGGGGGAGCCGGATCGGGGTAACTGGTTTCGGCCAGATCCAAAACAGGCAGGGGGGGATCCGCTTCTTCCCCTGCCCCTTCCGGAGGCTCCCCGGGAAGATCCACAGAAACCTCCCCCGGAAAGGAGAAAACCGGAACATCCTCAGACGGGGTTTCTCCAGTCTCCGGTAAAAGGGCGGAGGGAACTTCCGCAGCGGGTCCTCCTGTGCATGAGAAAAGGACGGACACGAAAAAAAGCGGAATCGTCAAAAGAAAAATTGCAGAAAGAAGCCGGAAGCATCCTCCGCCCGACCCGGGGACCCTCACGGGACCTGCTCCAGCAAAGCGTCTATGCCGGATTCAATCCGCTTCCGCCAGGCTTCTTCGTTTCCTTCCATGGGATCGGACCAAAAGGGCCGGGCGTCTTCTTCGGCCCATCCCGTCCTAGGTTCCCGTTCCAAAAGCACGCCGGGGACAAAATCGGGCTCGTAGGGAAGAAAAAAATCTTCCGCCGGAGAAACCGGGCCGCCGGGAATCACCGCGGGATCCTTCCCGGGCAGGACCGGCGTCTGGGCGGTGGAGGCTGCGGAAGGGGAAGCTGTCAGGACTGTTTTTAGGGCAAGCACGATGAGCAGAACAATAATAACCAGCAGAGCGCCCCCGGCGATCAGAACAATACGCAGGTGGGATATAACAAGGCCGTACATGCGGGACAAAGGCGCCTTTATTTTTTCAATAAGACCGGTAAAAACCGCTCCCGCTCCCATATCTTGAGTATCGCTTTTTTTTTCGCTAATGTATAGCCATGAACGAACGGCTCGATTCCCTGCTCCGGCGTTACGGCGAAGTTAAAACGCTCATCGAAAACCCGGACCTGGTGCGGGATCAGAAACGCTACCGGGAAACCATGAAGGAATACGCCCAGCTTTCCGCCGTGGCGGAAGCGTCGGCGGAAACGGAAAACCTCTCGGCACAGCTGGAGGAAGCCCGGGCCATGGTTCAGGACGAAAAGGATCCGGACATGAAGGAGATGGCCCGGGAGGAACTGCGGGAACTGGAACGGCAGCTCCAGGACTCCGGTGACCGGCTTAAGTTTTTGCTGGTTCCCCGGGACCCGCTGGACGAAAAAAATATTATCATGGAAATCCGGGCCGGCACCGGCGGCGGCGAGGCTGCCCTCTTTGCTTCGGACCTGTACCGCATGTATGCCCGGTTCGCCGAAACCAGGGGCTGGAAGTTCGAGATCATGGGTTCCAGCGAAACAGAACTGGGGGGCTTTAAGGAAATCGTCTTTTCCATCCGCGGCCGCAATGTCTATGAAAATCTCCGTTACGAGTCGGGGGTCCACCGGGTTCAACGGGTCCCCGCCACGGAAGCCTCGGGCCGGATCCACACTTCGGCGGTAACGGTGGCGGTACTCCCCGAGGCGGACGAAACGGAGATCGATATCCGCCCCGACGACCTGCGGATCGACGTGATGCGGGCCGGCGGCCCCGGCGGCCAGTGCGTCAACACCACCGACTCGGCGGTGCGGATCATCCATCTGCCCACGGGGGTAACGGTACACTGCCAGGACGAAAAAAGCCAAATCAAAAACAAGGCCAAGGCCATGCGGATCCTCAGGGCGCGGATTTATGAAATGGAAGCGGCCAAAGCGGCGGCGGAACGGGCGGAGGCCCGCAAAACCCAGGTCGGTTCTGGCGACCGCTCTGAACGCATCCGTACCTACAACTTTCCTGACAATCGCGTAACTGA
>JAITHE010000154.1 GCA_031280125.1 Treponema sp.
TTTGATGAACCCACCAGCGCCCTGGACCCGGAACTGGTGGGAGAGGTCCTCGCGGTGATGAAGACCCTCGCCCAGGGAGGCATGACCATGCTGGTGGTAACCCACGAGATGGGCTTTGCCCGGGAGGCGGCGGACCGGGTGGTGGTAATGTTTGAAGGGACTATCCTGGAAACGGGCCGCCCGGAGGCGATTTTCAGCAATCCCGAAAACCCCCGCACCCGGCAGTTCCTCCAAAGCGTATTATAGGCGGCGGCCCCAGTTATTTTCCCATAATATGGCCTTGACGGCCAGGGGGATGGTTGTGCGATAATAAAGCATGGGTTTACTGGAAATCATAGCGAAGCTTTTTTCCGGAGACAACGATCCAAGAAATCTCGCCAAAAAGCGGATGCGCCAGGTAAGCAAGGCCCTGTCCCAGAACAAGTACAGTAAATTTTTCAAAGTTAAAAGCGAAGAACTGGAACCGCCCGCGGCAAAATTTTTTTACGATCTGTACAAGGTTGTATCCCCGGCCCAGATTTTTCTCCAGAACGCCGCCAAGTCGGAGCAGCTTAAGCAGATAACCCTGGACGCCTTTCTTGATAACAGCCTCAGGGCCCTGCAGGACCAGCTTGACGCCGCCGCCATCCAGGAAAAAGCTGCTTCCGCATCTATCAAGAATCTGGCGGAAACGGTTAAGCGGGATCTTGCCGCTTTTATGGCCGCCTTTGACAGTGTCCGGATCTATGCCGTTAATAGCTGCTACAATACCATTATCACCCTGTCCCGGTTTGTCAATTTTGATTTTTTCTTTCTGCTGAAAAAATTCGATTCCAAAATAACTGAACGAAACTTTAACTATCAGCCCCGATTCCAGCCGGTAAAGGCCGCGGAATTAAAAGAAGCGCTCCAGGACTTTATGGAATTATCCGCGGTGGTGGAAATGGACCGGGATTGGAAAACCGCCCTGGGGGTACTTAAGGCATACAAGGCGGGAATAGATGTGATGGAGCCGGATCAGTGGTTCAAGACGGTGCGGATTTTGAAGGATGTAGGCCGCAGCCGTATTCTGGAACAGATCATTCAACAGGTTATGAAGGACCCCGTCTGGCAGTCTGTTTCTACATCTCCCAATGAACGGCTGGCCGAAACCTTTTTGGAGGCAAAAAGGGCCGAAATAGAAAGTATCCTGGGTAAAATTCAGAACGACAAACGGAGCGCCCAGATCGATCAGCTTGCCCAGACTGTTTTTGGTTCCGCCGATGTGAACAGGCTGAACAACTATACCCCCCAGGCGGGGGAAATTCTTGTAAAGAAAAATTTTGAAGGGTTCACCAAGGCGGCGGGACTAAGCTACCTTAAGGCCTTTTTGCTGGATTTCTTTAAAAAGGAAGTCCGGGAACTCTGCGATCTCTTCCTGGTCCGGGGCCAGTGGATCAGCACCTCCTTGTCCCAGCCCATGTCCAACGCCTTCCATGAAATCATGGAACTCCAGGATAAAATAAACGCCCTGGACGATGCCCTGGGGGAAAAGGGGGAACACGGGGCGCGGATCAAACAGACCCTGCCCAAGGTAGACCGGGATAAGGGCCAGGGTAAATACATCAGGATTATCCTGAACACGGTCAACGGCAATGCCCAGCGGATGATCAACACCGCCATGGCAAACTGTGTGATCATCGGGAAACACTTTAAAAGCCTGCTGGAGGACATCCCCAAGACCCCCCCGGGGATTATCATGAACTGGAGGGAACTGGAAAATGTATCGGAAGAGCCGCTGGCCAAGCGAATTACCAGGGACTACAAGCGGATGTATTACTTTGTTCAGTTAATGCAGTTCTTTGCCAGCCCCGCGGAAGAAACGCCCCCGTGAGCAGCGGGAATAGCCGCCCCTTGGTCCTTCTTTTGCAGGTTTTGTATTGTATACCATGGAAAACAGGGGAAGGGTAAGCAAACCTTTCACCGGCCCAGGGTCAGTTTCATCGCCATGATCCGGTTCCAGCTTTCCTCGATCCGTTCCGCCGTGATCCGCCCCGTTTCCACCAGGCGGTAGAGGGCCTCCGCCGTCCTGGGAGCCAGCAGGGGGTCGTAAGCGCCGCCATTATTGGAAAGGCAGAGGACATCCACCCCGGCGTTGACGGCCTTTTCCAGGGCCTCCTCAAAGCCGTAGTTGGCCTTGATGGCGGCCATGTCCATATCGTCAGAAACGATGATCCCCCGCCAGCCGGTTTTTTCCCGGAGGAGGCCCGAAAGGACCGGGGCGGAAAGGGTGGCGGGGTTTTGCGGATCGAGGCCGGCGTGAAAGACATGGCTGGTCATCACCATGAGGTATTCCACAGGATTGCCGGAAAGGGCCGGGCCGCCGGAGCCGCCGCCCAGAAGCCGCCGGTAGGGTTCCAGTTCCGCCTCCTGCCAGAGGCCGGTAATATCCACCTGGCCCCGGTGGGTATCCCCGGCGGAACTGCCATGGCCGGGAAAATGTTTGAGGGCGGAAACGATCCCCCGGCGGCGGTGGGCATTGATCCACAGGGCGGCGTGGCGGACCGCCTCGGCGGGATCGGCGGAAAAGCTGCGGCCATAAGCGCCGATGATGGGATTGGCGGGGTTCAGGTCCAGATCCACGCAGGGGGCAAAGTTGAGGTTTATCCCCATGTCGAAAAGGAGGGCCGCCGTTTTTTCCGCCTGGGCTTTGGTGGTTTGACCGCTGGAATCGGCGGCCATGTCCCGGGCGCCCAGGAAGGCCGGAAAACCGTATTCGCTCCGAAGGCGGTTGACCCGGCCTCCTTCCTGATCGACGGCGATAAAGAGCGGCGCCGGGGCGGCGTTCTGAAGGGCGGTGCAGAGACGGGTAAGCTGCTCTTTGGACTTTATGTTCCGGGGCCGGCTCCGGGAGGGCATGTCGTAATCAAAGAGCAGCACCCCGCCGATACCAAGCCCGGTGATATCCCGGTAAATATGATTGTCCTGCGTCAGTTCCGTGCCCCGAAAACCCACCAGCAGCATCTGGGCGATTTTGCGCCGCAGCGCCGCTTCCGCCGCGGTATGATCCGCCCCGGCTTCCGCCGCGGCCTGGGATCCCTGCAAATCCGGCGGCCGGGAAACAGGGGCGGCGCAGGCGGCAAAGAGCCACAGGCCCAGACAGAAGACGCCAAGCGCGGCGGCATGGAAGGCGGCAATGAAAAGGAAGAAGTTACGGCGTATGATTTTCAAGAAATTCTCCGGTGTACATGCGGACTGCCACCTGTTAGAGTGGACTTGTTCGATAACCCGGTTGGTTATCTCACAGTCCTTGCAGTTTCTCGTCCTACGGACTGCGAAACGTGCGTTTTTTAGCGGAATTTGTTCAGAAACTGAGGTTTCTGAACAACTCTA
>JAITHE010000029.1 GCA_031280125.1 Treponema sp.
TTCATAGTATACTACTTTCCCTTTTGCTGGGCTTCCAGCGCGAAAATATCCACGTAGAGATCGTCTATAAACTTATCCACGTTCAGATCCTCCGGCAGATAGCCGATTTTGGTAAGCCACTGGGCAAAGTAGCGGGCGTCTTCCTTTGCAGCGTTGTTCGCCTCCCGGCTGTAATGCTTGTCGTAATGGAAACTCCCCAAAAGGGCGGCAAGCAGTTCCACGTCACCGGTGGCTACTTTCTTTTCCCGTACCAAAAGTTCCGCCGCCTCTCTGGGGTTTGTTCCCTCGTACTCGACGGCTTTGTTCAACGCCCGCAGCACCGCGGCAACGGCGGCGGGGTTTTCCTTGACCAGTTTGCCGGAGGCGAACACAAAGCAGCAGTTTTTTCCGGCAAACAGCGGATCCTTGGAAATATCCACCAGGGTACGGAATTTCCCGGAACGTTCGGCGATGGTGGCAAAGGGATCCCAGACGGCGATGGCGTCTACCTCTCCCTTTTCAATGGACTGAATTTCCTGATCGCTGGGATAGGGAATCCACTGGATTTCCGTTTGAGGATCGATACCGATGGCGCCCACCGCCACGGAAGCCACCGACATGGGGGTGCCTCCAATCTCGTCTACGCCGATCCGTTTGCCCTTGAGATCCGCCACTTCATAAATATCCGATTCATTGAGGACGAGGATCTTGATGCAGCCTTCATGCAGGCCGCCGATGAGCTTGACGTCGATACCGTTGTACACCGCAGGGAAAAACTGAAAATCCCCGTTGATCACCGGCATTTTGCCCGCGGCCAGGGCGTTGCGGTCGGACTCAAAGGTCGTACCGCTGACCAGGTTGATTTTGACCCCTTCTTCCCCGTAATAGCCGTTGAGGAAGGCGATGGACACGGGGGATCCACAGGCAGAACCCGAATAGGCAATGTCGTATTCGCCCAGAGGGAATTGTTCCGTCCCTTTTTTGGAGCAGGCGGCCAGTACGAGCGCCGCAAGCACCGCTGCCGCCTTCAAAAACCGTTTTTTCATAACAACCTCCGTTGCGTCATGATGTTTCCCCGGGGATTTTCCGAAACCGGCGGTACGCCGATATTTTAACAATACCCCATAGGAATACTAGGAATTTACCGGCATACATCTTTTTTGTCAAGGGGAACGAAGGCCGCTGCCAGCCTGCAGATCCGGGTAGGGATACGGCCTTGTTTGCCCCTTAGGTCCGTGCTATACTTGCGCCATGGAAATCAACCTCTATTCCCTGGGCGGAGCGGAAGAAGTAACGGGTTCCAAGCATGTCCTTGAAGCAGGGGGAAGGAGTTACCTGGTGGACTGCGGGGCTTTTCAGGGTTCCCGGGCGGAGGCGGACCGGAAAAACCGCAGCCTCGGCATAGAGCCGGACCGGCTGGAGGGGGTTATTATTACCCACGGCCATTTTGATCACTGCGGTATGCTCCCCATGCTGACCAAAAAGGGATACCGGGGCAACGTATACGCCACTCCCGCCACCAGGGATATTGCCAGCCTGGTGATGATGGACAGCGCCCACATCCAGGCGCGGGACGCCGAATACCTCCGGAGCCAGGCCCGCAAACGGGGGGAGATTTTTGCCTGGGAGCCCCTCTACACAGAAAAGGACGCCGTGGAAGCGACGGGACAGATCATGGGGGTTTCCTACCACCGCCCTTTTTATCTGGGCGGCGGCGTCCGCTGCGAATTCTTTGACGCCGGCCATATCCTCGGATCCGCCATGGCCTCCATAACGGTAACGGGAAACGGCGGCGAGAGGACGGTCCTCTTTTCCGGCGATCTGGGCCGTCCGGGGAAACCCATTATCCGGGACCCGGAAATTCCCCCGGCCCCGGATTACCTGGTAATCGAAAGTACCTACGGAGGCCGCCGCCACGACAGGACCGGCGACGCCATGAAAAAGCTGGCGGACATCGTTCAGTATGCCGCGGAAAGGGGAGGAAAGATAATCATCCCCGCCTTTGCCATAGAACGGACCCAGGAACTGGTTTACTACTTCCACATGCTTGAAGACGAAGGGATTCTGCCGGGCATACCCATTTATGTGGATTCTCCCATGGCTACCAATGCCACCACGATTTTCCAGGTTCATCCTGAATGTTACGACGATGAAATTCACGAAGCCTTTATCAGGCATCACAAAAACCCCTTTGGGTTTAACAGCCTCCACTTTACCACCAGCGTGGACGAATCCAAGGCCCTGAACAGCCTCAAGGGTCCGGCGATTATCATCAGCGCCGACGGCATGTGCGAGGCCGGGCGGATTCAGCATCATCTGGCCAACAATATCGGGAACAGCGCCGCGGTGATACTGCTGGTGGGTTTTATGGCGGAAAATACCCTGGGGCGGCGGCTCCAGAACCGGGAAGAAGAAGTAAAGATCCACGGCCAATGGTTCAGACGCCGGGCCAGGATAGAAAACATCAACGCCTTTAGCGCCCACGCCGATTACGCCGAAGCCTCCGCCTGGATTGGCTCCCTGGACTGTTCCCGGCTGCGGCGGATCTTCATTGTCCACGGCGAACCGGAGGGTCAGCGGGCTTTTAAGAAATATCTAGAAGACCAGGGCTGCCCGGAAGCGGTGATTGTGAAATACGGCGAAACCTACACGCTGGACTAGGCGGCCCGGTCTTGGACTGAAGGGCCTAAACAGTTATAATTGATACGGATGGGATACATATCGGGTTTTCACGCCATAGAGGAACGGATTAAATCGGGCTTTCCCTGCGGCCCCCTGCTGGTGGCAAAACCGGGTCCTCGGGCCTGGGAACTGGAGTCCCTGGCGGCGGTCCGGAAAATACGGATAGACCGGGTAGGGGCGGCGGAGCTGGACCGGCTGACCCCGGATCACCGGGGGATCGTCCTGGAAGTGGAGGAGGGGCCCGCCGCCGTTTCCGGGCTGGAAGAATTTCTTGACGCCCTGGGGGGCCGGCGGGATGCCCTGGTTCTGGTGCTGGACGAGATTACCGATCCCCACAATTATGGGGCCATACTCCGGTCCTGCGATCAGTTTAGGACGGATCTGGTGGTAAGCCGGCGGCGGCGGAACGCAAAACATGCCCCGGTAATTGCCCGGACCTCCGCGGGGGCCAGCGCCTGGGTAGCCTGCGCCGAAGAGGGCAATCTGGTCCGGGCGGTGGAACTCCTTAAAACACGGGGGTTCTGGATCTACGGCGCCGACTCCGGCGGAACCGGCGCCTGGGATATGGATCTTACAGGCCGCACCGCCCTGATCATGGGGGGCGAAGCGGGCCTTTCCCGGCTGCTCCGGGAACGCTGCGACGGTCTTGCCGCCGTACCCTGCCAGGGCCGGGTCGATTCCCTCAATGTATCGGTGGCCGCCGGAATACTGCTCTACGAAATTGCCCGGCAGAGGGCTGTCCGCGGGGGAAAAACAGACTCCGCCCGGCGGAAGCCCGGCGGAGGAAAGGATCATGGTTAAACGGCTCAGGGAAGCGGGACGGCTTGATGAAACCGCTTTTATGGCCCTGCTTTCGTTCTTTTGTTTTGGAACTTCCCTGTTTCGCAGACTGTATACGGGAACCTGGGGCTTTTTCTTTCTTAACTGGAACCTCTTTTTGGCCTTTGTTCCCTGGGCTCTTACCAGTTTTTCTTTTATTAAACCGGGGATACAAAGATCCTTTACCGGGATTGCGCTGATCCTGATCTTCTGGCTTTTGTTTTTTCCCAATGCTCCCTATATTGTTACGGACCTGTTTCACCTTAGAATAATCCGTACCATGCCCGTCTGGTACGATACCCTGATGATCCTTTCCTACGCCTGGACGGGGATGCTCTTTGGCTTTTTAAGCCTTTGGGACATCGAGCGGATCTTCAGCCGGCGGCTCCCCCGGACGGCGGTTACGGGGATTTCTTCTTTTTTGCTTTTTGTGGGCAGTTTTGGGATCTACATAGGGCGGTTTCTCCGCTGGAACAGCTGGGATTTTTTTACCAGAACCTCCGAAGTTCTTACCGATATAGGCGACCGCTTTGCCAATCCCTTTGAACATCAAACTACTTGGGGGGTAACCCTCTTTATGGGACTGTTCCTCAACATTGTTTACTGGTCCTTTAGGTTGATAAAGCGGCGGGATCATCCGGCGGGGCAGGGCCCCGGAGCCGGGGTCCGGGAAAGGTAAAACCCCGTATCCACTGTGTAAAAATGATACGCTTTTTACGCCGGTACGAACCGGTGTATCAAAATAACCCGCCGGAAATACAAAACCGGCCTGCTGTGTCAAAAAAACCCGCGGATCCGGCGGTTTGCCGGAAAACGCCGGAAATCCGCCGGAACGGGAAGAATCCCCGCCGGGGGCGGTTAATTCCTTACTGTGCAAGGAATTAACCGCCCCCGGCGGGGATTCCGGAGACCGTAGATTCTACCGGGTCCGGCAGAAAAGCCCGTTTTCCCAAAAGTTGGCACGGTTCTTGCTAGTATAATAATGCAGGGCCCTGCGGCAGCGAAGGTCCTGCACGGACGCTTCGTATGGAGGTCCGAAAACAAGCCAATGGAACTGCAAATCCCCCCGGGGTTTTGATCAGTTCTCTGGAGGTTTATTATGAAAACGGTATCCCTTTACCGGCGGCCTGTGAACGTGATGGATCAACTCCTGGAATCCTTCTTCGATTCCCCCCTGCTTCCCTTTAACGGAGCCCCCCTTTTGGGTAAACTGCCCCTGGTGGACGTTCAGGAAACCAGCGGCGCCTACCTGGTGGAGGCGGAACTTCCCGGGTTTGATGAAAAACAGATCCGGGTCCAGATAGAAGGAGGCAAGCTTACCATCGAGTCCGACAGGAACGGGGAAAAGACAGAAGAGGGGAACGACAGTTACCTGATCCGGGAGCGCCGGCAGCTTTCTTTTAGCCGGTCCTTTACCCTGCCGGAAAACGCCGATCCCGAATCGGTGTCCGCCCGCTTCAAAAACGGGGTTCTTTCCCTGGAGATCAAAAAGCGGGCCGAAAGTGCAAAGCGGCTTATCGAGATTAGTGCCCAGTAAACAGTTAGGGAAGGCCGTCCGGCTTAGGGCGGCCTTTTTTTACGCTCCCCGGAGACGGAACCGGGGCCCTGTTCTTCCTGTCAGATCCAGCCGGTCTCGGTTTTTTCCACATACCCCAGAATATCCTCCGCCGGGGCGCGGCTTTCCAGCAGACGGCAGAATTCTCCGTCCCTGCAAAAAAAGGTAATCCGCTGGAGTACGGACAGATGGGCCTTGGCCGAGGCGGAAACAATCAATATAACCGAATGTACCGGTTTGCCGTCCAGGGCCGCCCAGTCCAGGGGATTTTCCGGAAAGGCCAGGGCGGCAAACTGGGCCTCTTCCCTGTGAATTACGGGGTTCCGGGGATGAGGCAGGGCTATACCGTTTCCCATGGCGGTGGGCATCAGATCTTCCCGCTCAAACACCGCCTGGAGCAGCTCTTCCCGGTCCGCCAGGCCGGGAAGGAGGCCGGTTAAATGGACCAGAACCGACCGGGGCTGGGCGCCGGGTACGGCATAAAAAATTCCGCCCCGGCGGAAAAACGTGGAAAGGTTAGGTCCCTGATTTTCCATAGTTGTTTCCGGTTAGGCCGCCGATGGCGCGGTTGCAGGAATCGATATCGAAGCCCTCTGGATCATAATCCCGGCCCAGCTCGTTCTGGGCCAGGCGGCGTTCCCCGTCGTTGCCCCGTTCCAGGGCGGAGATAAAACGGCGAAACCGCAGGGGGCCGTCGATAAACCGGGGCGGAGGAGCCCCCGCGCCGGCGACGCAGCTTATCTTTTCTCCCGGTTCCGCCTGGTACCAGGAAAGGATTATCACCTTGATCGTCCACCGGGTTCCGATTTCCCCGGTAAATTCACTTAGGCCCCGGCGGTTCAGGTCTCCGATGGAAGCCGCTTCTCTATCCAGATCAAAACGGATCTCATCGCCGTTTCCCCAGTTGAACATGGATCTGATCAGCAGGGCCAGTTCATCCAGGGTATAGGAATCGGGCAGAACCAGACGCCTCCATATCCCGGTACCCCCCAGGCTGATCTGAATGATACGCCAGGAAAGCTGGTCCTTTCCCTGGGTTTTCCTTAAAAGGGAAATATTGTTCCTGCGAAAGCCGCTTAGGGCATCGTCAATTAAATCCCGGATGTCTTCGTAGGTGTCGATCATGCTGTCTATGGAATTGTCCATGGCCTCCAGTTCCGCCCGGGGAGGCTCTTCATCGGTGTCCAGATCTTCCAGAACGCTGGCGGCGTGCCCCTGGATTTGGGAAAGGACCACAAAGGTGTGTTTTGGCAGCCAGGAAGGATCCATGCCGCCCTTTTGGAGTTTGGCCGCCAGCTCCACCACCGCGGTGTGCAGTTCTCCTACCCGCTGGCGTATGGGCCCCATGGCGGCGTCGGTGAAACAGGAATAATTTTCCTCGAATTCCCGGTGCACCTCCAGGATATAGTCCGCCAGATATTCCCTGTCCCGTCCCTCCAGTCCCGCCGAAGGGGGAATGATCCTTTCGATAATCCGGTCCAGCCCCTTGTCGTTCCGGTAGAGGGCATCCCGGACAAAGGACTGCACCACATATTCGGAAACGGGCGCCCCCCGCCGGTAGAGGATCTCTTCGATCATGGTCCTGTCCGGCAGGCTCCTGACCCCTTCCAGGTCTTTACGGTCTGGAATGTCTTTGCCGGCGTACCAAAACCGGGTTTCTATGCCGTAGGGAACGGTTTCTATGTTGTCCGTAAGCTCAAAGAGAAATTCCTCCATGGACAGGGCGGGGACGCTGCGCATCCGGGCGCCGCCGAACCAGCAGGCATAGGCCAGCTGTTCCTCCGTGGAAGAGCCGGGGCCCAGGCAGGTAAAGGAACCGCGAAAACCCTCTTCGGCGGCGTCGATCCAGGGGGCCAGATCTTCCTTTGTCCAGGTATCCGCCGCAACCTTCTGGAGGGCAAAGATCCCCTCCTTCCAGTCCAGGGAAAAGGCTGTAAAAAGATCCCCCGGCACAAAGGAGATTTCCCGGTAAATGTTCCGCATATCCAGGGTATGAACGGAAACCTCCGGGGGGTCCTCGAAGGGGTCGCAGTTAAAGGCCTTTTCATTTTCGGGATTGTCCCGGGCCACATATTGGGGGGCGTATTCATCCCCAAAGAGGGTATAGAAGGGATAAAAGTCTTCCGGCGGACTTTCGGTGGTGGTAACGGGTATGTCTCTGCCCTGCCAGCGGAAACGGTATTCCTGGGGCAGAAGGATTGGGTTGGCAAAGGGGATGCAGCGGTGCCCCGGAATAAGGATGCCGTTGGCTATTTCCAGCCGGGTGGGCTTGATGATAAACCGGGCCTGCTCAAAGGCGCCCCGGCGGGAAATCCACCGTTTTCCCTCCAGGGGAAAGGCCATGCGCCGGGTGTCCATAAACGAGGAGATCTCCGCGGCAAGCCTGCTGTTCCTCCCGGGTTCTATCATCCTGACAAAGGCGCTTATATCGTCCAGGCTGAAGGGTTCGGTTACATTTTCGAGGAAGTCATAGAGGGCATCTTCCTGGTTAATGGTCATTACTATAATATAATGGCATCAAACGGAAAAATTCGCAAGGCTTTTCTTTGCAGGAAGGGGAGGGGGAAACCCCGGTTTAATTTCTATAGGTAATATCGCAGCGGACCCCCATAAAGGGATGTTCCCCCAGCCGGGTCCGCCGGGACAGGCTAAGGCTGGTAAGGCCCAAACAGCCGGAAAAGGCCCTGGCGCCGATGCTTTTAACGGATCCGGGTATTTCCAGTCTGCCCAGGCTCCGGCAGTTAAAAAAGGCCCCCGCTTCTATGATCTGGAGACTGATGGGGATATTGACGTTTTCCAGCAGGAAACAGTTAAAAAAGGCCCGCCGCCCCAGGACCATGAGGGTATTGGGGAGGGATACGGAGCGAAGAAAGGAACATCCCGCAAAGGCCCCCTCTTCAACGGCGGCTACCCCCACGGGCACCGTAACTGATTGTACCGGAGCCCCCGCAAAGGCCCGCTTTCCAATCCGGTCAATGCCGAGTTTGGGGGGAATAACCACATCCCGCTCAAGACCCCGGTATGTAACCAGCACCCTGCCCCGGACGATAAAATCATCCGGGGCATTTTCCCGGGCCGGAAGCAGGGGGAGGATACAGAGCGAAACCAGAAGCCCCCACAAACCAGGGGGAAGCAGTTTTTTCACCCTCCCCCTGTACCACAAAACGGAGCAAAGGGCAAGGGGAAAGCGTGGAACCGGCAGGCCCCGGCGCCGCGCAGCAACGCCCCGGGTATCCTAGGGGTACTGGGACACTATGTCCTGTTCCCAGGTATGACCGGCTGGGGGCCCCGCCGTTATCGTGGTGTTCTCTCCGGTTATTCTTGCACGATCGGACGCCATGTATTCAATGCGGCAGTTCCGGAACGTGGGCAGATTGTTGCCATGAACCCAGTTAAGGACCTTAAGTTCCTGGACGGTACAGTTTGAAGCGTTGAAAGCGGTGGCATTGGGCCCCAACTCCAGCTTGCCCATGGCCGTCTTTAGAATGCTTATCATATTCTCGTTGATTCTCAACGGCTTTTGGATGGTACTGTTCATAATCGTTAAAAACTCGGTGTTATTATCCATCTCCAGTTCATCGATGTCCATATTCTTAATGAATAGATAGCCGGGATACCCGATTGCTAGTTTTTTGATGGAACCGTTTTGTATGATACGATCGTCGAGTAGAATGGAATTGGACGCATCCAGGTCATGGTCCCAGTGCCGGCCGTAGAGGTCGATGGTATGATGGTTGGCCCAGTCCAAGAATTGATCCATCACATCATCAAAGGTTACTTCCCAGTTGACACTGTTTTTGGGTACATTGTAGGAAACCACGTCGCTGGGGACTGCCCCGGGGTAGGGATCCACCGCCCTAAAGTATACCATCCCCAGATCCTCCCCCCGTACAATGAGCCGCGCCCCCCTCCTGGATATGTCAAGCCTGTCCCGAAAATCAGGATCCCGGGCCGCCTCCATTTTGTATTCCTCCGGGTAGGGCAGTTCCATGGTGAACCACCATTCCGCCGCCGACTCCGCATAGCTTCCGGTGATTACCGGGGCCGCCGTCCGATCCCGTATTACATTGAAGGGCTGGGTACAGGAACCAAGAGCGATGGCCGCAATAAGAACCGCCGCCCGGCCAATCCCGAAAACGCCTTCGTTTCGTACTATAACTGCCACCGGTTTCCTCCTTAAAAAAAACCCGTCATGGAATTGTCCGGATCCTTCGGTTTCCAGACGCATGCCGCTAAAAAACGGCGCCGGGCGAAACAAGGCCGTAAACCCTTCCGCCCTGTCCTCCGCTCAATCAATAAGGAAAATAAACCACGGTACCCACTAAATCCGTCCGTGTTCCGCCCCACAATTGGTCGATAAGACAGTCGAAGAATTTGACCGGGACGGTAACGCTGCTCTCTACACTCACATTTTTCCCATAACTATCGAAGACCCTGACGTTATTGCCGTAGATAGTAAGGTTTGTAACATCACAATCCCGCAGGGTTACATGGTTGGAACGAATCTTCAGTTCCTGGATGGAGCCGGAGGTAATGGTAATCCCCTGGAAGGGATTGGTGAACCCTCCAAGGCCGCCGGGGAGGCTCCCTTCGTCGAATTCCAGGTCCCAGTATTGCCCGTAGAGGTTGATGACGTTGGTAATGCCGTTTCCCGCCTCGCTGATCTGGGCCAGCACGTCTTCCCAGGTTTTGGACAAATCGACCGCCCCTCCGCTGTTGACGTTGAAGGCTACGATGTCGCTGGGACCGGCTATGGAGGAGGGGTCAGTTACCCGCAGGTAGATCAGCTCCAACTCTTCGCCTTCCACGTATACCGTATTACCGGCCATGTATACCCTCAGCAGGTTCCGGAAGTCCTTATCGGTGGCCGCCTGGATTTTGTAATCCTCCGGGTAGGGCCGGCTCAGCAGGAGCCGCCACATACCGGTTCCGGCTGCGGAGGTCCCCACAATGGTGGGAGCGGAGGCCCGCTCCCGGATTACATTGAAGGGCTGGACGCAGGAACCCAGGGCAAGGACGATGAAGAGGGCGGCGCAGCTGCGGGCAAGCCCTGCCGAAAAGAATGTGTAAGTCTTTGTACTACAAGGACTTATATGTGATGAGGGGGGGGTGATACCGCCGCTTACTGTTTTATAGGCCATAATCTTCCTCCATAATCCATGATAGAAACAATTGCCGGACAGAACGTATCCGGAAACCAAGGTTTCCGGGGGTGCAGGCCGTATACCTATAGTATCGTCCTGCTTCAATGTATAGTATATACGCAGGATTCGTATATTTCAAGGATAATATAATCCCCAAAAACGGGGTATGTCAAGGACGGATGTCCAGAAATTTTATACCTCGTGTCCAGAAATTCCGGACATAGGGTATGGCGGGGCGGCCCCGGGGCTGCGGGCCCGTGGAGGCCGCAGTCTGCCCCGGAAACCCCGCCGCCGTTAAAACCGGCTCTCTGGGGTCAAAACTACAAGAGATTAAAGGGTTTGAGGATTTTGTCAACCTGTACGGGCTTGCCGTTCTCGTCATCCACGGTAACTTTGGCAAAGGCCCAGCCCGCTATTTTGGCGGGGTCTGCCCCGGCGGCGATAAAG
>JAITHE010000066.1 GCA_031280125.1 Treponema sp.
AGGTAGGCGCCCAATCCGCCGGGGTCCTTTTTGGTGAGCCAGTTGGTTGAATCCCCGTATTTCTTCTTCATGCCCGCGGTGAATAGCTGGCTGGTATCGCCGGTTTTGAGGGCGTGGAGTACGTGTTCAAACTGAATCATGTCAGCCTGGGGGTCGATGACGTTAAACGCGCCGGGGGTGTGTTCACGCTGGCCGTCGGTAAAACCGCGGAATTCCTCGTCCGTCAGCACGGTATTGGGATCAAACATGACGTAATCCACATGGCTGATAAGTTTCATCACGGCGGCAGGGTTGGGGCAGTTCTTGTTCACCACGAGGAGGGAACTGTTGGGGAAACCAACCTGACCCATTACCTGAGAGCCGTCCACGGTGGGGAAGGGGAAGGGAATCATATAGGCGTTGTCGCTGCCCTGAGTCGCCACCAGGTTGGGCCCGGCGTGCCATCCCTGCCATTGCCAATAGGGCTCCATGCCAGTCTTTCCGTTCACGATGTCTTCAAGCATCTTGTTGGTGTCTGTGGAAGCGAAGTCCGGGTTGATGATACCTTCTTTGTACCACTTGGCCCAATAAGTGAGGGCGGTTTTCATTTCCGGGTGGGAAACGCCCGCCTTGATGCGGCCCGTGTTATCCTTGTACCAGAAGTCGCTGTTGTTATGGGGCGCACCCAGGTATACGTTGAACATCGGCCCGGTCATAAAGAGTTCTTCAAGCGTATTACTGGCAGCCAAACCATAGCCGCCGTATTTCCGCATGAAGGTTTTGGCCAAATTTTCAAAATCAGCCACGGTTTTCAGCGGAGGGCTGCCTTCCGCTTCGTACCAGTCTTTTCTGACCCACAAGTCACGAGGATTGTCGATAATGCCGTAATAATAGCCAGGTACACCGTACAGCTTACCATTAACCGTTGCGGTTTTAATAGTATCAGGGTCTGTCTTTTCAAAGTCCCGGACGCGCTGGGAGGTGTATTTTTGATACACTTCTGTAATATCCATCAACAGTCCGGCTTTTACCAACTGCCTGAACTGGATGTAATTACACCTGAATGCGTCGGGCAGGGTTCCAGACGCGATGGCCATATTCAGCTTCGTGTCGTACTGGGAGCCTCCCGCGTCGATCCAGTCGTAGGTAACCTCGACGCCCAGATCTTTTTTCCAGGCCCGTATCCAGGGGTTGTTAGCCTCGTCATCACCAGCCTCAAATACCAGATCATTGCTGGAGCCTTTGACTGTGGTAATGTTTACCATGACGGGGTAGGGCTGTTTCCAGTCTCCCGCAGGTACCGGCTGGGGTTCTCTGGAGCTTCCGCCGGCTTGGCCTAATTTCGCCCCCCCCCCCCCCCCCCCGGAAGAGTTGTTTCCACACCCCCCCGCCGCAAACACGGACGCGAGGATAGCTAGGACGGCAAGAACCGCATTGAGTCGTTTTTTCATGTTAAAAAAACCTCCTTGCTGAGAGCCTGTTCAAATTGAACAGGCTCTTATGCTATTTATGATGTTACCATGGGTTTGCCAAAAGGGGAATAGCACAATTGTATTATTTATAGCACAAATGAACCATACGGAAGGCTTCCTGCCTATTGATGCGGAATATATATGGCAGAGATGTATTGGCGGCGAGATAGTATCAAACACGGTTTTTTGGGCATGAAGAGGAATCCCGGATGATAAGCCGGGGACTGATCAGACTAACCGGTTCAACCGGAGCCTTTTCTATCACTTGCAGGGCGGTATGCACCAGCCGGGCGCCGAATTCGGGATAGTTGTAGTCCACCGAAGTCAGCCGGGGGTGAACAGCCGCGCTCAGAAAGGTGTTATCAAAGCTGACAATGGAAACATCTCCAGGAATGGTCAAGCCCTGATCAAAAACCGACCGCATCGCCCCGATAGCGCTGTAATCGTTGATAGCGATCACCGCGGTAGGGGCCCGGTGATCGTCCAGAAGTTCCTTCATGCAGCGGTAACCCCCGGATTCCTCATAGTTTCCCTCTCTGATGTACTCCTCCCGGAAGGAAAGTCCATAGGCGCCCATCAAATAGATGTATTGCTGGAGCTTTTCGTAGGTTGATTGAACCCGGCGCTCCCCGCCGATAAACGCGATGTCCCGGTGCCCCAGGGAGACTAAGTGTTCCATGACGAGTTTCATCGATTCATAATGGTTGATCCGGACCGAATAACTGCCGGTTCCATCTAGCTTTCCGGTCGAGATAAAGGGAATGGTCCGGGTAACCCGCCTGATATGTTCCGCGTACTCCGGATCAGTAACCAGATCGTCCACCCGGCATCCCGCCTGAATGATCGCCTCCACCCGCTGGGCGTAGAGTTTCTCCAGATGGGCATCCTCCAAAGCCCGGTCGTTAAACATATTGCAGAGCAGCACTGTATAACTCTGCTCATTGGCGGCCTTTTCGCACTCCACCGCCAGGGCCGCATAATAGGGGTTCCTAATGTCCGCAGTCATAAGCCCTAGAATCCGGGTAGACCGGGAAAGCTGCCGGGCCACTTCGTTGGGCCTGAAGTCATGCTTTCTGATGATCTCTTCCACTAGTATCCTTTTTTTGTCGCTGACTCGCGCCTTGCTGGTCAGCACCCGTGAGACCGTGGCCGGAGAAACCCCGGCTTCCCTGGCAATGTCGTAAATAGTAATATCAGCCATACGAGCCCCCCGGCTTCGGATACCCAAGGCAGAATCCGGGGGAAGTTTTCCACAATTTATTCACAAAACAATCCCCGGCTGTAAACCGCCGTATCGGGGGCGCAATCAGAAGCAGGTCTTTCCTGCTCAGTAAGTCCATAGATATTTATATGTAAGTCATTGCTATACAAGGACTTCTATGGCTGTTTATTTACCAGAACAGACGAGCGGCGGCGTATGGTATACTAAACACCGCGTCTGGTAAATAATTCCCCGCTATAAACAAGTTATTCACAATTTATTCACCGTTCGTTTATATTGAAGGACGGCCGCTGCCAGCGCTAGGTTTTATCCGGCAGGGCTTTCATCTTTTCTTTGAGTTCCAGGAGCATGAGGTCAGCGGAGGAGCCGGACTTTTCCAGTTCCGCAAAACGTTTGTCCAGGCTGGCATCGGCGGAGAGATCCTCCAGTTCCTTGGCCGCGTCCGCTTCGGCCTCCATCTGATCCACCTTCTGGGCCATGCGGTCAAAGGCCGCAAACGCCGTCTGGTTGCCGGAGACGGCGGAAATCGTGCTTTGTATCTTCTGCTGGGCCTCGGCGCGTTTGGCCCGGGCTATCAGCAGGTTCTTTTTCCGCTGGGCTTCCTCGATTTTGCTCTGAAGCTCCCGCAGCGATTCCTTCAGCTTCTCTACCGAAGTCTTTTGGGCCTCCCACTGCTTCTGGTATTCACCTGCGGCGTTGTCGTACTCCTGTTTGCGGAGCAGGGCTTCCTTGGCCAGATCGTCCTTGCCCGCTTGGACCGCCAGCATCGCCTTCCGCTCCCACTCGGCGGAGAGCGCCCGCTGGTTCTGGAGTTCCCGTTCCAGCTTCTTCTCATCGGCAATGGCCAGGGCAACGGCTTTTTTGGACTCGATGAGCTGCTCGTTCATATCGATGAGCAGTTGGTTCAGCATTTTTTCAGGCTTTTCCGCCTTGTTGATAACGTCATTCACATTCGAGGAGATAAGGGTCTTTAACCGGGAAAAAATGCCCATTGCGGCCTCCTTTAGGTCCGGTAGCCTGAAAGAATAGGATAATGCTGGGCCAGGGCCATGCTGAATGAATCCAGCGTTGACCGGAATTCGCCATAGTCCATGGTGTCGTAATCCAGCGTGTTTATTAAGACGATTTTGTCGTTTTCCAGGGCATACGCGCCGTGAAGCACGTCCGCCGCGTTGAGTTCCAGCAGTTTGGTGAACAGCGCCAGGCGGTCTCCCCCCGGCACGTCCATCACGGCTACCCGGACGATCACCACCGGCTCATCGTGCATGATCACCAATCCCGCCAAATTATGATCCCCGTCGTCCACCAGCCACATATTTTTATCGATTTCACGGTAACGGAGCATCATGTCGATGAGGTACTGTTCTACCTTGTTCCTTTCCATAAGACTGTCCTTGGGGGAAGGGCCGTTTACCCTAAAACAACCTGGCCCGAATTGTCAATCGCCAAGATGGTCTTGCACTCGGAACAGCGGAACCGTCCCGGTTTTGTCGCCTTGAGCTTCTTGGAGCAGACGGGGCAGGGGAACACCATGGGGAACATGACGATCTGGTCGGTCCCTTCCCCGGTACGGAAGAAGCCAATCGCGTCATCCAGGCTGTCTCTGATGTTGAAGAACTGGGAAAACCCAAGCAGTTGGAAGACTTCATATACTTTCGGCTGTACAGACAGGAGCACGACATCTCCATTCCGGGGCTTGGCGGCTTTGAGGAACGCGGTGAACGAGCCGATGCCGGTGGAAGAGACGTAGTTCAGGCCGCTGCATTGAAAGATCAGCCTGACGAAACCGGTCTCCAGCGCCTTTTGGACCCGCTTTTGGAATAAATTTGAGTTATAGGTGTCGATGTACCCGGTGAGGTACAGGATCAGCCCCCCGGCAACGCCCTCTACATCCTGCAAGGTTATTTTGAGGCTGTCATCTTTTTCATCGTCAAATCCTGGTACAATCTCATTGTTTGTCATGATATTTCCTTCCGTTCTTATCAAACTACTG